>NZ_JAZHRU010000001.1:6594107-6897218 GCF_036924525.1 Bradyrhizobium sp. AZCC 1719 | reverse complement strand
ACCACCGAATATCTCGGCAAGCTCGTCACTGAGGGCGCCAAGACCGCGCAGGACAACTTTGCCAAGGTCTATTCCAAGACCGCCTGATGAAGACCGCCTGATCGCGATCCGCTGACAACTGCCGTTTTCGAAGGCCCGCTTTTTGCGGGCCTTCTTTTTGTCGGGTGTCCCTGTCATTCCGGACGACGCGAAGCGGCGATCCGGAATCTCGAGATTCTCAGGTGCGAAATTGCGCACCTTAGTTCGTGCTTCGCACGCCCCGGAATGACGGCGGTGGGCGCATCGCGCTATGATCGAAGTGGGTGTAGCTCTCCGAAAGCCGCCATGACGCTTCCCACTACCTTCATCATCGACAGCCCCGGCGACGCCATCCGCGCCGCCGAGTTGCGGCGTGTAAAATTGCTGGCAACGTCGGTGCTGGCGGCGACGTTTGCGATCTTCCTCGCCGCACGCGCGCTGCTGCCGCTGCATCCGGCCTTCGGCTTCATCGCGGCGTTTGCCGAGGCCGCTACCATCGGTGGCCTGGCCGACTGGTATGCCGTGGTGGCGCTGTTCAAGCGGCCGCTGGGATTGCCGATTCCGCACACCGCGATCATCCAGAGCAACCAGCACCGCATCGCCGATAAGCTCGGCGAATTCATCGAGAAGCATTTCCTGGAAGCAGCTCCCGTCGAGGCCAAGCTGCGGCAGATCGATTTCGGCGCGTTCATCGCCGACTGGCTGCGCGACCGCAAGCGCAGCGAGGATCTCGCGCGCTTTGCGCTGCGGCTATTGCCCGAAGCGGTGGCGGCGACGGAGACCTCCGGGCTGATGACGTTCGTCAGCCGCCGCATCACCGCGCAATTGATGTCGATCGATCTCGCGCCGCTCGCGGCCGGAACGCTGCGCGCATTCGTGAAGGAGGGGCGGCATTCCGGCCTGCTCGATGACATCCTGCGCGCGGTGCATCAGACCATGACGCAGGCCGAAACCATGGCGATGATCCGCGAAAAGATCCGCGCCGAATTGCCGACGCTGCTAAAGCTCTATCGCGCCGACAAGTTCCTGGTGAACAAGATCGTGGCTTCCGCCACCGCCTTCTTCGAGGAAGTCCGCAACGATCCCGCGCATCCGTTCCGCGGCGAATTCGATCGCATGGTGATGAACTTCGTCGATCGCCTCGGCACCGATCCAAGCTACGCCGAGCGAATCCAGGGGTTGAAGCGCGATCTCCTGGCGCGTCCCGAAGTGACGGGTCTCGCACGCCACATCTGGGCCAACGCACGCACGTTCTTCGAACGCAGCGCCTCGGGCGAGACCCAGGTGTTGGAGCAATATCTGGTGCGCATGTTCGTGAAGGCGGGCGAGGCGCTGGCCGGCGACGCCGAGCTGCGCACCGAGATCAACCAGGGGCTCGTGGCGGTGTTGCGCACCGTGGTCGCCGAACAGAAGAGCGGCGTCTCGACCTTCATCTCCGACCAGGTCAAGTCGTGGGATATGGGGCAGTTGATCGCGCTGATCGAAATCAACATCGGCCGCGACCTGCAATACATCCGCTTCAACGGATCGCTGATCGGCGGGCTTGCGGGATTGGCGCTGTACACCCTCGAATACCTGCTGCGGCTGCTGTGACTAATTCATCACGTCAACGCTTTTAGTTATCCGAGATGTGATCTGCACTGCTTGCAAGGGGAAAGCCGGTTCCCTAGCTTTTTGTGGAACTATATTGCAGTGCCGAACGATTCTACCGCGTTGGCGTCTAACTGAACCGGTGGCCGGCTGCCGCGACGTAAGGGGCCGAGCCCGAGAGGAGATATGATGTCCGTTGCTGCGCAGACGCTTGCCCCGCCATCCAGAACCCTGATGCTTCTGGAGGGGCGTGCCATTCACGAACTCGGCGCGTTTCTGGGGGCACTGCCATTGCTGAGCCTGGCGCCGCGCGGCGACGGACACCCCGTGCTGGTGTTGCCCGGGCTTGTTGCATCCGACACCTCGACGCGGCCGCTGCGCAGCTTTCTGCGCACGCGCGGCTATGCCGTCAGCGGCTGGCGTCAGGGGCGCAACCTCGGCCTGCGCCACGGCGTGCAGAACGCCATGGTCGATCTGGTGCAGGAGTTGAACGACACGCACGGCCGCAAGGTCTCGCTGGTCGGCTGGAGTCTCGGCGGTCTCTACGCGCGTCAGCTTGCCAAGATGATGCCGGAGCGCGTGCGCTCGGTGATCACGCTCGGCAGCCCTTTTGCGTCGGGACCGAAGGCGACCAACGCCTGGCGCGTCTATGAGCTGGCGAGCGGCCGTCGCGCCGACGAGGAGGATCCCCGTTTCGGCGGATCGCTCTCGGGCACGCCGCCGGTGCCGACCTCCGCGATCTTCAGCCGCACCGACGGCATCTGCGCCTGGCAGGGCTGCATGGAAAAGACGTCGGCGACTTCCGAAAGCATCGAAGTCGAAAGCAGCCATTGCGGCATGGGCCATCACCCGGCGGTCGTCTATGCGGTTGCCGATCGCCTGGCGCAGCCGGAAGGCGAATGGGCACCGTTCGATCGAAGCGGCTGGCGCAGCGTGGTTTATCCGGATCCGCATCGCTGAGCCGACGCAATTCTGTCGGCGCGTTTCACGGCCTCATGGTTCGAGACGCGCGGCGTTGCCGCGCTCCTCACCATGAGGGTCTAAGACCTCATCCTGAGGAGCGGCCGCTTGGCCGCGTCTCGAAGACCTCATCCTGAGGAGCGGCCGCTTGGCCGCGTCTCGAAGGATGAAGCCCAGCTCTTACCGACATTGTCGCTCTCCTGCAAAACGCGCTATGCCTTGACGCATGCCGCCGCCGCTTGCCCGTATTATCCAGCAGTTGAAGCGCGAACCTTCGCGCACCGGATCGATCGTCATCACCGTATTCGGCGACGCCATCGTGCCGCGCGGCGGCTCGGTCTGGCTCGGCACGCTGCTGGAATTTTTCGAGCAACTTGACATCGACGCCAGCGTGGTGCGCACCGCGATGTCGCGACTGACGGCCGACGGCTGGTTCGAGCGTGTCAAAGTTGGCCGCAACAGTTTCTATCGCCTGGTTCAGGGCGAGCGGCAGACCTTCGATATCGCGACCAAACACATTTACGGCCCGCCGGCCTCCGACTGGACCGGGCGGTTTGAACTGCTGCTGATTGGCAATGGCGGAGACCGCGACACCGCACGCGAGGCGTTGAAGAACGCTGGCTTCGGCAGTCCGCTGCCGGGCGTATGGGTCGCGCCGTCGGGTGTGCCGGTGCCTGCGGAAGCCGTCGGCGCGATTCGTCTCGAAGTGTCGGCGGAAGACGATAGCGGGCGGCGCCTGCTCAGCGAAAGCTGGCCGCTCGATCGCACCGCCGACGCCTATCAGAAATTCATGAAGACCTTCGAGCCGCTGCACGGCTGGCTCGGCCGCGGCGAGCGGCTGACCGAGGCCGACGCGTTCACCGCACGGATCCTCCTGATCCATCATTACCGTCGCGTCGTGCTGCGCGACCCATTGCTGCCGACCGCGCTATTGCCCGCGGACTGGCCGGGCAGGGTCGCCCGAACGCTCTGTGGCGAGATCTATCGCGCGCTGCTTCCCGCGTCCGAACAATGGCTTGATCGCCATGCCACCAACGAAAACGGACCCCTGCCAAAGCCCGGCGGGGAACTTTCGAAGCGGTTTGACGGGCTGTAGATATGTTACAGAAATATATTGCATATCAAAATTTGTGTTATATATTTCCTCCCAACAAATTCCGGGAGGTCCGCCATGTACACGCAGGCGCTCAACACGTCCGACGGCGACGATCGCCACATTGAGGACGCCGCGCGGGCTACGCAGTTTCAGGCGCGCATCGATGCCGACGAGCGCATCGAGCCCAACGACTGGATGCCGGCCGCCTACCGCAAGACGCTGACGCGGCAGATTTCGCAGCACGCGCATTCCGAAATCGTCGGCATGCTTCCCGAAGGCAACTGGATCACCCGCGCCCCATCGCTGCGCCGCAAGGCGGCGCTGCTTGCCAAGGTGCAGGACGAATGCGGCCACGGGCTCTATCTCTATGCCGCCGCCGAGACGCTCGGTTCTTCGCGCGAAGAGCTGGTCGACGCGATGCTCGCGGGGAAGGCGAAATATTCCTCGATCTTCAACTATCCGACGCTGACCTGGGCCGACATCGGCACGATCGGCTGGCTGGTCGATGGCGCGGCGATCATGAACCAGATCCCGCTGTGCCGCTGCTCCTATGGTCCTTACGCACGCGCGATGATCCGCGTCTGCAAGGAGGAATCGTTTCACCAGCGCCAGGGCTTTGAGATCATGCTGACGCTGTGCCGCGGCACCGACGAGCAGAAGGCGATGGCGCAGGATGCGCTGAACCGCTGGTGGTGGCCGGTCTTGATGATGTTCGGTCCGCCCGACCAGGTCAGCCAGCACAGCGACACCTCGACCAAGTGGAAGATCAAGCGCTTCTCCAACGACGAGCTGCGGCAGAAATTCGTCGACGCCACCGTGCCGCAGGCGCAATTCCTGGGGCTGACGATTCCTGATCCCGGCATGAAGCAGAACGCGAACGGCAATTGGGAATATAGCGCGATCGATTGGGACGAATTCAAACAGGTGCTGGCAGGCAACGGCCCCTGCAACCGCGACCGTCTGGCGGCTCGGCGCAAGGCGCATGAAGACGGCGCCTGGGTGCGTGAGGCGGCGATGGCCTATGCCGAGAAACGCCGGCAACGGTCGGCGCTGCAGGCGGCCGAATAGGAGAGACGCGATGGCGACGCCGAACATTCCGCTCTGGGAAGTTTTCATCCGCAGCCGCAACGGGCTGGCGCACAAGCATGTGGGTTCGCTGCATGCCACCGACGCCACGCTGGCGCTGCAGGCCGCGCGCGACATCTACACCCGCCGCGGCGAGGGCCTCTCGATCTGGGTGGTGCCGTCGAGCGCCATCACTGCGTCCGATCCGTCCGAGAAAGGCATGATGTTCGAGCCGGCGGAATCCAAGATCTACCGGCACCCGACGTTTTACGACGTGCCCGACGAAGTCGGGCATATGTGAATCTCTCACCCCTCATGGTGAGGAGGCGCGCAGCGCCGTCTCGAACCATGAGGCCCCAGACCTCATCCTGAGGAGCTTGCGAAGCAAGCGTCTCGAAGGATGGCGGCAACGGGACTCGCAGCCCATCCTTCGAGACGCGCCTTTGGCGCTCCTCAGGATGAGGTCGGAATGTGAATAGACAGGAATAGAGTATGGCCGCAGCCAACATCCAGGTCTCCGAAACGCCGCTGGTGCTCTACACCCTGCGCCGTGCCGACGATGCGTTGATCCTGGGCCATCGGCTGTCGGAATGGTGCGGCCATGCGCCGATGCTGGAAGAGGACATGGCGCTCGCCAATATGGGCCTCGATCTCCTCGGCCAGGCGCGCGAGCTTTACTCCTACGCCGCGAAGGTCGAGGGCAAGGGCAACGACGAGGACAAATTCGCTTATCTCCGCGACGTCAGGCAGTACCGCAATCTCCTGCTGCTGGAACAGCCGAACGGCGATTTCGCGCGCACCATGGTGCGGCAGTTCTTCTATGCTGCGTTCGCCGATCTCTATTGGCGCGCGATGATGCGTTCCACCGATACAACGCTGGCCGCGGTTGCGGCGAAATCGGAAAAGGAAAGCGCCTATCACGTCCGCCATTGCTCGGAATGGATCATCCGTCTCGGCGACGGCACCGAGGAAAGCCACCGCCGCACGCAAGCGGCGATCGACGAGCTCTGGGCCTTTACCGGCGAGATGTTTGCCGCCGATGACAACGAGCGCGGCCTGATCGATGCCGGCATTGCGGTCGACCCTGCCACCTTGCATCCGCAATGGCTGAAGACGGTATCGGATGTCGTCCGCGAAGCGACGCTTGTTTTGCCTGACAATAACTGGATGCAGCAGGGCGGCCGCAGCGGGCGGCACAGCGAGCATCTCGGTCATCTCCTCAGCGAGTTGCAATCGATGCAACGGACGTTTCCGGGGGCGACATGGTAACGGCCATCTCAGGCGATACTGATCTGCGCCGCCGCGCCTGGGAGGCCGCTTCACAGGTGGTCGATCCCGAAATACCGGTGCTTACGATCGCCGATCTCGGCGTGCTGCGCGACGTCGAGGTTCATGACGGCCGCGTCGAGGTCGCGATTACGCCCACTTACTCCGGCTGTCCGGCGATGAACATGATCGCGCTCGAGATCGTGCTGGCGCTGGAACGCGCCGGAATGCCGCGCCCGACGGTCCGCACCGTGCTGTCGCCAGCCTGGACCACGGACTGGATGAGCGAGGACGGCCGCAACAAGCTCCGGGAATACGGCATCGCCCCACCGCAGGCATCACACTCGCGTCGCGCGCTGTTCGGCGAACAGCAGGTGGCCTGCCCGCAATGCGGCTCGCAAAACACTGAGCTGCTGTCCGAGTTCGGTTCAACCTCCTGCAAGGCGCTGTGGCGCTGCAAGGCCTGCCGCGAACCCTTTGATTATTTCAAGTGTCATTGACCATGTCCGTCGCGCCGCGTTTCCATCGCCTTGCCGTCAACGACCTCCGCCGCGAGGCGGTGGATGCGGTATCGATGACGTTTGCGATCCCGAAGGAGCTGGAAGGCGACTACAGCTTTGCGCCGGGACAATACCTCACGTTGCGTACTACGATGGACGGCGAGGAAGTGCGCCGCTCCTATTCGATCTGCTCGGGGCCTGACGACGGCGAGTTGCGCATCGCGGTGAAGAAGATCGATGGCGGCGCGTTTTCGAACTGGGTAGCGGACGAATTGAAGGCCGGCGACGAACTCGACGTGATGACGCCGACTGGCCGCTTCGGCATCGCCCATGCGCCTGAAGAGGCGAGGGTCTATGTCGGATTTGCCGCAGGAAGCGGCATCACGCCGATCCTGTCGATCGTCAAGGGCGTGCTGGCGCGCGAACCGAACAGCCGGTTCTTCCTGTTTTACGGAAACCGCACGACGTCAAACATGCTGTTCCTCGAAGAACTCGAGGAACTGAAAGACCGCTTCATGCAACGGTTGTCGCTGTTCCATGTGATCTCGGGCGAGGAGCAGGATATCCCGATCCTGCATGGCCGGCTCGACGGCGCGAAAGTGCGCGTGCTGCTGCGCTCGCTGGTACCCGCCTCGAGTGTCGATCACGTCTTCATCTGCGGCCCCATGGGTATGAGCGAGGAGATCGAGGCGACTTGCCGCGAGATCGGCATTGCCGAGGAACGCATCCATGTCGAGCGCTTTGTCTCGGAATTCGGCGGCAAGCCGCGCGCAAAGAAGATTGTCGAGCCGTCCGCGCCGCCGAAGGCGATCGCCTCCCTGATCATCGACGGCAAGCGCCGCGAGGTGCCGGTCGCCGAAGGAGAGGCCATCCTCGACGCTGCGTTGCGTGCCGGCATGGATCTGCCGTTCGCCTGCAAGGGCGGCATGTGCTCGACCTGCCGCGCCAAGCTGGTCGAGGGCGAGGCGCAAATGGAGGTCAACTATTCGCTGGAGCCATGGGAACTGAAGGCGGGATTCATCCTGACCTGCCAGGCGCGGCCGTGTTCGGATAAGGTCGTGGTGGATTACGACCATGTGTGACGGCGATGTCATTCCGGGATGGTCCGAAGGACCAGACCCGGAATCTCGAGATTCCGGGTCTGGTGCTAACGCACCATCCCGGAATGACAGAGGTGGTTGAGGCTAAAGACTAGGGATCGTTGACACCTCAGGTGCTTCGTTCCCACACTACGCAAAGAGGCCTGATAGCAGGCCCGTGTGCACAAGGGAGAGAACGTCGTGAAACCGTCTCGCAGAGCGGGCTATCAGCTATGAACGTCGCGCTGTCGCCCGACGAGATCGCCCGCGCCTGCGCGGAGGCGATGTGGAAGGAGGATGACGCCAGCAAGGGCCTCGGCATGAAAATTGTCGAGGTCAGGCCGGGGCAGGCCACGCTGACGATGACGGTGCAGCCGCACATGGTCAACGGCCAGCGTATCGCCCATGGCGGCTTCATTTTTCTCCTCGCCGATTCCACCTTCGCCTTTGCCTGTAATTCCCGCAATGAGCGCGCAGTCGCCGCGCAATGCGACATCGCCTTCATCCGCCCGGGCAAGCTCGGCGACGTGCTGGTCGCGACCGCGCGGGAAGTTTCTCGCAACGGTCGCTCCGGAATTTATGACGTCCGCGTCACGTCGGGCGATGTCGTGATTGCGGAGTTCCGCGGTCATTCCCGCACCGTCGCCGGAACGTGGCTGCCGGCCGCGGACGAAGAGACCAAACAAAAATAGCAAGCGAGAGGAACACGCCATGGCCATGGCAAGATTGAAATCCAGCGGAAGCGGTTACGGCGCTGAATTGGATGAGGCCGAGCGCGCCTCGCGCGACGAGATCATGGCGCTACAGACCAAGCGCCTCGCCTGGTCGCTCCGGCACGCCTACGACAATGTCGCGCATTACAGGAAGGCATTTGACGCGGCCGGCGTGCATCCCTCCGATTTCAAGCAGCTCTCTGATCTCACGAAATTCCCATTCACGGCGAAGACCGACCTCCGCGACAATTATCCCTTCAACATGTTTGCCGTGCCGCGCGAAAAGCTGGTCCGCGTCCACGCGTCCTCGGGCACAACGGGTAAGCCGATCGTGGTCGGCTATACGCAAGGCGATATCGATATCTGGTCGGAGGTGATGGCGCGCTCGATCCGCGCCGCCGGCGGCCGCACCGGCATGATCATTCACAACGCTTATGGTTACGGCCTGTTCACCGGCGGACTCGGCGTGCACTACGGCGCGGAAAAACTCGGCTGCACCGTGGTGCCGGTCTCCGGCGGCATGACCGAACGCCAGGTGCAACTGATCAACGATTTCAGGCCCGACATCATCACGGTGACACCGAGCTACATGCTGGCTATTTCGGACGAGTTCAAGCGGCAGGGGCTCGACCCGCGTCAGTCGTCGTTGAAGTTCGGCATCTTTGGCGCCGAGCCCTGGACCAATGCGATGCGCGCGGAGATCGAGCAGACTTTTGACATGGACGCGACCGATATTTACGGGCTGTCGGAAGTGATCGGCCCCGGCGTGGCGCAGGAATGCGTTGAGACCAAGGACGGCCTGCATATCTGGGAGGATCATTTCTATCCCGAGGTGATCGACCCCGAGACCGGCGCGGTGTTGCCGGACGGCGAGAAGGGCGAACTGGTATTCACCTCTCTGACCAAGCAGGGCTTCCCGATCATCCGCTACCGCACCCGCGACCTGACACGGCTGTTGCCGGGCACCGCGCGCCCGGGCATGCGGCGCATGGAGAAGGTCACCGGCCGCTCCGACGACATGATCATCCTGCGCGGCGTCAACGTATTCCCGACCCAGATCGAGGAAGCGTTGCTGGCGACCGACTGGTGCGGCGGCCATTTCATCATTGAGCTGACGCGCGAAGGGCGCATGGACGAGATGACCGTGCTCGCCGAAGCCCGTCCCGAAAGCTGGGACGGTAGCGGGCTGCTCGCGCACGCCGAAAGGGTTGCGCTCTTCATCAAGAACACCATCGGCATCACCGCGCGCATCAAGGCGGTGGCGCCGGAAACACTGGAACGTTCGCTCGGCAAGGCGAAACGTGTTTACGACAAGCGGCCGAAAGCCTAACTTTCTCCCCTCATGGTGAGGAGGCGCATTAGCGCCGTCTCGAACCATGAGGCCACAGACGGGCCTGCATCCTTCGAGACGCGGCTGACGCCGCTCCTCAGGATGAGGGGCGGAAGCGGAGAACGTGGAGGTCGAAAATGACGGAAGGCGCCTTTCTCTATATCCTCCGCTGTGCCGACGGCAGCTTCTACATCGGAACGACGCGCACGACGCTGGAAATAAGGATTGCGCAGCACAACGCGGGAACGCTTGGCGGCTATACCGCAATCCGGCGACCGGTCACCTTGGTGTTCTCGCAATGGTTCGACCGCATCACCGACGCCATCGAGAACGAACGCAAACTTAAGAAGTGGAGCCGAGCCAAAAAGGAAGCCTTCGTGCGAGGTGATTTCGAAGCCTTGCGGCAGCTTTCCGCGCGGCGGTCGCGGCATCCCACGAAGCCAACGGCGGTTTGACACCCCTTGCACTAATCGGCCGGTCCGTTAGTCATTGGCCACGCAGCTCCTGCCGCCGACAGCGCTCAAGCCAACCGGGGATATCGTGAAGCCGGCTCCCAAGTCAGATAGCCAATTGGTGCAGGCCCGCTGCGTCCGACTGCCAGCAAAAGTCGCCGACGCTGCCTCACTTGCGCCCGTCATCGAGACGCGCCGGCTGTCGCGTGCCGACAACGAGTTGCTGATCGAGGTCAAGGCTGCGGCGGTCAATCCGTCCGACGTGAAGGCGGCGACCGGGCTGATGGCCTATGCGGTGTTTCCGCGCACGCCGGGCCGCGACTATGCGGGCGTTGTCATCGATGGGCCGGACGGTTGGATCGGACGCGAGGTGTTCGGCTCTTCTGGCGATCTCGGTATTCGCCGGGACGGCACGCACGCCACGCATCTCGCGGTCGAAGCCGACGCCGTGGTGGAGAAGCCCAGGGGCATTTCATGGGAAGAGGCGGCCGGCATCGGCGTGCCCTTCGTCACCGCAATGGAGGGCCTGCGCCGCGCCGGCGTTCCGAAGGCGGGCGAGACCTTGCTGGTCATGGGCGTCAACGGCAAGGTCGGGCAGGCGGCGGTGCAGATCGCGAGCTGGCACGGCGCGCGGGTGATCGGCGTGGTGCGCAAGAGCGAGCCCTACGAAGGCCACGCCAATTCAAAGGTGGAAGTCATCGACGCCTCCGCAACCGATGTCGCGGCGCGGGTGCGCGAACTCACCAGCGGCAAGGGCGCCGACATCGTGTTCAACACGGTCGGCGATCCCTATTTCCACGCCGCACACCAATCGCTGGCGGTGCGCGGGCGGCAGATCCTGATCGCTGCGATCGACCGCATCGTGCAGTTCAATATTTTGGAATTCTATCGCGGCCAGCACACCTATGTCGGCATCGACACCCTCGGCCTGTCGTCAACCGCGACCGGCGCGGTGCTGCAGGAACTCGGTCCCGGCTTCGCCAGCGGGCACCTCAAGCCGTTCCCGATCAAGCCAGCGGCGATCTATCCGCTGGAAGAGGCCCGCGCTGCCTTCCTTGCGGTCGCCGGCTCGTCGCGCGATCGGGTGATCCTGCGGCCTTGAAATAGGCATTCGCTGGAGGCGCGGGATTCCTCCAATTTTTTCATGAGGAATAAACCTGCCGTACGCCGCTCGCGCGCAATGATTTTATTCCGTCGTCGCGGACCTCCGCGGGCGATTCATTCTCCGCATCGTTGCGGCGTGGACGCGCGCACGTTTCCAACATATTAGCAACTGCTGAAATGGCTTCCTATTTGAGCGGTCACGGCCGGATCGACCGCGCGGGAACGGGGAAATACCAGTGCTGGACAGTGCCAATATCGTCGTCATCAGCGGACTACTGATCGGTCTCGTCTATGGATCGGTCGGATTGTTGAGCGGGTTTTGCTTGCTCAGCAGTCTCAGAGGTTTTTGGGCTGAAGGCGACGGCCGGCTGGTGCGCACCTATGCGCTGGCGATCGGCGTCGCGGTGGCCATGACGCAGTTGCTGGCCGCGGGCGGCCTCGTCGATATCGGCAAGTCGATCTATCTGCAGCCGTCGTTCTCCGCGCCGGTGATGTTCTTCGGCGGGCTGTTGTTCGGCTACGGCATGGTGCTGTCGAACGGCTGCGGCTCGCGCGCGCTGGTGCTGCTCGGGCGCGGCAATCTCCGCTCCTTCGTGGTGGTGGTCGTGCTGGCGATCTTCGCCCAGATGACGCTGAAGGGCCTGATCGCCCCGTCGCGCATCGCAATGGTCGGGGCGTCGCAGACCACGGCGACGGCAAACTCGGTGCCGGCCTTGTTCGCCGCCGCAGGCCTGAGCGCAACGGCCGCGCGTATGCTGGCCGCCTCGGTCATCTCCGCAGCGCTGATCATTTTTGCCTTTGCGCATCCGGCATTCCGGCGGTCGCCGGGCCAGATCGCCGCGGGTCTCGTCATCGGCCTGTTGGTGGCGGCCGGCTGGTTTGCCACCGGCTATCTCGGCGCCGACGATTTCAATCCCGCACCGGTCACATCGCTCACCTTCATCGCGCCGATCGCGGACGCCCTTCAATACGTCATGCTGTCGACGGGCTCGACGCTCAATTTCGGCATCGTCACCGTGTTCGGCGTGTTCGCCGGCAGCCTGGTGACGGCGCTGTTGACCGGACGCTTTCAACTCGAAGGTTATCAATCGCCGCGTCACATGCTGCGCTCCGGCAGTGGTGCCGCGCTGATGGGCATCGGTGGCGTCATGGCGTTCGGCTGCTCGATCGGGCAGGGGTTGACGGGATTTTCCACGCTGGCGCTTGCTTCGCTGATTGCCTTCGCCGGCATCCTCGTCGGCACCGCCGCCGGTCTGCGCGGCGCGCTGCGGGTTCGGCCACTGGCGGCGGCTTAGGCGTTTCGACAGCCGGGCTTTCATCCTTCGAGACGGCGCTTTCGCGCCTCCTCAGGATGAGGTCATCTGTCTCCTCATGGTGAGGAGCGCAGCGAAGCTGCGCGTCTCAAACCATGAAGGCCCGTGACCGGTCCGCTACTCCGCTGCCCTCGTCACGATCCGTATCTTCGACGTCAGCGTCCGGTGCACCGGGCACTTGTCCGCAATCTCCATCAGCCGCGTGCGCTGATCGGCATCCAGGGCGCCTTCAATCGAGATCACCCGGTCGATCTGATCCAGCATGCCCTCGCGCGTCTCGCATTCGGCGCAATCCGTTGCGTGAATCTTGCTGTGCTTCAGCGTCACGGTGACGCGGTCCAGCGGCAGCGATTTGCGATCGGCATACATCCGCATCGTCATCGACGTGCAGGCGCCAAGGCCTGCGACCAGGAAGTCATATGGCCCGGGCCCGCTATCCTGGCCGCCGACGGCAACGGGCTCATCCGCCACCATCTGATGGGGACCTGTGGCGACGATCTGCTGGAACTTACTGTTGCGGGTTTCACGCACCACGACGTTGCGTGGCGCCTCGCTCGCGGCAGAAACAGGCTGCGCCGCGGCGGGCTCAATATAGCGCTCGGCCCAGGCGGCGATGACGTCGGCGACATAGGCGCCGTCGCGCTTGTCGCTCAACAGATGATCGGAGCCCGATAGCGACACGAAGCTCTTGGGATGTTTGGCGGCAACGAAAATCTTCGTGGCATTGTCGATGCCGACCGTGTCGTCGGTCGGCGAATGCATGATCAGCAGCGCCTTGTGAAGGTCTGCGATCCGCGCCGCCAGGCTGTGTTCGGCGACGTCGTCGAGGAATTCGCGCTTGATGTGAAACGGCCGCCCGGCGAGCTGGACCTCCACCTTGCCCTGCGTGCGGATGTCATCGAGGCGATCCTTGAAGAGATGCGTGACATGCACGGGATCGGAGGGGGCGGCGATGGTGACGACTGCCTTTGCCTCCGGTATCTGCCCCGCGGCAGCGAGGATCGCGGCGCCGCCCAGGCTATGGCCGATCAGGATCGCGGGCGCCGTGCGGGTTTCGCGCAAATGATCGGCGGCATGGACGAGATCGGCAACGTTCGAGGAGAAGGTCGAGTTGGCGAATTCGCCCTCGCTGGAGCCGAGCCCCGTAAAATCAAACCGCAACACCGCGATGCCTTTTGCGGTGAGCGCCGTCGCAATGCGCTTCGCGGCCAACACATCCTTGCCGCAGGTGAAGCAATGCGCAAACAGCGCGTAGGCCTGCACCGGTCCGTCAGGCATATCGAGGGCAGCGGCAAGCTGATGGCCGCCTTCGCCGGTGAATTGAAAGCGTTCGCTCGGCATGGCTGTTCTCCCTCGGACTTAGCTTCAATCGTCTGAATAGCGCTGCTCGGCCCACGGATCACCGCGGTTGTGATAGCCGCGTACTTCCCAATAGCCCGGCGCATCCTCTGCCAGAAACTCAATGCTCTGCAACCATTTCGCGCTTTTCCAGAAATAGAGGTGCGGCACCACCAGCCGCACCGGGCCGCCATGCTCCTGCTCCAGCGGCGCACCGGACCAGCTATGGGCGAGCAACGCGTCCTCCGCGGCAAAGTCTTCCAGCGAAAGATTCGTAGTGTAGCCGTCATGGGAGTGCAGCACCACGAATCGCGCTTCCTCGCGCGGCCGGCAGGTGTCGAGGAGGTCACGCGTCGCCAGCCCCTCCCATTGATTGTCGTAGCGCGACCATGTCGTGACGCAGTGAATGTCGGATACGAACTTGCTCTGCGGCTGGGCCGTGAACTGCGCAAAATCCCAGAAGATCGGTTTTTCGACTGCGCCGTAGACGTCAAGCCGCCAGCGTTCGCGGGAAATATTGGGCGTCAGTCCCAGATCGAGCGTTGGCCAATCCCTGGTCAGATGCTGCCCTGGCGGCAGCCGTTGGTCTTCAGGCCGCGAGGTCTTCCCGGTGAGGAACTTGCCTTCTCGCGCCCAACGTTCCTTGCTGCGCGTCAGCTTGCTCTCGGGCGGCGGCTCATTCTCATTGGTCATGTGAAGGGCCCCTCATCGGCAAGCGCGCCTGGTTTACCTCAGTGCCCTCGGATCGATCGGTGTCGTGCTGCGCACGCCCAGAATATCCTCCAGCACCTTGGCTCCGGCGAGCAATTGCGCCTCGCCCCGCGGCGGCGCGACCACCTGCAGCCCAACCGGAAGGCCCGAGGCCGTGAAGCCGCACGGCAACGACAGCGCGGGGCAGCACACCAGCGTGATCGCGTAGACGATGCCGAGCCATTCGACGTAATTGTCGAACTTCTTGCCGGCGCATTCGGCGACGTAGCGGTTCTCGACCGGGAAGGGCGGCACGATCGTGGCGGGGGCGAGCAATAGATCGTACCTTTCGAAAAATTCCAGCGTGCGCGCGGTCATCGCGACGCGCTGCGCCTCGGCGCGTTCGAGCTGCTCGACCGTCAGCTTGAGGCCTTCCTCGATATTCCAGATCACCTCGGGCTTGAGCAGGTCGCGCTTCGTGCGCAGCAGCGCCGCCTTGGAAAGCGCGAAGTCGAACGCGCGCAGCACATGGAAGCATTCATGGGCCTCGCGCAAATCGGGATGGGCCTCTTCGACGATGACCCCTAGCTCCGCAAAGCGCTGCGCCGCCTTGCGGGTGACGGCGGCGACTTCCGCGTCGACCGGCGTGATGCCGAGGTCGGGCGAATAGGCGACGCGCTTCGGCTTGTTGCCGGAGCGGGCGGCTGCGAGAAACGAATTCGGCAACACCGGCAGCGACAGCGGATCGGCGGGGTGCTCGCCGCTCATGGCATCGAGCAGGAGCGCGACGTCTTCGACGTTGCGCGCCATCGGGCCCTGGACACCGAGATTGCGGTCGACCGCTGCGGCTACCGTATGCGCGACGCGGCCGATGCTCGGCCGCAATCCGACGATGCCGCAGAAGCTCGCGGGATTGCGTAAGCTACCGCCCATGTCGGAGCCGTGCGCCAGCCAGGCCGTGCCGGTCGCGAGCGCGACCGCCGCGCCGCCCGAGGAGCCGGCGGCGGAGCGTGACGTGTCCCAGGGATTGCGCGTCGGGCCGAACACTTCGTTGAAGGTGTTGGCGCCGGCACCGAATTCCGGCGTGTTCGACTTCGCGTAGATCACCCCGCCATTGTTCTCGAGATGCTCGACCAGAATATCTGACTTCGCCGGAATGTTGTCCCTGTAGATCGGCGAGCCCTGCGTGGTCAGGACGCCGGCGACATTGGTGAGGTCCTTGATCGGGATCGGAAGACCGGCGAGCAGGCCGCGCTCGGCGGCGGGCTTGTTCATCAGCGCGGTGGCGTGCCTGCGGGCGCGGTCGAAGCACAGCGTCGGCAGCGCATTGACCTTGCCGTCGACCTCCGCGATGCGCTTTTCCAGCACGTCGAGCAGGTCGAGCGGGGTGACTTCGCCCGATTTCAGCTTGCCGACAATGGCAACCGCCGTCTCACGCACCAGCCCCTGATCAGCCACTTCGATACTCCTGCTTCGGCTCTCGATCGCAGATCGTGCTGTAGAACATTTTCCGGCAAAGTGGAAACGCATGGAAGTAGTGGGCAGCCCGGAGATATATGCATGACGGCCTACGCCGTCATTGCGAGCGAAGCGAAGCAATCCATGGCTCCACAAGCGGAGACGTGGATTGCTTCGTCGCTTCGCTCCTCGCAATGACGGTGGGGAAGCGCGGCCTAACCCCACCCCGCCGTATATCCGCCATCCACCGTAAAGATCACCCCCGACGTATATCCCGAGCGATCCGACGCCAGGAACGCCATGAGGTCACCGATCTCGCGCGCATGCGCGGGGCGACCGAGCGGCATGTTCTTCTGGAATTCCTTGTAACGGTTCTCGTCGCCAAACTGGTTCTTCGCCCGCGTCTTCAACAGTGTGACGTGGCGGTCAGTGCCGACGGGGCCGGGATTGATGCCGACCACGCGGATATTGTCGGCGAGGCTTTTTCCCCCGAGCGCGCGGGTGAATGCCATCAGCGCGGCGTTGCCGGCGCTGCCGCAGATGTAATTGGCGTCGAACTTTTCGCCGGCAGCGCCAATGTCGTTGACGATGACACCGCCGCCGCGCGCCTTCATCTGCGCGTAGATAGCGCGGGCGAGGTTGATGTAGCCGAACACCTTCAGCTCCCAGGCATGGCGCCATGTTGCCTCGTCGATCTTGTCGATCGAGCCGCCGGGGATGTCGCCGGCATTGTTGACGAGAATGTCGATATCGGCGGCTTCCTTGGCGAGCCTTGCGATGTCCTCACCCTTGCGCAGGTCGACGACATGGGCGGTCGCGCCGATCTGGTGCGCCGAGCGCAGCCGCTCTGTCAGCGCTTTCAACTGCTCGCCGCTGCGGGCGGCCAGCATGACATCGCAGCCTTCTTCGGCAAAGGCTTCGGCCGCGGCCGCGCCGATGCCCTTGGAGGCGCCGGTGATCAGGACGCGCTTGCCGCGCAGATGCAGGTCCATGGGATTCTCGTGTGGTGAGAGGAGGGTGGAAGACGGTCAGCGAAATTGGTAAGCGGCGGGCGCCGTCTCGGTCAACATTGCAGTGCAGCGTTGCGCGGCAGGCAGGATTGGTCCATTGCAAGACAATCGAATAACCGGCATTAGCGGCCGGGCAAGACAACAAGGAAACTCTCGATGAGCAGCGCCAAAAAGCAGTATCGGATCGCGGTCATTCCCGGTGACGGCATCGGCAAGGAAGTGATCCCCGAAGGCCTGCGCGTGCTGGAAGTTGCGGCGAAAAAGCACGGCGTCGCCGTGCATTTCGATCATTTCGATTTCGCGTCCTGGGACTACTACGAAAAGCACGGCGAGATGATGCCGGAGGATTGGAAGGCGCAGATCGGCAAGCACGATGCGATCTATTTCGGCGCGGTGGGCTGGCCCGCGAAAATCCCCGATCACGTTTCGCTGTGGGGCTCGCTGATCAAGTTCCGCCGCGAGTTCGACCAGTACGTCAACCTGCGCCCGGTGCGGCTGATGCCCGGCGTGCCGTCGCCGCTCGCCAACCGCAAGCCTGGCGATATCGATTTCTGGGTGGTGCGCGAGAATACCGAGGGCGAGTATTCCTCCGTCGGCGGCCGCATGTTCCCCGATACTGACCGTGAATTCGTCACGCAACAGACCGTGATGACGCGCACCGGCGTTGATCGCATTCTGAAATTCGCGTTCGAGCTGGCGCAGTCGCGGCCGAAGAAGCATCTGACCTCGGCGACCAAGTCCAACGGCATCTCGATCACGATGCCCTATTGGGACGAGCGCGTGGAGGCGATGGCGAAGAAATATTCAGGCGTGAAGTGGGACAAGTACCACATCGACATTCTCACCGCGAATTTCGTGCTGCATCCGGATTGGTTCGATGTCGTGGTCGGCTCCAATTTGTTCGGCGACATCCTCTCCGATCTCGGCCCCGCCTGCACCGGCACGATCGGCATCGCGCCGTCCGGCAACATCAACCCGGAAGGTAATTTCCCGTCCGTGTTCGAGCCGGTGCATGGATCGGCGCCAGATATTGCCGGGCAGGGGATTGCCAACCCCATCGGCATGATCTGGTCCGGCGCGATGATGCTGGAGCATCTCGGCGAGAAGCAGGCGGCGGAGTCCATCGTCGGCGCCATCGAGCGTACGCTGGGCGAGCGCACGTTACGCACGCGCGATCTCGGCGGCAACGCCGACACGGTCGCGTGCGGCAAGGCGGTCGCGGAAATGGTGGATTGATTTCTTCCCTTCTCCCCTTGTGGGAGAAGGTGGCGCGAAGCGCCGGATGAGGGGTTCTCTCCGCGGAGACAGACCCCTCATCCGTCTCGCTGCCGCTGCGTGTCCATAGCCGATGCAAAGCATCGGCGTCCTTTTCTAAGTACGGCGGCCGACCGCCGCCTATGCCACCTTCTCCCACAAGGGGAGAAGGAAGAGGGTTACTTCCCCTTCACAACGATCCTTCGGCAATGCTCCCAGGCCGCGCGCATCAGGTTCTCGCTTGCTTCCGGCGTGCGGAACGCCGAATGGGCTGACAGCGTCACGTTCGGCAGTTTGGTCAGCGGATGATCCGCCGGCAGCGGTTCGATGTTGAAGACGTCGAGGCCGGCATGGCGGATCTGGCCCGATTTCAGCGCATCGATCATCGCTTCCTCGTCGACGATGGCGCCGCGTGCGGTGTTGATCAGGATGACGCCGGGCTTCATCGCCTCGATGCAGGCGCGCGAGATCAATCCACGCGTTTCGTCGTTGAGCAACAGATGGATCGAGACGACGTCGCTCTCGGTCAAGAGTTCGTCGAGATCGACGAACTCGACCTTCGGATGTTTTTTCGGCGACCGGTTCCAGGCGATGACGCGCATGCCGCTGCCGAGTGCAATCCGCGCCACCTCGGCGGCGATGCCGCCAAAGCCGATCAGGCCGAGCGTCTTGCCGGTCAGTTGCATGCCGTCGTCGCGCAGCCAGTTGCCGGCGCGAATGCCGCGGTCCATTTTGGCAAGGCCGCGCGCGCCTTCCCACATCAGCGAAACAGCGCATTCGGCGACCGCCGTGTCGCCATAGCCCTTGATCAGGTGTACCTGGATCCCGAGCTCGGCGAGCTCTTCCGGATTCATGTAGCTGCGTGCGCCGGTGCCGAGAAACACCACGTGCTTCAGCCCGGTGCATTTCTTCGCGATGTCGGTCGGCAGCGCGGTGTGATCGACGATGGCGATCTCGGCGCCGTCGAGTATCCCGGGATATTGATCCGAGGTGATATCGGGATTTCGGTGGATCCGCACCTCGGGATCGCCGGGCTGGTGCAGCCTTTCGAAGATCACGGCCAGCGATTCATTGGCGTCGACGAAAACTCCGCGCACGGCATTCCCCCGTTTCTTGGTGTGATATCAGGATGCGACGCCGGCCAGCGCCAGCACGGTATGCATCAGAACGTTGGCACCCGCCGCGCAATCGGCTTGGGTGGCGTCCTCGAGCTCGTTGTGGCTGATGCCGTCCTTGCAGGGCACGAACACCATGGCGGCCGGCATCACGGTGTTGAGGTTGCAGGCATCGTGGCCGGCACCTGAGGTGATGCGGCGATGCGAATAGCCGAGCATTTTTGCGGCGTTCTCCACCGCGTCCACCAGTTTGGGATCGAAATGGGTCGGCGGCTTGCGCCAGATCAGGTCGAACTGGACCTCGACCTTGCGCCGCGCCGCGATCTCGGCAATCGCCGCGCGCAAATCCTTATCCAGCGCATCCATGATCGCGGCATCGGCGCTGCGGCAATCCACCGTAAAGGCGATCTCACCGGGAATGACGTTGCGCGAGGGATTGGCGATCACGGCCTCGCCGACGGTTCCAACGGCCTTCGGGCCATGCTTCTTGGCGATACTCTCCATCGCCAGCACGATTTCCGACAGCGTCGCCAGCGCGTCGCGGCGCAGCGGCATCGGCGTCGAGCCGGCGTGGCTCTCGAAGCCGGTGATCTTGCCGTCGTACCACAACACGCCTTGGCCGGAATCGACCACGCCGATGGTCTTGTTCTCGGCCTCCAGGATCGGCCCCTGCTCGATATGCAGCTCGACGAAGCCGGAGAATTTTTGGCGACCCACCGGCGCGTCACCGCGATAGCCGATGCTGTCGAGCGCCTCCGCCACCGTGACGCCCTCGGCGTCCTTGCGCGACAGAATGTCATCGGTGGTGAAATCGCCGACGTAAGCGGCAGAAGCCATCATCGCCGGCGCAAACCGCGAGCCTTCCTCATTGGTCCAGTTGCAGATGCAGATCGGCGTTTCGGTCTCGATGCCGGCATCGTTGAGCGTGCGCACGACTTCCAGCGCCGCCAGCGTGCCGAGCACGCCGTCATATTTGCCGCCGGTCGGTTGCGTATCGAGATGCGAGCCGAGCCCAACCGGCGCCTTCGACATGTCGCGGCCCTTGCGCAGGCCGAACATCGAGCCCAGCGCATCGACATGCACTTCGAGCCCTGCGGCCTCGCACCGCTCGCGGAACCAATCGCGCACCTGCTTGTCTTCAGGTCCAAGCGTCAGCCGCCTTACGCCGCCTTTCGGCGTCGCGCCGAATTTGGCGGTTTCGTGAATCGTGCCCCATAGCCGGGCGGAATCGATTTGCAGGTTGGAAGCGATCTTGGTCATGCACTGTTCCGGAAGGTCAGGTAGCAGGCGGCGCGCTTGTTCATTCTTGTTCGGTTATTTTCAATGACGCGCCTGCGGCGTCGCGTCAACAATGACGCCTCCTCGCGCCAGGCTGGCCGCAAGTTCGACCACGCGCTCCACCGCGACCGTGTCGGGGGAGGCGAGCCAGCTTGCCGAAAACGTCAGCGGCGCCAACTGCAGATTGGTCGACAGCAATTGTAGCCGCCCGTTTGCCATGTCATCCTCGACGATCGCGGTTGGTATCAGGGCGATGCCGAGACCTTCGATCGCCATGTGGATGACGGTTGCGAGCGAGGCGCTGGCATGCAGCCGTATGGGCGGCAGGTCGGGGCGGTTGAACAGGGAGCGCACGATTTCATAGGGCTGGGTACGGCGCGAAAACGTGATGATCGGGAACTTCGCCAGATCGTGCAGCGTCAGTTCCTGCTTGCCGAGGCCGAGCGAGGGGCTGGCCGTAAAACCCACCGGATAATCACACAGTGCCCGGTTGTTGACCATCGGCGCCGTCAGCGGGCCGAGCACGAAGGCGAGTTCGATCTCCTGCGCCAACAGCCGGTTGCGCAAATTCGAGGTGATGTCGACCTCGATCTCGAGCGAGAGGTTGGGGTAGGCGTAATTGACGCTCTTGATCAGTTGCGGCAGCCAGGTGTGCACGATGGTTTCGGCGACACCAAGCCGCAGCACGCCGCGCATCGCCGAGCGATCGCCGACTACGGCGAGCATCTCGGAGCGCAGCCCGATCAGCTTCTCGGCATAAACCATCAATTGCCGTCCGCTCGGCGTCGGCAGCACCATGCGACGGTCGCGCTGCAGGAGCTTCACGCCCACCTCGCGTTCGAGCTGGGCGATCCGTTGCGAAATCGCCGGCTGCGTCGTGTTCAGCTTCTGGGCCGCGCCGCGGAAGCTGCCGAGCGTCACCACCCACATGAAAGTCTCAATTGCCTTGAAATCAGTCATGCACCCTCAGCCCGCAGATTGATAACTATGATTTATCGAACTTGATTAGAAAAGACGATTAGACATTATCATAGCCATATGCGGGAGTAGATGTCGATAAGAATGGAAGCGGGGACAACGATGACCGGCTTGGCGAGGACGGAAACCACGGGCCGCGATAGGCCAGATTTATCGCCCAGCGTGGCAGCCCGACATGCGTGCCGCAACGGCATGGCTACTCACACAGCGGGTGTGGCCAACGGTTTCGTCCAGGGCAATCTCGCGATCCTGCCCGAGAAGTTAGCGGCTGCGTTTCACCGGTTCTGTCAACTCAATCCCAAACCATGCCCGATCATCGGCATGTCCGACGTCGGCGACCCCCGCATTCCCGCGCTCGGCCTCGATCTCGATATCCGCACCGACCTGCCGCGCTATCGTATCTGGCGCGACGGCGAGGTGGTGGAGGAGCCGACCGACATCATGTCGCACTGGCGCGATGACCTCGTCGCCTTCGTGCTCGGCTGCTCGTTCTCCTTCGAAGAGGCGCTGCTGGAGGAAGGTCTCCCGATCCGCCATATCGAGCGCGATGTGCGCGTGCCGATGTTCCGCACCAATATCGCCTGCAGCCCCGCTGGTCCGTTTGCCGGGCCGATGGTGGTGACGATGCGGCCGTTCAAACCGGCGGATGCGATACGCGCGATACAGATCACCTCGCGTTTTCCGTCGGTGCACGGTGCGCCGGTCCATATCGGGCTTCCGCAATCGATCGGCATCGCCGACCTCGCCAAACCCGACTACGGGGATCCGGTGCCGGTGGAGGCCGACGAAATTCCGGTCTTCTGGGCTTGCGGCGTGACGCCGCAATCGGTGATCGCAGCCGCCAAGGTGCCGTTTGCGATTACGCATGCGCCCGGATTGATGCTGGTGACCGATCTCAGGAACAAAGCGCTTGCCGTGCTTTGATGCAGCCCGTGCTGCTCATTGAGGCTTTACCGTACCCTTCGCCCGTTTCATCGATAGTTGCCGACAGACATAAGGATATCGCCATGAACATCACGCGCCGTAACGTCTTGCTTGGAGCTACTGCTGCCGCTGCGCTCGGCCCGATCGCCGCGCGCGCCCAAACGTCCGAAGTGGTGATCGGCGTGATCTATCCGTTCTCCGGCGCCAGTGCGCAGATGGGCGTCGACGCCCAGAAGTCGTTCGAGACTGCGCTCGACATCATCAACAAGAACCACGATTTCGATTTGCCGCTGGCGAAGGGCGAGGGATTGCCCGGCCTCGGCGGCGCCAAGATCCGCCTCGTCTTCGCCGACCATCAGGCCGACCCGCAGAAGGGCCGCGCCGAGACCGAGCGCCTGATCACCCAGGAAAAGGTCTGCGCCGTCATCGGCACCTATCAGAGCGCGGTTGCCGTCACCGTCAGCCAGATCTGCGAGCGTTACCAGGTCCCGTTCATCTCGGCGGACAATTCCTCGCCGAGCCTGCACAAGCGCGGCCTCAAATTCTATTTCCGCGCAGCTCCCCATGACGAGATGTTCTCGGCCGCGATGTTCAACTTCTTCGATGCGATGAAGAAGAAGGGCACCAAGATCGACACGCTGGCGCTGTTCCATGAGGACACCATTTTCGGCACCGACTCCGCTAACACCCAGCTCAAGCTGGCCTCCGAGCGTGGCTACAAGGTCATCTCCGATATCAAGTACCGCTCCAACTCGCCGTCCTTGTCGGCGGAAGTACAGCAGCTCAAGACGGCAAATGCCGACGTGCTGATGCCTTCGAGCTACACCACCGACGGTATCTTGCTGGTCAAGACCATGGCCGAGCTCGGCTACAAGCCGAATGCGATCGTGGCGCAGAACGCCGGCTTCTCCGAAAAGGCGCTGTATGATGCGGTCGGCGACAAGCTCGAAGGCGTGATCTCGCGCGGCAGCTTCTCGCTCGATCTCGCCGCCAAGCGGCCGATGGTCGGCAAGGTCAACGCCATGTTCAAGGAGAAGTCGGGCAAGGATTTTAACGACCTCACCTCGCGCCAGTTCATGGGGCTGTTGGTGATGGCGGACGCCATCAATCGCGCCAAGTCGACCGACGGCGAGAAGATCCGCGAGGCGCTGGTCGCCACCGACATCCCGGGCGAGCAGACCATCATGCCCTGGAAGCGCGTCAAGTTCGACGAGCTGGGCCAGAACAACGACGCCGACCCGGTGCTGCTGCAATATATCGGCGGCAAGTTCGTCACCATCTTCCCGCCGCAGGCTGCCATCGCCGAAGCCGTCTGGCCGATGAAATAAAATGCCGCGCTTTCGTCATCGGGCAGCACCGGCCCTCATCCTGAGGAGCGCGCACTTGCGCGCGTCTCGAAGGATGGCCGCGAGTGCATTTTTGCCGCCATTCTTCGAGACGCTTGCTTCGCAAGCTCCTCAGGATGAGGACCTGTACTTGGAGCCACAGCCGTGACAGCCGAAACTATCATCCAAAGCCTGGCGAGCGGCCTCCTGATGGGCCTGCTTTACGGCCTCATCGCCGTCGGCCTCGCGCTGATCTTCGGGCTGATGGACGTCGTGAACTTCGCCCATGGCGAATTCCTGATGATCGCGATGTACGCGACGTTCTTCCTGTTCGTGTTCTTTGCGATCGATCCATTGCTGTCGGCGCCGCTGGTCGCCGCCGCCCTGTTCGTGTTCGGGGCCGTCGTCTATCTATTAATTGTGCGCTTTGCGGTGCGTGCGAAAGCCAATGCCGGCATGGTGCAGATCTTCTCGACCTTTGGCCTCGCCATCGTCATGCGCGGGCTGGCGCAATACTTCTTCACGCCTGACTATCGCAGCGTCACCCATTCCTGGCTCGGCGGCAAAACCGTCTCGATCGCCGGGATCTACCTGCCGGTGCCGCAACTGGTCGGGGCGCTGGTGGCGATTGCGGCTTTTGGCGCGCTCTATCTCTTCATCAACCGCACCGATTTCGGCCGCGCGCTGGAAGCAACCCGCGAGGATGCCGGCGCGGTGGCGCTGGTCGGCATCGACAAGAACAAGGTGTTTGCGCTGGGCTGGGGCCTCGGCGCGGCGTTGGTGGGCCTCGCCGGCGCGGTCATGGCGATCTTCTTTTACATCTATCCTGATGTCGGCGCCTCGTTTGCGCTGATTGCCTACGTGACGGTGGCGCTCGGCGGCTTCGGCAGCGTGTTCGGCGCCTTCGCCGGTGGCATCGTCGTCGGCCTCGTCGAGGCCACGACCGCAATGTTGCTGCCGCCGTCGCTCAAGGCGGTCGGCATCTATGCCGTCTATCTCCTTGTGGTTTTTGTCCGGCCGCGCGGCCTGTTCGGATCGATGTGATGGATACCGCTTTCGCAGAACGCCGCCGCCGCGACCTCATCGTCGCCTGTGTTCTCGCCGCGATTGCGGCCGCCGTCCCGCTGTTCGTCAAGGACGTTTACGTCCAGAACATCATGGTGCTGACGCTGATGTGGGGAGCGTTGTCGCAAAGCTGGAACATCCTTTCCGGCTATTGCGGGCAGATCTCGCTCGGCCACGCGCTCTACTTCGGAATTGGGGCCTACACGACTGCGTTGTTGTTTACCAAATTCGGCGTGCTGCCATGGTTCGGCATGCTCGGCGGCGGGGTGATCTCGGCGCTGATTGCGATGGCGCTCGGCTATCCCTGTTTCCGGCTCCGCGGACATTACTTCGTCATCGCCACCATCGTCATTGCTGAAATCGGTTTGCTGCTGTTCCACAACTGGGATTGGGCTGGTGCTGCGATGGGCATCGAAATCCCGGCGCGTGGCGATAGCTGGCTGAAATTCCAGTTCCCACGCAGCAAGCTGCCATACTTTTACTTCGCGCTGGCGCTGGCCTGCGTCGCCTGGTTCGTCACCTGGTGGCTGGAGGATTCCAAATGGGGCTATTGGTGGCGCGCGGTGAAGGACAATCCGGAGGCAGCTGAAAGCCTCGGCGTCGACGTGTTCAATTCCAAGATGGGCGCGGCGGCGGTATCGGCATTCCTGGTCGCCATCGGCGGCAGCTTCTATGCGCAGTTCGTCTACTTTATCGATCCCGAGAGCGTCATGGGCTTTCAGTTCTCGCTGCTGATGGCGTTGCCCGCGGTGCTCGGCGGCATCGGCACGCTATGGGGGCCGATGCTGGGCGCTGTCATCCTGATTCCGCTCACCGAATTGACGCGGTCCTATGTCGGTGGGTCCGGCCGCGGTGTCGACCTGATCGTCTATGGCGGCCTGATCATTGCGATCTCGCTGGCGCGGCCGCAAGGGCTGATCGGCCTGTTCTCGTTCAAAGGCCTTGCTGGACTGTTTGTGCCCAAGCGTAAGGAGGCTGTCCGATGACGCCTCTTCTGGAAACCCGCGGTGTCTGGCAGCGTTTTGGCGGCCTGATCGCCAACAGCGACGTCTCGATTTCGGTCGGACGCGGCGAAATCGTCGGCCTGATCGGCCCGAACGGCGCCGGCAAGTCGACGCTGTTCAACCTGATCGCCGGCGTGCTGCCGCCGACGCAAGGCTCGATCATCTTCGACGGCGAGGACGTCACCGCGCTACCGGCGGCGGAGCGCTGCCAGCGCGGCATCGGCCGCACCTTTCAGGTCGTAAAAAGCTTCGAGACCATGACGGTGATCGACAATGTCATCGTCGGCGCGCTGGTCCGCACCACCGTGATGCGCGACGCCCGCCGCAAGGCGCATGAGGTGCTGGAATTCTGTGGCCTTGGCCCGCGCGCCAACGTGCTCGCCAGCGATCTGGTCCCGTCCGAAAAGCGCCGGCTCGAAGTGGCGCGGGCGCTGGCGACCGAGCCGAAACTGCTGCTGCTCGACGAGGTACTCACGGGGCTTACGCCGGTCGAGGCCAAGACCGGCGTCGAACTGGTGCGCAAGGTGCGCGACACCGGCGTCACCGTGCTGATGGTCGAGCACGTCATGGAAATCGTGATGCCGCTGGTCGACCGCGCCATCGTGCTCGATCTCGGCAAGGTGCTGGTCGAGGGCAAGCCTGCGGACGTGGTTCGCGACCCGAAAGTCATAACCGCCTATCTGGGAGACCGTCATGCTGTCGGTGCATGAAGTCACCACCGCCTATCAGGGGCTGGTCGCGATCTCGGCGGTCTCGATCGAGGTGGCAAAGGGCGAAATCGTTTGCGTCGCCGGCGCCAACGGCGCCGGCAAGTCGACGCTGCTGAAATCGATTGCGGGCGCCGAGCGACCTCGCTCCGGCACCGTGTCGTTCGACGGAACGCGCATCGACGGCATGGCCCAGCACATCATCACCTCGCGCGGCATCGCCTATGTGCCGGAAAACCGGCGGCTGTTTCCGCGCCTGTCGGTGCGCGACAACTTAAGGCTCGGCAGTTATCTTTTCCGTAGCCAGTCCGATCGCGAGGCACCGCTCGATCTAGTCTTCAAGCTGTTTCCGCGCCTGCAGGAGCGGCTGGAGCAGCGCGCCGAAACGCTCTCCGGCGGCGAGCAGCAGATGCTGGCCATCGGCCGCGCGCTGATGACCCGCCCGCGGCTACTCATGCTGGATGAGCCGTCGCAGGGCATCATGCCAAAGCTGGTCGATGAAATCTTCCAGGCCGTGAAACGCATCCGCGACGCCGGCATGACCGTGCTGATCGTCGAGCAGCGCATGTCGGAATGCCTGGAGATCGCCGACCGCGCGTATATCCTGCAGACCGGCCGCGTCTTGATGCAGGGCAGCGCGGCCGAGATCAGCGTCAATCCCGATGTGCGGAAGGCGTATCTGGGGCTGTAGCCACTACGGCGTTTCCGTATTTCCCTTGGCCTGTGATGCGGCCATCAACATCTGTTCCACGATCCCTTCAAACTCGCTCTTGGCGATCGGGTCCGTCTTAGCAAACTCATCATATGACTTGATGGTCTTGGGCCACCAATGATTATGGCGCCCTGCCTTATCAAGGACACGAGCGGCCGCTTCGACCTCAGCGTCTGTCGGTCGCGTCACTGCATTTCTTTCTTGCGCGCGTTCGTGCCCATGCTCCGGCAGCGTCAGCCCGAACACTTTGGTTAGATCTGCCACCTGTTCCCGCGACAGATACCTTGGGTTCAACCCGCGCAGCAGCAGATATAACTTCGCCGTCTCCTCCAGCTCCTCCATCGCGAACACCGCCGCCTCCAGCGTATCGCCTGACACCACCGGGCCATGGTTGGCAAGCAGCACGGAGGAGTACTTCCCGGCCAGTCCCTTGATGGCGTCGGCGACGGCCGGATCGCCGGGCCGATAATAGGGCACGAGCGCGGTGTGGCCGCATTTCATCACGTAATAGGCCGTCATCGGCGGCAACGCGGCGCGGGGGTCGATCTCGGGCAGCATCGACAGCGCCACTGAGTGGGTCGAGTGCAGATGCACGACGGCGCGTGCCGCATTGCGGGTCTGGTAGAGCGCGGTGTGCAGCGGCACCTCCTTGGTCGGGGCATCGCCGGATACCAGCCGTCCGTCGGGCCCGAGCCGTGACATCCGCGCCGGGTCGAGGAAGCCGAGCGAGGCGTTGGTCGGCGTCACCAGCCAGCCGCCGTCATCGAGTTTCACGCTGATATTGCCGGAGGAGCCCGGCGTCAGCCCGCGCTCGAACAGCGAGCGGCCGAAGCGGCAGATTTCCTCGCGGATCCTTGTTTCGCTCATGGACCGACCTCTTTTCCGCCTTGTCTCACGCTTTGGCAGCGCGGCCAAGCCGTGATACGCAAGGCGCCAAGCCGCCGGCCGAATGGCCGCTGAACAGAAACCATCGAGGAACCGCCGCATGCCAGAATCCGCCAAACCGCGCGTCGCCGTTATCGGGCTGGGCTCGATGGGTTTTGGCATGGCGACCTCGCTGCGCCGCGCGGGGCTAGAGGTCACCGGGTGCGACGTCTCGGCTGACACGGTCAAGCGGTTCGTCGCCGATGGCGGCAAGGGCGCCGCGACGCCGGCGGAAGCGGCAAAATCGGCCGACATCGTCGTCAGCGTCGTCGTCAACGCCGCGCAAACCGAGACCATTCTGTTCGGCGCCAAGGGCGTCGCGGAAACGCTGGCGAAAGGCGCGGTATTTATTTCCTCCGCCACCATGGACCCCGACGTAGCACGGCGTCTCGCCAAACAGTTGGAAGAAACCGGCCGGCACTACCTCGACGCGCCGATTTCCGGCGGCGCACAGCGCGCGGCGCAGGGCGAACTCACCATCCTCGCATCCGGCAGTCCGGCCGCCTTTGTCAAAGCACGGCCCGCGCTGGATGCGATGGCGGCAAAGCTCTACGAGCTCGGTGACGCCGCAGGCCAAGGCGCCGCGTTCAAGATGATCAACCAGTTGCTGGCCGGCGTGCACATCGCTGCCGCTTCCGAGGCGATCGCATTCGCTGCCAAGCAGGGCCTCGACATCCGAAAAGTCTACGAGGTGATCACGGCCTCGGCCGGCAATTCGTGGATGTTCGAGAACCGCATGCCGCATGTGCTCGACGGCGATTATGCGCCGCGCAGCGCGGTCGATATCTTCGTCAAGGATCTCGGCATCATCCAGGACATGGCACGCTCGGCGAAATTTCCGGTGCCGGTTTCCGCTGCGGCATTGCAGATGTTCCTGATGACGTCAGCCGCCGGCATGGGCCGCGACGATGATGCCTCGGTCGCGCGGATGTATGCAAAAGTCACTGGCACGCATCTGCCGGGCGAGCCGAAGTAAGAGCAAGATCAAGAAGGGGACCGTAGATGCCGCGCTTTGCCGCCAATCTCTCCATGATGTTTACCGAGGTCCCGTTCCTCGACCGCTTCGATGCGGCGGCGCAGGTGGGGTTTACCGCAGTCGAATTTCTGTTTCCCTACGACCATCCGGCAGACGCCGTCGGCGAGCGGCTTAAAAAGAACGGCCTGACGCAGGCGCTGTTCAATTTGCCGCCGGGCAATTGGGACGCCGGCGAAAAAGGCTTTGCCGCGCTGCCGGAGCGCTTTGACGATCTCAAGCGAAGCCTTGAGACGGCGTTGCCCTATGCGAAGGCGACCGGCGTCAAGCGGCTGCATCTGATGGCGGGCATCGCCGATCGCAGCAGCGCGAAGGCCGTCGAACAATTCTACAAGTCGGTAGCGTGGGCAGCCGAGTTCTACGCGCCCCATAGCCTCGACGTCGTGATCGAGCCGATCAATCCGCGCAACGTGCCTGGCTATTTTCTCAACGATTTTTCCTTCGCGCGCGACCTGATTGTCGAACTGAAAATCCCAAATCTCAAACTGCAGTTCGACATCTATCACTGCCAGATCATCCATGGCGACGTCACCATGCGGCTGCGCGAGATGATGCCGATAACAGGCCATGTCCAGATCGCCAGCATTCCCTCGCGCAATGAGCCTGACGGCGAAGAGCTGAACTATCCGTTCCTGTTCACCGAGCTCGACCGGCTCGGCTATGGCGGCTTCGTCGGCTGCGAATACAACCCGCGCGGCAAGACCACCGATGGCCTCGGCTGGTTCAAGCCCTATGCCGGAGCAAAACCGTGAAACTGTTCCTTGGCTGCATCGCCGACGACTACACCGGCGCCTCCGACCTCGCCAACACGCTGACGCGTCAGGGCCTGCGCACGGTGCAGACCATCGGCGTGCCGCCAGACGATCTGGCGCTGCCGGAGGTCGATGCGGTCGTGATCTCGCTCAAGAGCCGCTCGATCGAGGCTGATGTTGCGGTCGACCGTTCGCGCGCCGCGGAAAAATGGCTGCGCGGCCGCGGCGCCGCTCACGTGCTGTTCAAGATTTGCTCGACCTTCGATTCCACCGACGCCGGCAATATCGGTCCGGTGATGGACGCGCTGCGCGCCGACTGCGGCGATGCCATCGTGCTGGTGACGCCGGCGTTTCCGGAGACCGGCCGCACCGTTTATCAGGGCAATCTGTTCGTAGGCTCCGTGCCGCTGAACGAAAGCCCGCTGAAGGATCATCCGCTCAATCCGATGCACGATTCCAATCTGGTGCGGGTGCTGGCGCGCCAGAGCCGGACCCAGGTCGGGCTGGTCGATCTCGCCACGCTCACGCGCGGTGCGGAGGCGGTTCGCGGGCGTCTCGCTGAGCTGGCGGGAAAGGGGATCGGCGCGGCCATCATCGATGCCGTCTTTGACCGCGATCTGGAAACGATTGGCGCCGTTGCGCTGGATCACCGCCTGTCCGTCGGCGCATCCGGCATCGGCCTCGGCCTTGCGCGCGCGCTGGTCGCCTCCGGCAAGGTCAAAGCGGCGGCCGCGGGCGCGGTCTCCGGCACGCCGGTCGGCGGACCGGCTGCGTGTCTTGCGGGGAGCTGCTCGCAGGCGACGTTGGCGCAGATTGCCAATGCCGAAAAGACTATGGCCGTGCTGCATCTCGATCCCGAGCAGATCATCGCGGGGCCGGCAGAGGCGCGCCGGGCGCTGGCCTGGGCGAGCGACCGGATCAGCGATGGTCCAATCCTGATTGCCAGCAGCTCGACGCCGGACCAGGTTGCAGCTCTGCAATCTCGGCATGGCCGCGATGCAGCCGGACATGCCATCGAGCTGGCGATGGCCGATATCGCCGAAGGCCTGGTGCGCACCGGCGTGCGGCGATTGGTGGTCGCCGGTGGTGAAACTTCGGGCGCCGTCGTCGATCGGCTGAGGATTCCGGGCTTTCTCGTCGGCGAAGAAATCGCTGCAGGCGTGCCGGTTTTGCGCGCGGTCGGCGCCGAGGACGGCGAGATGCTGCTCGCACTGAAATCAGGCAATTTCGGCGGGACGGAATTTTTCTCCGATGCCTTGAATCTGATGCGCTGATCGCCTCAAGCCGACATTCATTTCCTGGTGAGAACTGTCGCGTAGGTATTTGTACCGACGCGAATTAACTCAACTTGAGGACGCGTCAGGTTTGATATCCGCAAGGCATCCTTCCTTTCCAAATTCCGGGCCTTTTCCAAGACGGCGTCCCGCGCGCCCAAAACCAAGAGATTCCACCCATGCTCGCCCGCTATTCGATCCGCACCAAGATTATCACCGTGGTCGCCTTCCTGCTCGTCGCGATGGCGGGCATGGGTCTGCTCGCGGTGAAGAACATGCGCGCCATCAACGCCAACACGGTCGATATCGCGACCAACTGGATGCCGAGTATCCGCGTGCTGGGCGACCTGCGCGCCGGCACCATCACCTACCGCAACGTGATCCGCGAGCACATGCTGTCCGAGACGCTGGAAGAGAAGCTCTCGATGGAGAAAACGCTCGCCACCGTCATCGACAACAACACCAAGATCCGCGCGGCCTACGAGCCGCTGATCACTTCGGCGGAGGAGCGGGCGCTGTATGCCGAATGGTCGAGGCTGTGGGACAAATACCGCAAAGGCACCCAGGAGGTCATGGAGCTGTCGCGCAAGGCGGCTGGGACCATCCCGACCGAAGCGCACGACCTGAATACCACGACCGTCAACAAGATCAGCCTCGATGCCGATGCCGTCCTGAAGAAGAGCATCGATCTGAACAATGCCGGCGCGGACAAGGCGGCAAGGGAGGCGGCTGACAGCTACACCGCCGCTCTCATGATGCTTGCCCTGATCCTTGGCGCCGCCGTTATGATCGGCATCGGCATCAGCGCCTATCTGGTTCGCGACGTCTCGCGCGGCATTGCTTCGATCGTCACGCCGATGCAGGCGCTGGGTAACGGCGATCTGAATGCGGAGGTGCCGCACCAGGGCGAGAAGACCGAAATCGGCGCGATGGCCGATACCTTGCAGGTATTCAAGGAAGCGCTGATTGCCAAGAAAGCGGCCGACGAGGCTGCTGACGCCGACGCCGAAGCCAAGATCGAGCGCGGCCGGCGGGTCGATGGCATCACCCGTAACTTCGAAAGCGTGATCGGCGAGATCGTGCAGACGGTATCCTCGGCTTCGACGCAGCTCGAAGCGTCGGCCGGCACGCTGTCGGCGACCGCCGAGCGCTCGCAGACGCTGACCTCGGCCGTCGCCTCGGCTTCCGGCGAAGCCTCCGCCAACGTCCAGTCGGTGGCCTCGGCGACCGAAGAGCTTTCTTCCTCGGTCACCGAGATTGGCCGCCAGGTGCAGGCGTCGGCGCGGATGGCGACCGACGCAGTCGGTCAGGCCCGCGTTACCAACGACCGGGTCAGCGAATTGTCCAAGGCAGCGGGCCGGATCGGCGACGTCGTCGAACTCATCAACACCATCGCCGGCCAGACCAACCTGCTGGCGCTCAACGCTACCATCGAGGCGGCGCGCGCCGGTGAGGCCGGCCGCGGCTTTGCGGTCGTGGCGTCGGAGGTCAAGGCGCTGGCCGAACAGACGGCAAAGGCCACCGGCGAGATCAGCCAGCAAATTGCCGGCATCCAGGGCGCGACCCAGGATTCTGTTAGCGCGATCAAGGAAATCAGCGGCACCATCGAAAGGCTGGCGGAAATCTCCTCGGCGATTGCGGCCGCCGTGGAAGAGCAGGGCGCCGCGACCCAGGAAATCTCCCGCAACGTGCAGCAGGCCGCCCGCGGCACCCATCAGGTCTCCACCAACATCACCGATGTGCAGCGCGGCGCCAGCGAGACCGGTGCGGCCTCCTCGCAGGTGCTGTCGGCGGCGCAGTCGCTCTCGGGCGATAGCCAGCGCCTCAGGCTCGAGGTCGGCAAGTTTCTGGAGTCGGTCCGGGCAGCCTGACAACCGGCCAACCGTCGACGAAGGGCCCGGCTCGCCGAACGTGCGCCGGGCCCTTTCGCGTTTGGCGCGAAGATGGAGGACCTACAACCCGACTGGCTGGATGCCCGTAATTTCACGCAAGCGGAAATTAACCGGTCCCCGCTACGCTGCGCCGCATCTTCAGGGATTCGCGCGCGAAGGTTGCCGGTTCCTTTGCGTCGTAAAAATTCCGCATCCGGAAAACTGATTCAGAAGAAATTGGGGTCGTCGACATGATCAAGCTCAACCGTATCGGATACAAACTGGGCTTGGCCGGGGCGGTTGGCGTCCTGCTGGCGATCGGCATGGTGGCCAACCAGATGGTCACCGAATCGAAGATCGAGGAAGCCAGCGAGCGCGCCGCCCGGTCGCAGCAGGTGGCTGACAACTCGCTTTCCGCCCATATCGACCTGCGCAAGATTCAGCTTGCTGCCGGCAATGTCAGGCTGGCGAGGACTTCCGCCGAGGTCGAGAAGACCGTTGCCGATTTGCAGCGCTACAAGGCGAGCGGGGCGAAGGAGTTGGAGGCGGCGCTGACGATGGCGCAGCGGCTGGACGCCAGGGAACGGCTGCAGAAGATCAAGACGTTGATGGATGGCTTTACTGCCGCCGTGGAAGATCTCGCCAAGGCGCAGATCACGCTGCTGGCGCAGATCGACAAGCGCTCGGTCATCTCGGAAGAATGGACCAAGGCGGTCGATGCCCAGTTGAAGTTGCCGGCCATGGCGAAGTTGGACAACCGCCTCGAGATCGAGCGTTTGCTGTTTCAGGCCGATGGAAAGGTGAACGCGTTGCGGGCTGCCGCCTGGAAGCTCGGCGCAACCGGCGATGCCAACCTGGTCTCGGAGATGGCCAAGACCGAGGCCTCGCTGAAGGATGTGTTCAACAAGCTGCGCGGCGAGGCCGATGACCGGGAATTGCTGGTCGTGGTCAGCAACCTTTCCTCGACCGTCAAGCGCTTCCTGGCCGCCAATGAGGAAGCGGTAAAGACCGAGCAGCTCAAGAACGACATCATCGCCAACCGCACCGTCAAGGCCGCCGCAGATGTCGCCGATCTGATGGAAACGACCGTCGAGGCCGCGCAAAAGGATGCCAGGACCTCCAAGGACGAGGTCATGGCCGATACCGAGCGCGCCAACCGCATCAACCTGATCATGGCGATCATCGTCGTCGCGTCGCTGATCGCCTCGGTGGCATTCTCCTTCCTCGGGGTCGCGCGTCCAATGACGCGGCTGAACGGTGCGCTGGGCGAGATGGCCGGCGGCAATCTCGATGTCGAGATTCCCGGCGCCGACCGTGGCGACGAAATCGGCGATCTCGCCAAGACGGTGACCGTCATTCGCGAGAACGCCGAGCACAAGGCGCGTGAGGAAGCCGAAGCCAAAGTTCAGCAGGATCTGATCGCGGCGCAGCGGCGCAAGGCCGAGATGATCAAGCTCGCCGACGATTTCGAAGGTGCGGTCGGCAATATCGTCGAGACCGTGTCATCGGCGTCGACCCAACTCGAAGCCGCCGCCGGAACGCTGACGACGACTGCCGAACGTGCCCAGGAATTGACCACGATGGTGGCGGCGGCTTCCGAGGAAGCCTCCACCAATGTGCAGTCGGTGGCTTCCTCCACCGAGGAGATGGCGTCGTCGATTACCGAGATCGGCCGTCAAGTTCAGGAATCGGCGCGGATGGCCAATGAGGCCGTCGATCAGGCCCGCACCACCAATGACCGGGTCAGCGAATTGTCGAAGGCGGCGGCCCGCATCGGCGCGGTGGTCGAACTCATCAACACCATCGCCGAACAGACCAATTTGCTGGCGCTCAACGCCACCATCGAGGCCGCCCGTGCCGGCGACGCCGGCCGCGGCTTCGCCGTCGTGGCATCTGAGGTGAAGGCGCTGGCGGAACAAACCTCGAAGGCGACCGGCGAGATCGGCCAGCAGATCACCGGCATTCAGGCCGCGACGGAGGAGTCCGTCGGTGCGATCCAGGCGATCAGCTCCACGATCGAGAAGCTGTCGGAAATATCCTCGACCATTGCGGCCGCGGTGGAAGAGCAGGGTGCCGCAACCCAGGAAATCTCCCGCAACGTGCAACAGGCGGCCCGCGGCACCCAGCAGGTCTCCGCCAACATCACCGACGTGCAGCGCGGGGCCGGCGAGACCGGATCGGCCTCGACGCAGGTGCTCTCTTCGGCCCAGTCGCTGTCGTCGGACTCCAACCGCCTCAAGCTCGAGGTCGGCAAGTTCCTGAATTCGGTGCGGGCGGCGTGAGCAGCCGACAGACCGCAGAGACCTACGAAGGCCCGCCCCTGAACCGGTGCGGGCCTTTTGTCGTTCGGAATCGATGGGATGCGCTGGCTGCGGGCTTGGTTAATAAAATCCCGTATATCTACTGAGTACAAAATTAACGGGTGGAAAGCGCCTGACATGTACGATTCCGCGCAGTGGGGCTGACGACCACCGTCGTCGCGTGGGAGATTAAGCATGTTTGGAATGATAAGCCGGGCCAAGCTGACGGTTGGCCGAAAGATCTATGCCCTCATCTGCCTGAGCTTTATCGGTTTCCTCGGCATCGCCTTTCTCGATTCGCGCGAACTGGCATCGAGCTTGAACCAGCAGAAGCAGATCGAGCTGCGCCACCTCGGCGAAATCGCACTCGGCATCATCAAGGAAGAGCATGCCGCGGCGCAGAAGGGCGGCGTGTCCGACGCCGATGCCCAGAAGCGGGCGATGGCGCGGATCGGAGCGCTCAGGTACGGCAACAACGACTATTACTGGATCAATGACATGCATCCGAAAATGGTGATGCATCCGATCAGGCCGGAGATGAACGGCAACGATCTTTCGGCCTACAAGGATCCCAACGGTAACCTGTTGTTCGTCGATTTCGTCAATACCGTCAGAAAGAACGGCTCCGGCTTTGTTCCCTACGAATGGCCGAAGCCCGGCTTCGACAAGCCGCAGCCGAAATTGTCCTACGTGGTCGGCTTCGCTCCGTGGAACTGGGTCGTCGGCACCGGCGTCTACATCGACGACCTGACGGCGCAGACCTGGGCCTCGACCCAGCGCTCGCTGATCATTGCCGGTGTAGTCCTGCTATTTACGCTCGTGGTGTCGATCTTCGTGGCGCGTAGCGTCACCGGTCCGCTGCAGCGGATGACGGTTGCGATGAACGAACTCGCCAGCGGCAACCTTGCCGTCGAGGTGCCCGGCATCGGGCGCGGCGACGAGGTTGGCGAGATGGCCAAGGCCGTCGAAGTGTTCAAGAGCAATGCCATTTCGCGCCAGTCGCTGGAGGCCGAGCAGCACGCGGCCGAGACCCGCGCCGTGGCGAGCCGCAAGGCGGATATGAGCAAGATGGCCGACGATTTCGAGGCGGCGGTCGGCCAGATCGTCGAAGCCGTATCGTCGGCGTCCAGCCAGCTCGAGGTCTCGGCGGGCACGCTGACGTCGACCGCGGAACGCGCGCAGGAACTTGCGACAACGGTCGCTTCGGCCTCCGAGGAAGCCTCGACCAATGTGCAGTCGGTGGCGTCGGCCACCGAAGAGATGGCGTCATCCGTCACCGAGATCAGCCGCCAGGTGCAGGAATCGGCGCGGATGGCCAACGACGCCGTGGAGCAGGCGCGCACGACCAATGACCGCGTCAGCGAATTGTCGAAGGCGGCAACCCGCATCGGCGACGTCGTCGAGCTGATCAACACCATCGCCGGCCAGACCAACCTGCTGGCGCTCAACGCCACCATCGAGGCGGCGCGCGCCGGCGAGGCCGGCCGCGGTTTTGCGGTCGTGGCTTCCGAAGTGAAGGCGCTGGCGGAACAGACCGCGAAGGCAACCGGCGAGATCGGACAACAGATCACCGGCATCCAGGCGGCAACGCAGGAGTCGGTGAACGCGATCCAGGCCATCAGTGGCACGATTGAAAAACTGTCGGAGATTTCGTCGACGATTGCGGCGGCCGTGGAAGAGCAGGGCGCCGCGACGCAGGAAATCTCCCGCAACGTGCAGCAGGCGGCCATGGGCACCCAGCAGGTGTCCTCCAACATTACCGACGTGCAGCGTGGCGCCAGCGAAACCGGATCGGCGTCCTCGCAGGTGCTTGCGGCGGCGCAATCGCTCTCAGGCGACTCGAACCGCCTCAAGCTCGAGGTCGGCCGCTTCCTCGACTCGGTGCGGGCGGCCTGACAGGGCCTGGACAGGCATGAGTCAAACAAGAGCCCGGCTTCCAAAGCCGGGCTTTTTTGCATCCGGCGTGAATTGCTTCAAGCAACCGGCGTTCGCCGCGGCGTGCCTGCGGACATTTCATAAAACGGGCACCGATAGCGCTACCGCCTCCCGTAATTTTACTTGCTGCCAAATTAACGCATGTGAAGTCGCTAAGTGATTTGATGGGGGACGGCTTGGCCACGTCCTGCGGATTCGCGGATTGCGGAAAAAGCCTGGATCGGGCAACGGCGTCCAAAATCCCAAGTCATGGAGACCTGTCGTGGCCATTTCGTTTGGTCGACTCCGAATCATGCCCCGCATCCTGTGCGCGCTGCTGGTTCCTTCACTTGGCCTGTTGCTGGCCTCATCGATCGTCGTGCGCGAAAAGGCAGCGACGGTCGGGGAAATGCAAAAACTCTCCACACTTGCCGGCCTCGCCACGCGCGTCAGCGGGCTGGTGCACGAGATGCAGCGGGAGCGCGGTGCCTCCGCAGTTTTCCTGGGCAGCAAAGGCGAACAGCTAAAGCGAGAGCTTCCCGAACAGCGCTTGCTCACCGACGCGCAGCGCCAGACGCTCGGAGCCGCGCTCAAGGACTTTGATGTCAAGGCAGCCGGCGGTCAACTTGCCACGATCCTGGACGATGCAATGGCGCAGGTCGCGCGACTCGAGGCGATCAGGCAAGACGTCAGCTCCCTCAAGATAGCTGCCGCAGACTCGAACGTCTATTTCACGACCACCATCGGCCGCCTGCTCGACGTCGGGCTGGAGATCTCCCAGCTAGTAACCAACGTCAATGTCGCCCGCGCCCTTTCGGCCTATTCAAGCTTCATGCAGGCCAAGGAACGGTCCGGGCAGGAGCGGGCAACGGGTGCCCCTGGATTTGCCGCTGGCAAATTCAACCTCGCCCAGTATCGTCTTTTCGCCGGCGTCGTCGCCAATCAGAATACCTATTTCTCCCTGTTTAAGTCATATGCCACCAGCGACGATCAGGTCTTCCTCGCGACAACGGTCGTTGGGGAGACGGTGACCGAAGTCGATCGCATGCGGAAAATGGCGATCGAGACGTCCCCGGGCGAGCCGCTGAGCGGCGCCGATGGCGCACATTGGTATAAAATGACCACAGCGCGCATCGACCTAATGAAAAAAGTCGAAGACCATCTTGCCGGAAATCTGCTCGCTTTGGCGGAGCGTACCCGGGTGACGGCGGAATCGGCATTTTGGACCGCCCTTGGCATTGCCGCGGCGGTAATCATTCTGACGGGCGTCCTTGGGCTACTCATCGTACGCAGCATCATACGACCCCTTATCGGCCTCACTTCCGGCATGAAGGAACTCGCCGGCGGCAATTTCGGCGTGGTTCTTCCAGGGCTCGACCGCAAGGACGAGATCGGCGACATGGCGTTTGCCATCGAGGCATTCAAGCTGAAGGCTGCGGACAAGGCCCGCGACGAAGCTGAAGCCAGGATCAAGCAGGATCAGATCGCAGCGGGGCAACGCAAGGCGGACATGAACAAGATGGCCAACGATTTCGAGGCGGCGGTCGGCCAGATCGTCGAAGCCGTGTCGTCGGCGTCCAGCCAGCTCGAGGTCTCGGCGGGCACGCTGACGTCGACCGCGGAACGCGCGCAGGAACTCGCGACAACGGTCGCTTCGGCCTCCGAGGAAGCCTCGACCAACGTGCAGTCGGTGGCGTCGGCCACCGAAGAGATGGCGTCATCCGTCACCGAGATCAGCCGCCAGGTGCAGGAATCGGCGCGGATGGCCAACGACGCCGTGGAGCAGGCGCGCACGACCAATGACCGCGTCAGCGAATTGTCGAAGGCGGCAACCCGCATCGGCGACGTCGTCGAGCTGATCAACACCATCGCCGGCCAGACCAACCTGCTGGCGCTCAACGCCACCATCGAGGCGGCGCGCGCCGGCGAGGCCGGCCGCGGTTTTGCGGTCGTGGCTTCCGAAGTGAAGGCGCTGGCGGAACAGACCGCGAAGGCCACCGGCGAGATCGGACAACAAATCACCGGCATCCAGGCGGCAACGCAGGAGTCGGTGAACGCGATCCAGGCCATCAGTGGCACGATTGAAAAACTGTCGGAGATTTCGTCGACGATTGCGGCGGCCGTGGAAGAGCAGGGCGCCGCGACGCAGGAAATCTCCCGCAACGTGCAGCAGGCGGCCATGGGCACCCAGCAGGTGTCCTCCAACATTACCGACGTGCAGCGTGGCGCCAGCGAAACCGGATCGGCGTCCTCGCAGGTGCTTGCGGCGGCGCAATCGCTCTCAGGCGACTCGAACCGCCTCAAGCTCGAGGTCGGCAGGTTCCTCGATTCGGTGCGGGCGGCTTGATCCTCGTACCTGCTATTCGGTTCGAAGCCGGTTCCTGATGCCGGCTTCGCGATCGCTGGCGATCCGAATCAGAAACGCGACTTGCCATGAGCCGTCGGCTTTTCGGCTGCAAGAGGAGCGAGAAACATCCCTAGATCGTAAAATTGCGATTGCGGCACGTGCCGTTCAATCGCCCTGAGCGAAACTGGGATAAAATGTGGCGAATGAACTTCCTAAGTCGGGAAAAAGTGGTAATACGCGGAGGTATCGTGACGATCTGAACCTCTGACATGTGTTCTGCGTCAAAGAAGATGAGCCAGGACTCAACACGCTTCATCCAAAGGGGAGGCGCATCGAGGCACCCACCCGCCATGGTCAAGTTGCGCGCACGATCCCTCTCAATCCCGGCTAGCGCTCTTTCTCGTTGTTGCGACGATCGCTGCCGACGGCTCGGATGACCGCCGCGTGTCGTTGCTTGATGACCTAGTTGAGTCTGAGTTCGTAAAGATTAGCCGGTCTCTGGACGTCGATCGGTTCCGGAGCATCGAAGGACTGGGCGATGCCAAGAGCATTCCGATCGACGCCAAGCACTTCGCCGCCGCTTTCGCCTCGCTGAAGCTGAAGTCCTGTTCGGTCCATCTGCAGCGGACGTTCCCTCGAATTCTGCAGATGCAGTATTCCACGACCGGCGCGATCGTCGGCTTCACGATGGACGATGCGGCTTCGTTGATCATCAACGGCGTTGAAGCCCGCGCGCCGGCCTTGCTCCTGGTCAAGGGTACCGCGACGTGTGAGATCGTGGAGCAGCGGGCCAATCTGGTGGCGCTTGTGAATTTTGCTTCCATCGACGATCGCGGCTGGCCGGGCGATGCCGATAGCGCTCAATTGATCGCGACGCTGCCGGATAGATGCGAGACACTTCGGGTGACGGTTCGCGATGTCCTGACGCTCGCTTCGCATTCGCCCGATAGCTTCGCGCAGCCGAACGTGATCGAGCACGTTGAAGAATCGATTCTGCAGGCGGTCGATCTGGCGATGGCTGCGGCATCGCCCACACCCGAAGCCAAACGCCTGAGCCTGAGCCACTATCTGGCGCTGGTCCGAAAGCTTGACGAGTTCGTGGCCGACAGCGCCGGCAGGACGTTGTACAGCGCCGACGTGGCGCGGCAACTCCGGGTCTCGGTGCGGACGCTGCATAACGCCGTGGTTGCCATTCGCGGCATGAGCATGCACCGCTACATGCGGTTGCGGCGGCTGTGGAACGTCCGACAACAACTGGTGCGCGGCGCGTCGGTGCAGTCGGTGAAGGCGGTCGCGCTCGCGAACGGCTTCTGGCACATGGGCGAGTTCACCGCGCTCTATCGCGAGTTGTTTGGCGAAACACCGCAGCAGACGCTGTCGGCAGCGCGCAGGCAGACGGGCGATCCGGCATGATGGAGCTAAAGCGCGCCGCGCTTCCGTAATACTACCAGTTCCCGGACCGTCCCGCCTTAGACGCTGGTTAACCATCGTATGAAAGCCTGACGGTCATGGGTGCCGCTCTGTGGCTATGCCGCCGCAGGAGCCCTTCGTTCGCAGCGAACCGGCTCGTCCCAAATTGGCCCGGCACTTCTTCACCGTGATCCCGCCATGCGGGAAACAACGGCAGCGCTGTGATTCCCCCGGGTCGTTTCATTTGAAGGACGCAAAGCCATGTCCCGCTTCATCCTGAACCTGTCGATCAGCGCCAAGCTCGGCATCGCCTCGGGCCTCGGCGTTCTGCTTGTTGGCGCGATGGTGATCGCCCAGATGCGCGCCAACAGTTCACTGCGCGATGCCGATGCCCGTAAGTCGGAGCAGCAGACGGTCGCGCGAGAAGCGGTAGGTGCGAAGGCGTCAATTCGCGGCATGCAGACCGGCGTGCGCGATCTTCGCCTCGTCAACAGTTCGGCGGACCTGCAGAAAGCGAATGACTATCTGGCGGCCCGGCTCAAGTCGGTGAACGGATTTGCCGACGAGATGCTGCGTCTGTCTCATTCCAGCGAAAATCGGGCACGCATCGAGAAGCTCAAGACGCGGGCGGCAGACTACGCCAAAGCAGCCCAGCAGATCGCCGCAGTCCGTGGTGAAGCGATTGCCGCCGCGGGTGGTGGTTCCGATGCCGCCTCGCGCGTCGCGAAGTTGAACGAAGAAGCCATCCGCGTTGCGAGGGAAGTCACGCTGCCGATCGCGGCCGAGCTCGAAGCGCTCGCCAACCAGATTGCCGATTTTAGCAAGCGTCGCGTGGAGGAGGAAGCCGCGCAGGCCGCCCAGGAGATGACCTCGGCCGAACGCCAATCCATGATCGTCGGCCTCTGCACGATCCTTCTCTTGATCGGCACGTCCGTGTTTTCCTTCTTCACGATTGCTCGCCCGATGCGGGCATTGAGCGCTTCGATGGAGGAACTCGCCGGCGGCAATTTCGCCGTCGTGCTGCCCGGGCTTGGCCGCAAGGACGAACTCGGCGCGGTCGCGGGCGCCGTCGAGAAGTTCAAAGTCGTCTCCGAGCAGAAAGCTCATGACGAGGCGGAAGCCAAGATGAGGCAGGACCAGGTTGCGGCCCAGCAGCGCAAGGCCGAGATGGTCCGACTTGCCGATTCGTTCGAGGCAGCCGTCGGTGAGATCGTCGAGACCGTGTCGTCGGCGTCTACCGAACTCGAAGCTTCCGCCGGCACGCTGACGGCAACTGCCGAGCGCGCCCAGCAGGTGACCACGACGGTGGCTGCGGCCTCGGAAGAGGCGTCCACGAATGTGCAATCGGTTGCGTCAGCGACGGAAGAGCTGTCTTCCTCTGTCAACGAGATCAGCCGTCAGGTGCAGGAATCGGCGCGAATGGCGGGTGAAGCCGTCGACCAGGCGCGCGTCACCAACGATCGCGTCAGCGAATTGTCGAAGGCGGCAGCGCGTATCGGCGACGTCGTCGAACTCATCAACACCATTGCAGGCCAGACCAACCTGCTGGCGCTCAACGCGACCATCGAGGCGGCGCGCGCGGGCGAAGCCGGCCGCGGCTTTGCGGTGGTGGCGTCGGAAGTGAAGGCGCTCGCCGAACAGACCGCCAAGGCCACCGGCGAGATCAGTCAGCAGATATCAGGCATCCAGGGCGCTACTCACGAATCCGTCGGCGCTATCAAGGAAATCAGCGGCACCATCGAACGGCTGGCCGAGATCGCCGCGACCATCGCCGCGGCGGTGGAAGAACAGGGCGCGGCGACCCAGGAAATCTCCCGCAACGTGCAGCAGGCGGCCGACGGCACCCAGCAGGTTTCGGCCAACATCACCGACGTGCAACGCGGCGCCAGCGAGACCGGCTCGGCTTCCGCGCAGGTGCTTTCGGCGGCGCAATCGCTCTCTGCCGACTCGAACCGCCTCAAGCTCGAGGTCGGCAAGTTCCTGGATACGGTGCGGGCGGCGTGAGGGGTGGTCGGTCCGGGGCACGAAGAAGCAGAATTCTCTTACCTTCTCCCCTTGTGGGAGAAGGTGGCGCGTAGCGCCGGATGAGGGGTCCTCTCCGCGGAGACAGACCCCTCACCCGTCTCAATCGCGCGTTCCGCGCGATTGATCCACCCTCTCCCACAAGGGGAGAGGGGAAGAAACCGTTACCCCACCCGCCACTCCAGCACGCGATCATCCGCGGCAACGATATCGCCGACCGACCCCACCGGCGTCCGATCCATGTTCAGCAGATGCTTGAGCGTCGCTGCGTCACCAGCGGGCACACGCGCCAACGCTCGCGCATCCTGCTCGGTGCGCAGCATCACCACGCCGTGCTCGACCTCGCCCTTGCCCTTGTAGATCACGGTAAAGCTCTCGACTTTGCCCTTGCCTGAGGCGTCGGTGACGAAGTCCGGCACCGTGCGCCGATGGCGGTCGGCCTCGGCCTGCACGCTGGTGTCCTGCGCGAGCGGCCCCTTCGGCGCCTCGCGCGACAACACCAGTCCGTGATGCTTGGTGACAAAGCCGCCCTGGCCGTAGAGCAGGCCGAGCTTGCCGCCTTCGCGCAGTTTCCGCACCATCGCAATAGCCGCGTGCGTCATGTAGGTGTTGAGCGGCGCGCCAAAGAAGGTGAGGCCGCCGGTCACCGTCGGCTGCACGTCGGGACCCAAGCCCAGCGTCCGCCGCGCCATCTTCGGCACGCAGGGGAAGCAGCTATAGAGCTCGATGGCATCGAATTTCCTGCCGTCGCCCTCGACCAGGTCCATCACCGCCTTCAGCACCGCGTTCTGCGGATGGCTTTCATAGAACTGGTCGCGCACCAGGTAGTCGCGCGGCTCCTCCGCCGACGCGCCGCCGATCGGATAGACCAGCCGCTGCTCGGCCACGCCGGCCGCGCGCGCTTTCGCCAGCGAGGCCAGCAAGACGGCCCCGCCCATGTTGACGGTCGGATTGGCCACCATCAGTTTTGTGTACGGCCACGCGATCAATCGGTTTTCCGGCGTCGGCGTGATGATCTCTTCAGGTGCAAAACGCTTCTTCAGCCACGAATTTGGATTTTCTGACGCCACTTTCGAATAGGTCGACCACAGCGCGCCGGATTCGGCGAGCGCCTCGCGCGGCGTCTGGCCCCAATGCGCTGAGGTGGCGGATTCGTAGAGCGGATAGACGGTGATGGGGCGGAACACCCCAAGCTTCACCGCCATCGGCTTCTGAAACGCCGCACCGCGCTTCGGCTCCTCGACGTCATGGGCGAACGGCGTCCATGGCAGGGCGATGCCGCCGCGCTCGGCCTTGGTTGCGGTGGATTGCGCTTCCGCGCCGCAGACCACCGCCACGCTGCACTCGCCGCGCGCGATGCGCTTTGCGGCTTCGTGAATGTAGCGGATCGGGCTCTCGCCGCCGACCGGGCCGTAATAGCAATGCGCTGGCGCAGCACCAAGCTTTGCTGCGAGCTGCTTCTCGGGATCGCGATAGCGCCAGCTCAGGAAATTGACGACGTCGAGCGAGCCGAGTTCGCCGAGCAGCTTTGCACCGCTATCGGCCTCCGAACGCCGCACCGCCTGTTCGAGCAGCGCCAGCGGTTCGAGGCCGGCGGCGATGTCCTTTGGCCGGTCGACGATTTCGCCGACGCCGACGATGACGGGAATGCGGTCTTCGGGGAGGGGGGAGTTCGACATCTTTTCTTGTTTACTTTCGATTGATCAGTTTGACGCATCCGTCGTTGCGGGTTCGTAGGGTGGGCAAAGCGAAGCGTGCCCACCACTTCCGAGCAAGAAGCCAGATGGTGGGCACGGCGCAAGGGCGCCTTTGCCCACCCTACGGGAGGTTCGCCGTCACTCCTCCATCAGCATGTTCATATGCTCCACCGCGTCGGCAAAATCTTCCTTGAACTCTTGCACCACCGCGCCGGCCGACTTTACGCTGTCGATCAGGCCGACGCCCTGGCCGACGAAGTAAGTCACGAGGTCGCGCGCCTGCACATTGCCGGCGGCGGCCGCGCGGTCGATCGAATTGAAGGCGTCGCGGCTGATGATGCTTTGCAGCGGCATCGGCAAGGCGCCGGGGCTGTCCGGTCCGCGGTCCCATGCATCGGTCCACACCGACCGCAATTGTCGTGCCGGCTTGCCGGTGCGGCCCTTGGAGCGGACGGCGTCGCGGGAGGATGCCGCGATCATCTTCTCGCGGAAAATTTCCGTGGTCTCCGATTCCACCGTCGCCAGCCACACCGAGCCGGTCCAGGCGCCAGCCGCACCCATCGCCATGCAGGCCGCCATCTGCCTGCCTGTCATGATGCCGCCTGCGGCCAGCACCGGCACGTCGCGGACCGGCTTGATCGCCTTGATCACCTCGGGCACCAGCACCATGGTCGAGACCTCGCCGCAATGGCCGCCGGCCTCGGTGCCTTGCGCAACCAAAATATCGACGCCGGCAGCGACCTGCCTCAAAGCATGTTCTTTCGAACCAACGAGCGCCGCCACCGGCACGCCATGCTTGCGGCCCATGTCGATCATCTGCTTCGGCGGCACGCCAAGCGCGTTCGCAATCAGCTTGATCGGATGGCGAAACGAGACCTCGAGCACGTCAAGCGCGCGCTGCGCGTCAAACGGCTGCGGCTGGTTGTCGGCGACATTGCTCGTCGTCAACTCGACGCCGTATTTCTTCAGCAGGTTGCGGGTGAAATCGCGATGCTGCGGCGAAATCCGCGCCTCCAGGCTCTTCCAGGTGACGTCCTTCTCGCCCGCGGTCGAAATGTTTTCAGGGATCAGCACGTCGAGCCCGTAGGGCTTGCCATCGGTGTGATCGTCGATCCATTTCAATTCCTGTTCGATCGTCTCGGGCGAATGCGCGGTCGCTCCCAATACGCCAAACCCGCCGGCGCGGCTGACGGCGGCAACGACGTCGCGGCAATGGCTGAAGGCGAGCAGGGGGAATTCAATTCCCAGCATGTCGCAGATTGGCGATTTCATGGTGACCTCCCGGCGGCAGCATTCCAGATTGCTGCTCGGCTTTCCGCGCGACGCTAGCCCATCGGAGGCTTGCATGCCAAGCGGTGTTAGTTCCTCATCCTGAGGAGCCTGCGCAGCAGGCGTCTCGAAGGATGAAGGCCACAGACGGGGCCTCATGGTTCGAGATGCGCGAAGACGCGCTCCTCACCCTGAGGAGCGAACATTCCATCTCGCAAAATATGCAGGGCACGGCCGCCGATTTGCGTCTTGCGCTTTGGCGCTAGCGATAGAATGCTGCACGCAACCAACATAATTTTCAGGGAGCCCGTTTTCATGTCCGTCATGCCGTCTGCCGCCGCCAAATCGTCTGCTACCTACGACGTCGTCGTGGTCGGCGCGGGCTTTGCCGGCATGTACATGCTGCACCGCTTGCGCGGGCAGGGGATGACGGCGCGGGTCTACGAGCAGGGCTCGGGCGTCGGCGGCACCTGGTACTGGAACCGCTATCCCGGCGCGCGCTGCGACGTCGAGAGCATGCAGTATTCCTATTCGTTCTCGGAAGAGCTGCAGCAGGAGTGGGACTGGAGCGAGCGCTATGCACCGCAGCCGGAGATTTTGAAATACGCCAACCACGTCGCCGACCGCTTCGATCTGCGAAGGGACATCCAGTTCGACACCCGCGTCGATCGTGCCGAGTTCGATGAGGCGACCTCCCTCTGGTCGGTAACGACTTCGCACGGCAAAACGGTGTCAGCAAAATTCGTCGTGCTCGCCACCGGCTGCTTGTCGAACGCGCGGATGCCCGACATCAAGGGTCTCGGTCGGTTCAAGGGCAAGGTCTACCACACCGGCCACTGGCCGCATGAGGAAGTCGATTTCACCGGCCAGCGCGTCGGCGTCATCGGCACCGGATCGTCGGGGATTCAGTCGGTGCCGGTCATCGCCGAACAGGCCAGCCATCTGACGGTATTCCAACGCACCGCGAACTTTTCGATTCCCGCGCGCAACGCTCCGCTCAACGAAGAGGACCGGCAAAAATTCCGCGCCAACTATCCCGAGATCAGGCGCTTCGCCCGCGAGGTCGCGAAAAATGGCATCTACACCGAGATGCCCGACCGCGGCGCGCTCGATGACGGCGACAATGAGCGCCGCGCCAAGTACGAGGCGCGCTGGAATCACGGCGGGCTTACCTTCATGTCGGTCTACAACAATCTTGCGCTCGACAAGGCCGCCAACGACACCGCTGCGAATTTCGTCCGCGAGAAGATCGCCGGGATCGTCAAGGACCCGGAAACGGCAAAACTGTTGCAGCCGAACAACCATCCGATCGGCTCAAAACGCATCTGCATCGACACAGATTATTTCGCGACCTTCAACCGCCCAAACGTGACGCTGGTCGACATCAAGTCGAATCCGATTGAAGAGATCACCGAAAACGCCGTGCGCGTGGCCGGCAGAAACTACGAAGTCGACGCTCTGGTGTTGGCGACCGGTTTTGACGCCATGACGGGATCGGTGGCGAAGATCGATATCAAGGGCCGCGACGGCCAGACGCTCAATCAAAAATGGGCCGCGGGCCCGCGCACCTATCTCGGCTTGATGAGCGCGGGCTTTCCCAATCTCTTTGTCGTCACCGGCCCCGGCAGCCCGTCGGTGCTGTCCAACATGATCGTGTCGATCGAGCAGCATGTCGACTGGATCACCGACTGTCTCGCTCACATGCGCGATCGCGGGCTCGACACGATGGAGGCCGCCACCGAAGCCGAGGACAAATGGGTCGCCCATGTCAACGAGGTCGCCTCCAGCACGCTCTATCCGCAGGCCAATTCCTGGTACATGGGCGCCAACGTCCCGGGCAAGCCGCGCATCTTCATGCCCTATATCGGCGGCGTCGGGCCGTACCGGAAGATCTGCAACGACGTCGCGGCCAAGGGCTATGAGGGATTTGTGATGGAGCGAGCTTCGGTGCCGCGCAAGGTGGCAGCGTCGTAAACCGCCGCATCGCAACTCTTTGACCCTCATGGTGAGGAGGCGCGAATGCGCCGTCTCGAACCATGTGGCCCCGCCGGTGCCATTCATCCTTCGAGACGCCGCTTTCGCGGCTCCTCAGGATGAGGTCTGACATAAGGGTCGAGCGGGCAAAGCGCCCTACATGTTAGCCGCGCAGCCGCCGCGCCAACACCTCAACAAATCGATCGACATCGGCCTCGTCATTATAGACGTGGGGCGAGATGCGCATGCGCCCGAGGCGCGGAGCGACATAGACGCGTTCGCTCGCCAATCCTTCGACGAGGCCCGCCGGCATTCCGCCCTTGAAGGCGAGGCTCAATACATGCGGCGCCCGCAGGTGAGGTTCGGGAACGTGGACGCCGATGCCGCGCACGGCTTGCGCGATCCGCTCCGTCAGCATCGTGAGACGTTGCACAATGGCCGGCGCGCCCCAGTCAGCCATCATCTCCATGCCGATCGAGGCCATCTCCATCGAGATGAAATGGTCGCGCTCGCCCATGTCGAAGCGCCGCGCATCGGGAACATAACTGAGATCGGTGAAATAGACAGCGTTATCGGCGCGCACGTTGCAGCGGCCGGACGCGGTCTGCTCAAGCGGGATACCGCCTTGATGGCGTTTTGCAACATAGAGAAAGGCGCGGCCGTAAGGGCCGAGCAGCCATTTGTAGGCCGGGAAGATCACAAAATCCGGGTCGAGACGCTTCACGTCGGTCGTCAGCACGCCAATGCTGTGCGTCGCGTCGACAAGGAAGGCGGCGCTCCGCTGCCGCAGTGCCGCGCCGACCTTGTCGACATCGATCAACCCGCCGTCCGACCAGTGCACTGATGAGATCGAGGCCAGGCTGACCGGCGGAGCGCCGGATCGCTCGATGCTTCCGAGAACCGCCGCCGTCCAGTCGCCATCGTCAGGTTGCCGCACCGTCTCGACGGTGAACCCTTCTGCCTCGGCCCGCGTCTGCCATTCGAGCACCGGCGAGGAATGATCGTTCTCCAGCACGATCACGCGCGTGCCGCGGGCGATCGGCAGCATCTTCGCGGCGGTAGCAACGCCGTAACTGATCGAGGGAATCAGCGCGATATCGGCGGCTTCGGCATTGATCAGCCGGGCGGCAGCTAGGCGCGCGCGTTCATGCTGCTGATTGGCGAAGGAAGCCTCTAGCGTCCACGGCGTGCCCTTGCGGAGAACCGCGGCGCGGCCGGCCTCCAGCGTTCGAAGCGGCAGCGGGCTGAAAGAGGCGGCGTTCAGGTAGCAGATCTGGCGCGGCATCTCGAACAGGGCGCGCTGTGATGGGAGCATGTGGATGGGTCTCTTTGATGGCGACACATCCAGTATGGCCGATCTCGACTACGCCAGCCACAGCAGCATTGCTCCGAGTACATTTCCCTCGTGCAATCAAGGCAGGCGTGGCATGGCGCATTCCTCCCCTGATTTTTGCGCGCTTTTTGTTCTGTTGCGGTGCTGATACGAAACGTTACATGGATTGCACCAGCCGACGCGCGACAGATCACGCAATCGCGAGACGGCCGAAGAAGCCTGGAGCCGACCCGAATGACCGATGCCCCCGTTAACGATCCCGCCGAATACGTGCCGCCAAAAGTCTGGACCTGGAACAAGGAAAGCGGCGGCCGGTTCGCCGCGATCAATCGCCCGATCGCAGGCCCTACGCATGAGGCGGAGCTGCCGGTCGGCCGCCATCCGTTCCAGCTCTACTCGCTGGCTACGCCCAACGGCGTCAAGGTCACCGTAATGTTCGAGGAGCTGCTTGCGGCCGGCTACAGCGGCGCTGAATACGACGCTTGGCTGATCAAGATCGACGGCAACCAGTTCGGCAGCGGCTTCGTCGCTGTCAATCCGAATTCGAAGATCCCCGCACTGATGGATCGCAGCGGACCGACGCCGATCCGGGTGTTTGAATCAGGTGCGATCCTGATGCATCTCGCCGAAAAGTTCGGTGCCTTTTTGCCGGCGAGCGGGCCGGCGCGGGCCGAATGCCTGTCGTGGCTGTTCTGGCAGATGGGCAGCGCGCCGTATCTCGGCGGCGGCTTCGGCCATTTTTACGCTTATGCGCCGACCAAGATCGAATACGCCATCGACCGCTACGCCATGGAGGTGAAGCGCCAGCTCGACGTGCTCAATCGGCGTTTGGCCGACAACGAATATCTCGCAGGGAGTGAATACACGATCGCCGACATGGCGACCTGGCCATGGTACGGCGCGCTGGCCAAGGGCCTGGTCTACGGCGCCGGCGAATTCCTCTCGGTGCACGAATACAAGAACGTGCAGCGCTGGACCGATGCGATCGCCAAGCGCCCGGCGGTGAAACGCGGGCGCATGGTCAACCGCATCTCCGGCGATCCGGCAAGCCAGTTGCATGAGCGGCACGATGCGAGCGATTTCGATACCAGGACGCAGGACAAGATCGGCGAGCCGGCGCAGGGGGACTCTCGATAAACAACCAACAAAGGTCCCGCGCGCCCAACAGGGCAGAGGAAAAGCCGCCATGAGCTTGTTCGAAAAAGGCCCAGTCCGCATCCACTACGAGGAAGCCGGCTCCGGCTTTCCGCTGCTCCTGATCGCCGGCGGCGGATTGAATTCGAACATCTCCGGCATCACCGGCGACTATCCGCCCTTCAACGCCATCAAGGAGTTCGGCAACGAATACCGCTGCATCGCCTACGACCTGCGCAACGCGCCGCCCGGCCAATCCACCGGCCCGCTCGAGATCGAGCGCCCCTGGGATTCCCACACCGATGATCAGCTCGCCTTGATGGATCACCTCGGCTTTGAAAAATTCATGGTGCTGGGTTTCTGCATCGGCGGCCCCTTGATCTGGAATCTGATCAAGCGCGCGCCGGATCGCGTCGTCGCCGCCGTATTGGCGATGCCGTCAGGCTCGCGTCCCGAAATGCGCGACCTGTTTTACAATAACAACATGACCGGCTGGGCGCCGGAACTGACAAAACGCCGGTCCGACATCACGATGGAGCAGGCAGAAAAATTCCTGACCCGGATGTATCGCACCGATCCCGATTTCGTCTTCACCGTGACGCGCGATTTTGTGCGTCAATGCCAGACGCCGGTGCTGATCCTGCCCGACGACATCCCGGCGCATCCGTATGCGGTTGCCATGGAGAGCGCGCTGCTGGCGCCGAACGCGGAGGTCAGCCTGTTTCCGTGGAAGGAGCCGAAAGAGCGGGTGCCGCTCGCGGTGCGGCAGATCCGGTCTTTCCTGCGTGCGCATAGGCCAAGCCGAGATTCGTAGGGTGGGCAAAGGCGCTCTAGTGTCCCGAGTCACAAGTTCGCAATCTTAGAGTCGCGTTAGATTCGCGTCGCTGTGCCAAGGAAGGGCAAACAGCGACGGAGCATCCAATGGCGGTCCAGCGACTTGTCCCCCTGATATTGAGCGATGATGAGCGTGCCGAACTGAAGTCGCTGACCATGCGGCGGAAGACGGCGCAGGCGCTGGCTCTGAGAGCCCGGATCGTGCTGACCTGTGCGGAAGGCGGCCAGAACAAGGAAGTGGCAACCAAGCTGGGCCTGGACCGGGCGACGGTAGGAAAGTGGCGGCGGCGTTTTGTGGAGCAGCGTGTGGCCGGGTTGTATGACGAACCACGCTCCGGAGCGCCACGCACGATTGACGATGCCCGCATCGAAGCTGTGATCGTGCGGACGCTGGAGAGCTGCCCCGAGAACGCCACCCATTGGAGTTCTCGCGGCATGGCGAAGGCCAGCGGCCTGTCGGTGTCGACGGTGCAACGCATCTGGCGGGCCTTCGGGCTCCAGCCGCACCGGCTGGAGACGTTCAAGCTCTCGACCGATCCGAACTTCGTGGCCAAGGTGCGCGACGTCGTGGGCCTTTACGTCTCGCCGCCGGAGCACGCCATCGTCCTGTGTGTGGATGAGAAGTCTCAAATCCAGGCGCTGGACCGCAGTCAGCCGATGCTGCCGATGCGTCCCGGCCAGCCGGCCCGAAGGAGCCACGACTACAGAAGGCACGGCACCACATCGCTGTTCGCCGCCCTCGACATTGCGACCGGACGGGTCATCGGCAAGTGTTACGGACGGCACCGTGCCGCCGAGTTCCGCAAGTTCCTCGATGAGATCGAGGCCGCCGTGCCGCGCGAACTCGACGTCCATCTCGTCATGGATAACTACGCTACGCACAAGACTCCGCTGATCCGGCGATGGCTGGCCAAAAGGCCGCGTTGGCACGTGCACCTGACCCCGACCAGTTCGTCATGGCTCAATCAGGTCGAGCGCTTCTTCGCGCTCCTCACGGATCAGAAGATTAGGCGCGGCGTCTACCGCAGTGTCGCCGCCCTCAGGGCTGACATCACTTCGTTCATCGACCGACACAATGCCGATCCCAAGCCGTTCCGATGGACCAAATCAGCCGATGACATCCTTGCTTCCATCGAGCGCTTCTGCCGATACAATGTCTCGGCCAACCACGCCCAGATGTTGCGAACTTCTGGTTCAGGACACTAGCGCCGTGCCCACCATCTTCATGCGTGGTTGGAATGGTGGGCACGCGGAGCCTGTCATCGGGCGCGCATTCGCGCGACCCGGTGGCTTTGCCCACCCTACGGGCTACACCGCCGTCTTCGCCCCTTCCGCCGGCGGAAACACCACGCGGTCGTCGGTCCGGCAATAACGGTCCGCGAACATGCGGCCGATCGGGTGATAGCGCTCCATGTGCACGCGCATCGCGGCGTGATCCCACAATTCGTCGCGGATATGGAAGTGGATGCCTTCGCCCATCACCAACAGCCGGTCGCCGTTGACGTCGATCTCCTTCCAGGTCTTGCACTCCATCGCAAACGGCGCATCCGCCAGCCGCGGTACGATGATTTTGGTCGAGGGCGCCAGTTTGAGATCAAGATAGTCCGGCTCGCCGACCTCGGGCGGAAAATCGCCGCTGCTTTCATGCATCGCCCGCGCCAAGGGCTCGTCGGTCATGTTGACGACGAACTCGTTAGTCCGCCGGATGTTGATCACGGTATCCTTGACGCGGCCGTCGGGCCGCAGATTGGCGGCAAACATGCAGAGCGGTGGGTCCTCGCAGAACACGTTGAAGAAGCTGAACGGCGCCGCGTTGACCACGCCGGTCGGACCAATCGTCGTCACCCAGGCGATCGGCCGCGGCAGCACGAAGGAGGTGAGCACCTTGTAGCGCTCGCGGGGTTTTAGATCGCTGGGGTCGTATTGCATGTAGGGGGCTCCGCATTCAGTGCGGGCGCAAGTAGCGGTGGGCACAGCGCTTGCGCGCCTTTGCCCACCCTACGAGAGCACAACTCTACGGCATGCTCAGTTCATGCCTTCCGACCACCATCCAGTGCACCTCGTCCGGACCGTCGGCGAAGCGGAGGTGGCGGACGTCCTGGTACATCTCGCCGAGCGGGCTCCACTGCGAAATGCCGGTGGCGCCGTGCATCTGGATTGCCTGGTCGATGATCTTGCAGGTGCGCTCCGGCACCATGGCCTTGACCATGCTGACCCAGATCCGCGCCTCCTTGTTGCCAAGCACGTCCATCGCTTTCGCGGCTTTCAGCACCATCAGGCGCATCGCCTCGATCTCGCAGCGCGCCTGCGCGATGATCTGCAAGTTTCCGCCGAGATGGGCGATCTTCTTGCCGAAGGCTTCGCGGGTGAGCCCGCGCGACACCATCAGGTCGAGGGCCTTTTCCGCCTTGCCGATCGTGCGCATGCAGTGATGGATGCGCCCCGGTCCGAGGCGGACTTGCGAGATTTCAAAGCCGCGGCCTTCGCCGAGCAAAATGTTCTCCTTCGGCACCCGGCAATTGTTGAAGCGCAGATGCATGTGGCCGCGCGGCGCGTGGTCGTGGCCGAACACGTGCATCGGGCCCAAAATCTCGACGCCGGGGGTGTCGATCGGCACCAGGATCTGCGACTGCTGCTTGCTCGGCGGTGCATCGGGATTGGTCTTCACCATCACGATCATGATCTTGCAGCGCGGATCGCCGGCGCCGGAGATGTAATACTTCTCGCCGTTGATCACCCATTCGTCGCCGACGAGTTTTGCCGTGGTGGAAATATTCTTGGCGTCGGAGGAGGCAACGTTGGGTTCGGTCATCGCGTAGGCCGAGCGGATTTCGCCTGCCAGCAGCGGCTTCAGCCACTTCTCCTTCTGCTCCTTGGTGCCGACGCGCTCCAGCACTTCCATGTTGCCGGTATCGGGCGCCGAGCAGTTCATGGTCTCCGACGCCAGCGGATTCTTCGCCAGTTCAACCGCGATATAGGCGTAGTCGAGATTCTTCAGGCCTTCGCCGGTCTCGGCATCAGGCAAAAAGAAATTCCACAGGCCCTCTTCCTTGGCCTTGTCCTTGGCCTTCTGCAGCACCGCGAGTTGCTCCGGCGTAAAGCTCCAGCGGTCCTTCTTGCCCTCGCCGAGCCGCATGAACTCGACCGACATCGGATCGACGGTCTCGCGGATGAATTTCTTGACGTGCTCGTAGAGCGGACGAACCTCGTCCGACATGCGCAAATCGTTGAGTTCTTCGCCCGGGTTGAGATTGTAGGTCGTCGTCCGCGGGATGTAGGCGTGTTTCATGTATATTCCTCCCATTGCGCAGACCATTCATCTGCGGGCGCGCACTCGGCTCGTTGGCCGGCAATGTAGACGGCGGGGCAGGGCTTGTACAAGGACGGGAGAGGGGGCGTGATTTTCCGCGCCGTGGGAAGTGCGTAGAGCGGATTACCGAAGCGTAATCCGCAGCATTCGGAGCTGAAAGAAAGGTGGGTTACGGCTTCGCCTAACCCACCCTACACGTCTACGCCGGCATCCTGTGCATCGCGCAGATCTTGTTGCCGTCGAGATCGCGCAAATAAGCGAGATAGAGTTTGCCTGCGCTGCCTTCGCGGATGCCCGGCGGATTTTCGCAGGTCGTTCCGCCATTGGCGATGCCGGCCGCGTGCCATGCGTCGGCCTGTTCGGCCGAGTCGGCCGCAAAGCCGATGGTGCCGCCATTGGCGGGCGTCGCGGGCTGGCCGTTGATCGGCTTGGTCACCGAGAATATCCCGGTCTTGGTGATGTAGAAAATGCGGTGGCCGTCGACCCGTGCCGGCCGCACACCGAGCGTGCCGAGCAATGCGTCATAGAACGCCTTGGCCTTGTCGAGGTCGTTGGTGCCGATCATCACATGCGAAAACATTTCTTCAATTTCCTCCCAGTTTTTCCGGACGAACATTTTTCCGAACAAACGCAAATTGCTTGCCACTTCGCTTTCCCGGCCCGCCTCATCACGCTGCCCGTTGCCGGGCAATGTAGACGGCGGCGCGGGCGTTCTACAAGCGGCCCCGTCCGGTAGCCGAAAAGCCACGCGATCCCACCGGATTACGGATCGTTAATCCGGCTGGCGCGTTGGTTCCTGTCGCCAAACGCGGCGCCTCGACGCACCCCGGCATCTTGAAGCGCGGCCACGGGAGTTCCTACCTTTGGGATGCCAGCCCGGCGTATCCGCCGCGGGCGGCAAGGAGACGACAATGAGCTATTTTAAGACTGCCATTCTGTTGGCCGGTCTGACCGGCCTCTTCATGGGCGTCGGCTATCTGATCGGCGGCGCCACCGGTGCCACGATCGCGCTCGTGATCGCGGCTGCGACCAATATTTTCGCCTACTGGAATTCGGACCGCATGGTGCTGTCGATGTACGGCGCCCATGAGGTCGACCAGCGCACGGCGCCCGATCTCTTCAATCTCGTGGCCGAACTCGCCGGCCGCGCCGGCCTGCCGATGCCGCGCGTGTTCCTGATGGACGAGCCGCAGCCCAACGCCTTCGCCACCGGCCGCAATCCGCAGAACGCGGCGGTCGCCGTGACCACGGGTCTGGTGCAGTCGGTCAGCCGCGAAGAGCTCGCGGGCGTGATCGCGCACGAGCTGGCGCACATCAAGAATCACGATACGCTGCTGATGACCATCACCGCGACTATTGCCGGTGCGGTCTCGATGCTGGCGCAGTTCGGCATGTTCTTTGGCGGCAACCGAGACAACGGTCCCGGCATCATCGGATCGATTGCCATGATGATCCTGGCCCCGCTCGGCGCCATGCTGGTGCAGATGGCGATCAGCCGGACCCGCGAATACGCCGCAGACGATCTCGGCGCGCGCATTTGCGGTCAGCCGATGTGGCTTGCGTCCGCTCTGGCCAAGATCGCCAACGCCGCGCATGTCGTGCCGAATGTCGAGGCCGAGCGCAATCCGGCGACCGCGCACATGTTCATCATCAACCCGTTGTCGGGTCAGGGCATGGACAATCTCTTCACGACGCACCCCTCGACCGAGAACCGCATCGCCGCGTTGCAGCAGCTCGCGGCGGAGCTTGGCGCGCAGGGCGGCACCTTCTCCGCCAACGCGCGCGCCAACTATCCGGGCCGTGGCCCGTGGGGCCGGACTTCTACCTCGCGCGGCCCGTGGGGATAGACTGACCGTAGGGTGGGCAAAGGCGCGCATGCGCCGTGCCCACCATCTCTCACCGATCGCTTGATGGTGGCACGCTTCCGCCTTCGCTCGTTGAGCTACGGCGGACAAGTCGCATTGTCCACCCTACGGACTCGGGCGCAATGCGTCGCGAGATCGCGAAGTCATACACAGTTGTCATCGTCCGCGAAGGCGGACGATCCAGTATTCCAGAGACGCCAATTGCCTGATCGAGAAGCCGCGGCGTACTGGATCCCCCGCCTTCGCGGGGGATGACGGCTCTGTATGACGAGGCCTAGCGCGCCACACCCACCTCAAAACGCCGTATACCCGCCATCGATCACAAAGCAATCCGCCGTATGATACGACGATGCCTTGCTCATGATGTACACGGCGATGCCGCCGAAATCGCTCGGCTCGCCGAAGCGGCGCACTGGAATGCGCGGCATCACGTTGGCGACGAATTTGTCGTTGGCCATCAGCCCCGACGTCATGTCGCTCTTGATCCAGCCGGGCAGGATCGCGTTCGCGGTGACGCCGTAGCGCGCCAGCTCGACCGCGAGTGCGCGGCACAGCGCGTTCAGCGCCGCCTTGGTGCCGGCGTAATGCTCGTTGCGCGCGGTGCCGAACAAGGACGCCAGGCTCGAGGTCGCCACCAGCCGGCCGAATTTGTCGCCGGCGTCCGCACGTTCGGTCATGTGGCGGGCGGCGGCCTGAAACACGTGGAAGACGCCGTCGAGATTGGTCGCGAACATTTTTCGCCATTCCTCCTCGGTGCGGTCGATAAAGGCGCGCCGTCCGCCGCCGCCGATACCGGCATTGGCAAAGCAGCCATCGACGCGGCCGAACGTATCGAGCGTCGCCTTCATCGCGGCCTTGACGGAGGCGGGGTCGGAGACGTCGCAGATTTGCGTATGCACCTTGCCGGGCCCGGCCGACATGGTTGTCGCCGCGCTCTTGTTCTTGTCGCCATTGCGGCCCCAGATCGAGACGTTGCAGCCTTGCGCGTTCAGCGCCTGCGCAATGCCGAGGCCGATGCCGCCATTGCCGCCGGTGATGACGGCCGTGCGGCCGGTGAGGTCAAAGATGCTCATTGGATGTTTCCATTTGTTTGGCAACAGAGTTGCGCCCTGCGGCGGGCAGATGTTCTGGCGCAAGCATGGACAACGCCGCCCAGAAAATCAAATATGGGCGAGACATCGTCCGATCTTCCGCGCAGCGAAATAGCGCGTAAACACAAGTTAAGAGGAAACAATGCAGTTCAAGCACGTCACGCTCGATTTCGATGGCGCGGTCGCCGTTCTCAAGCTCGACCATCAGGAGGTCATGAACGCGGTCTCGATGGACATGCTGGGCGGGCTTGGCGAAGCGCTCGATGCGATCGAGGAGAAGCGAGAGGAGGTGCGCTGCCTCGTGCTGACCGGCGCTGGACGCGCCTTCTGTACCGGCGCCAACCTGCAGGGCCGCAACAACCAGAAGCCCGGCAAGAGCAATGCCGGGCAATCGCTGGAAATCGGTTTTCACCCGTTCCTGCGGCGGCTGCGCCGGCTGCATTGTCCGATCGTCACGGCCGTCAACGGTCCCGCCGCGGGCGCCGGCATGAGCTTTGCGCTGATGGGCGACATGATCCTCTGCGCCCGCTCGTCCTATTTCCTGCAGGCGTTCCGGCGCATCGGCCTGGTGCCGGACTGCGGCTCGACCTGGCTGTTGCCGCGCATGATCGGCAAGGCGCGCTCAGTCGAATTGTCGCTGATGGGTGAACGGTTGCCGGCTGAGAAAGCTCTGGAATGGGGCCTCGTCAACCGCGTCTATGACGATGCTGACTTGATGGAGGAGGCGATGAAGCTCGCGCAAGAGCTCGCCAATGGCCCGACGATCGCGCTGTCGCTGATCCGCAAGCTCTACTGGGACAGCCCGGAAAATTCCTTCGAGGAGCAGCTCAACCTCGAATTCGAATCGCAACGCATCGCCGGCGCGGCTGATGATTTCAAGGAAGGCGTCAGCGCCTTCCTCGAAAAGCGCCCCGCCAAGTTCAGGGGCAAATGATCGAGGAGCAACTCGGGCGCTGCGTCGCCTCCTGGTATCCGGGAGCGACCGGCGTGACTGGGGCCGCCAAGCTCTCCGGCGGCGCCAGCCAGGAGACCTGGACGTTCGATATCGTGCATCCGAGCGGCAATGTTGGCGCCATCCTGCGCCGCGCGCCTCCGGGCTATGGCGCGTCGCCGGGGCGGGCGGCCGGCCTGGATGCCGAGGCGACGCTGATGCAATTGGCACATGATGCCGGCCTGCCTTCGCCGCGCGTGATGCATGTGCTGAAGCCGGAGGACGAACTCGGCCGCGGCTTCATCATGCAACGCATCGAGGGCGAGACCATCGCGCGCAAGATCCTGCGCGATGAGCAATTCGCCAAGGCGCGGCCGATCCTGGCGCGGCAGTTGGGCCGCGTGATCGCCGGCATTCACGGCTTAGCCCCAGCGAAACTGCCGAAATTGCGCGAGATGAGCGCGACGAAGGAGATCGCCGACCTCGAGCGGGAATACCGCAGCTTCAACTGGCCGCGGCCGGTGTTCGAACTGGCGCTACGCTGGCTGCGCGAGCGCGATCCCGGACCGTCGCAGGAGGTGACGCTGGTGCATGGCGATTTTCGCCACGGCAACCTGATCATCGGCGCCGACGGCGTCCGTGCGGTGCTGGACTGGGAGCTCGCGCATGTCGGCGATCCGATGGAAGACTTGGGGTGGATCTGCGTCAACTCCTGGCGCTTCGGCGAGATCGACAAGCCGGTCGGAGGTTTCGGGACGCGGGACGAATTGTTCGCCGGATACGAGGAAGCCGGCCGCAAGGTCGATCCTGATCGTGTGATGTTCTGGGAAGTGATGGGCACGCTGCGCTGGGGCATCATGTGCTGCGGCATGATGCAGCGTTTCCGGCAAGGCCCCGACCATTCGATGGAACGCGCCATGATCGGGCGGCGCTCGTCGGAGACTGAGATCGACTTGTTACGGTTACTCGCTCCGCGAGGGAAATAACATGCAGGACGAACCGACTCCCACCGAACTGATCAAGGCGGTCGCAGACTTCCTTCGCAACGAGATCGCCCCAGAGATCAAGGGCCATAACGCCTTCAAGCTCCGTGTCGGCATCAACGCGCTCGACCTGGTGACGCGGCAATTGTCGCTGGAGCAGGGCAGCGACGCAGCGGAGGACGCGCGGCTGAAGCAGTTGCTCGGCATGGATGGCTCGCTGATCGAATTGAATCGCGCGCTGTGCGAGAAGATCGCCAGAGGCGAAGTAGATCTGCAGACGGCAGGGCTGGCCGAGCACCTCTGGCGGACCACGATGGACAAGCTCGCCGTCGATCAGCCGAACTATGCGTCGTACAAGAGGGAGCTGGGAAATAAGTAACTGGCTTCGTCATTCCGGGATGGTCCGAAGGACCAAACCCGGAATCTCGAGATTCCGGGTTCGATGCTTCGCATCGCCCCGGAATGACCCGTCGTGGGTACCGAAATCCTCACCGCCCCAGCCATTTCGGCGGACGCTTCTCCGCAAACGCCTTCGGTCCCTCGATGTAATCCTGCGAGGCCGCCATCGCCTTCACGGCCGGGTATTCGCGCTGCTCGGCGATCGCCTGTTCCAGCGACACTTCGAGGCCGCGCTGGATCGCCTGCTTGGAGGCGCGGATCGACATCGGCGAGTTCTTGCAGATCGTCTCCGCCCAGCGCTCCGCCGCCGCCAGCGCTTCGCCGGCCGGAACCACCTCGTTGACGAAGCCGAGCTCAAGTCCCTCCTTGGCCGAGACGTGGCGCGCGGTGAGGATCATCCCCATGGCGCGCTTCAGCCCGATCTGTCGCGGCAGCCGGTGCACGCCGCCGGCAAGCGCGGCAAGGCCGACGCGCGGCTCGGGCAGGGCGAAGGTCGCATTCTCAGAGGCAATGATGAGATCGCAGGCCAGCGCGATCTCGAAGCCGCCGCCCATCGCGACGCCGTTGACGGCGGCGATGATCGGTTTGTCGCAGTCAAAGCGCGCGGTGAGGCCGGCGAAGCCGCCCTTGTCCCAGCCGCGTTTTCCGCCGGCCGCCTGCCATTTCAAATCGTTGCCGGCGCAGAACGCCTTGTCGCCGGCGCCGGTGACGATCGCCACCCATTGCTCAGGATCCGCGCAAAAATCGTCGAACACCTTGTTGAGCTCGAAATGCGCGTCGATATGCAACGCATTGTACACTTCCGGCCGCGACAGCGTGATGATCGTGATCGGCCCCTTGCGTGTCACCTTGGAGAATTTCAGGTCCATGTTTGCTCCCGTTTGGATTTTCTGCGGCGAAGAATATTGGCCGCGATCATAGCGCCGGCCAGCCGTCCGAAACCATCCAATTACGCAAGGCCCCCGCGCGTGCCAAGGTCCATTCCGTTGCTTGACTTGGGCGTGGTCTTCCAACCTAAATCGATCCGAGCAGGAGCGCCGCGTAGCGCCTAAACGCAAAAGCAATAAACGACATTTCCGGGAGAGACCGCCTTGGATTTCAACCTGCCTGCCGACCTCACAGCCTATCTCGACGAACTCGATCGCTTCATCGCGCGCGAGATCAGGCCGCTGGAGGAAGCCGACGACAACATCCGCTTCTTCGATCATCGCCGCGAATGGGCGCGTACCGATTTCGAAAACGGCGGCCTGCCTCGGCATGAATGGGAAGCGCTGCTGCGCAAGGCCAAGAACCTCGCCGACGCCGCCGGCCATTTGCGGTTCGCGATCCCGAAGCGCTATGGCGGCAAGGACGGGTCCAACCTCTGGATGGCCGTCATCCGCGAGCATTTCGCTGCAAAGGGCCTTGGCCTGCACAATGATCTGCAGAACGAGCATTCGATCGTCGGAAACCTGCCGCTCGTGACCATGCTCGACCGCTACGGCACCGACGAGCAGAAGGCGATGATCGAAGGCTCGATATCAGGAAAATACCGCATCACCTTCGGCCTCACCGAGCCTGATCACGGTTCCGACGCTACGCATATGGAAACCAGGGCGGTGCAGGCGACGCGTGACAACGTCAAGGGCTGGATCATCAACGGCCAGAAAATGTGGACCACCGGCATGCATGTCGCGACCCATTGCGCGCTGTTCGCCCGGACATCCGGCAATGACGGCGACGCGCGCGGCATCACCTGCTTCCTGGTGCCGGCCAAAAGCGAGGGTGTGAAGGTCGAGGAATATATGTGGACCTTCAACATGCCGACGGACCATCCCCGCGTCAGCTTCACCGATGTATTCGTGCCCGAAGACGCATTGTTCGGCGAGATCGGCCGCGGACTATCGCTGGCGCAATGTTTTGTGCACGAGAACCGGATCCGGCAGGCGGCGAGCTCGCTGGGCGCGGCTGTCTACTGCATCAACGAAAGCGTCAAATATGCGCGCGAGCGCAAACCGTTCGGCAAGGCGCTGGCCGAGAACCAGGCGATACAGTGGCCGCTGGTGGAGCTGGCAACGCAGGCCGAAATGCTCAGGTTATTGATCCGCAAGACCGCGTGGGAGATGGACCAACTCACCCAGGCCCAAGTCGAGCACACTCTGTCCGATCGCGTCTCGATGTGCAACTACTGGGCAAATCGCCTCTGCTGCGAGGCCGCCGACCGCGCCATGCAGGTGCATGGCGGCATGGGCTATTCGCGCCACAAGCCGTTCGAACACATCTACCGCCACCACCGCCGCTACCGCATTACCGAAGGCAGCGAGGAAATCCAGAAGCGGAAGGTGGCGGGATTCCTGTTCGGCTACATGGGCGCGGGGAAGCACTGAGGAGCAAGATCATGGAAGGTGGATGTACTTGCCGGCATGTCCGCTACCGCCTGAACGGCAGGCCTATGATCGTGCATGCCTGCCATTGCACCTGGTGCCAGCGCGAGACCGGCACCGTGCATGCGCTCAATGCGATGTACGAGGCTGAGAGAGTCGAGCATATCGGCGCCGCGCCCGAGATCATCGTGACGCCGTCGGCGAGCGGCAAGGGCCAGCGCATCGCCCGCTGCCCGATCTGCAAGGTGGCCGTCTGGAGCAACTATCCGGGCTCCGGGCCCGCGGTGCGTTTTGTCCGCGTCGGTACCATGGATGATCCGTCCCAGTGCCCGCCGGACGTTCACATCTTCACCTCCACCAAGCAGCCCTGGGTGACGCTGCCACCGGGCGCAAAGGCGTTTGCCGAGTTCTACGATCCCGCAGAGGTCTGGTCGGATGAAGCCAAGGAACGCCGGCGGGCGTTGCGTGAGCGGGCAGGGAAGTAGGGTGGGCAAAGGCGCACTTGCGCCGTGCCCACCATCTACCCAGGTCATGACAACGAATGGTGGGCACGCTGCGCTTTGCCCACCCTACGAGAGCGAGGTCAATTCACCTGCCGGTCCTTACCCGCCCAATACGGCTCGCGCAGATTCCGCCGCAAGATTTTCCCCGACGGATTGCGCGGCAGCGCCTCCATGAAGTCGACCGATTTCGGCGTCTTGAATCCCGCAATGCGCTCGCGCGTAAAATTGATGATGTCGGTGGCGGTGGCCTGCTTGCCCGGCTTCATCACCACGATCGCCTTCACCGCTTCGCCCCATTTGTCGTCGGGGATGCCGATCACGGCGGCTTCGGCGACATCAGGATGATCGCAGATCGCGTTCTCGACTTCGGCCGGGTAGATGTTCTCGCCGCCGGAGATGATCATGTCCTTGATGCGGTCGTGGATATAGAGATAGCCGTCCTCGTCCATGTAGCCGGCGTCGCCGGTGCGCAACCAGCCGTCGCTGTCGAGCGTCCTGGCGGTGGCTTCCGGCAGGTTCCAGTAGCCGACCATGTTGGAGCCCGAACGAGTCGCGATCTCGCCGACCTGGCGAGGCGGCAGGCGGTTGCCGTCGGGATCGAGGATCGCAAGCTCGATGCCGGGCAGCGCCTTGCCGGCGGAGCGCATGCGCTCCAGCCCCTCGACATGATCCTCGGGCGGAAGGGCGACGATGGTGCCGGTCGTCTCGGTCATCCCATACAATTGCACGAAGCCGCACTTGAACACCTCGATGCACTCCTTCAGCAATGCCGCCGGAATCGGCGAGGCGCCGTAGAGCATGTACTTCAGGCGCGAAAAATCCACCTGCCGCGCGCGCGGCTGCCGCACCACGAACTGCATCGCCGCCGGCACCATGAACAGTTTGGTAATGCCGGACTGCTCGAAGAAATCCAGCACCTTGGTCGGGTCGAACTCGCGCGCGATCACGCCCTTGGCTCCGTGATACAGCCCCATCACGCCCCAGCCGGAGCCGCCGATGTGGAAGACCGGCATCGCCACCAGCGAGACGTCATCGGTCGACCACTTGTTCCATTCGGGCTTCTCGGCCTCGCTGCCGGCGTGCACCAGATTGAGGAAGTTGGCGTGCGACAGCATCGCGCCCTTGGGCTTGCCCGTGGTGCCCGAGGTATAGAGCTGGATCGCGATATCCTTCGGGCTGATCGCCACCTTCGGATCGTCGCCGCTGGCCGCATCGCGCCAAGCCGTAAAATCCTGCCATTCCGGCGCGCCGCCCTCGGTGGTGATCACGTGGCGCACGTCGGGCAGTTGCGCCTTGATGTTGCGAACCTGCGCGATGAACTCCGGTCCTGCGAACAGCACCGGCGCCTTGCAGTCTCCGACGATGAAGGCGATCTCGGGGCCGGCGAGGCGCCAGTTGACCGGCGCCATCACCACCTTGGCCTTCATCGCGCCCATCAGTAGCTCGAAATAGATGTCACTGTTCTTGCCGAGATAGGCGATCCGCTCGCCCGGCTTGACGCCGAGCGCGATCAGCGCATTCGCAACGCGGTTGGTGTTGATATCGAAGTCGGCAAAGCTGGTCTGGCGTCCCTCGAATTCATAGGCGATCGCATTGCCGCGCGTTCTGGCGCGGTCGCGCACCATGTCGACGAGATCAGTCAATTGCTGCGAAGCGGACATGTCTCTCCCGTATCGTCTTGTTATCGTTGCGCGGAGTTTGGCGGTATCGCGCGACAAAGACAATATGCCACCGTCGTCCCTGCGAACGCAGGGACCCATACGCCGCGGCCTCTCGGTGAGACGATGAGGCTAGTTGCCTTCGTACCTATCGACGCTGGTGGTTATGGGTCCCTGCGTTCGCAGGGACGACAACTACCCCCTTGCCGCGCGATCCTTCTCGTTCTGCGCCTTGATCGAGTCGCGCGCCTTGTTCCAGTCGTCGTCGCTCCAGTCGCGCAACTGATAGAAATTGCCGCCCATCGCGAGCGCCTGCGCGCCGTCCATGGCGATGGTCTCGCCGTTGATCCAGTCGCAACCGCCGGAGATCAGGAAGACCGCGAGGTTCTGCAATTCCTCCATGGTGCCGACGCGGCCCATCGGGTTCTGCGCCCGCGTGCGCGCGCCGGCCTCGTCGCCCGGTTTGATGCGCTTGCTCATACCCTCGGTCGGGATTTCGCCGGGCGCAATGGTGTTGAGGCGGATGCCGTACTTGCCCCATTCGACCGCGAGCGACATCGTCATGGCGTGGATCGCCGACTTGCTCATCGCCGAGGGCACCACATAGGGCGAGCCGTTGCGCACCCAGGTCACCGTGATCGACACCACGTTGCCGCGTTGCTTGGCGGCGATCCAGCGCCGACCGACCGCGTGCGTCACGTAAAACGTGCCATGCATCACGATATTGGCGACCGCGTCAAAGCCGCGCGGCGAGAGCTCTTCCGAGCGCGAGATAAAATTGCCGGCGGCATTGTTGATGAGATCGGTGAGGGGGCCCGAGGCCCAGATCTGTTCGATCATCTCGTCGACAGCCATGGCGTTGCGGATGTCGACGCCGTGGCTGACCACGCGCCCACCATGCAGATCCATCAATTCGGTTGCGGTCTCGTCGCAGACGATCTTGCGGCGGCCGCAGATGTGGACCTCGGCTCCCAGTTGGAGAAACCGCGCGGCCATGGATTTGCCGAGGCCGGTGCCGCCTCCGGTCACGAGAATGCGTCGCCCGGCGAGAAGCTGATCGTTGAACATCGTTTCCACCCCAGGGGATTGTCTGTTAATTGGTCGATTGACTAAAACCGGACAACACCGTTCTGTAAAGCAGCAACTGAGGAGATTTTTCATGGAGCAGCGCGTCTCGATCTCGATTTCGGACGGCATTGCCGATGTCCGGCTGGTGCGGGCCGACAAGATGAATGCGCTCGATGCCGCGATGTTTGAGGCACTGGTGGCCGCGACCGAGCGGCTGGCCCATGAAAAGGGGCTCCGGGTGGTAGTATTGTCCGGGGAAGGGCGGGCGTTTTGCGCCGGTCTCGATATGGGGCGCTTTCAGGCCATGAAGGAAAGCGGCGGTAACGGGATCGCCGGCGGCGAGAAGCGCGACCTCACTGCACGCACCCATGGCATCGCGAACTTTCCGCAAGCTGCGGTCTGGGGCTGGCGCCAGCTTCCGGTGCCGGTCATCGCCGCGATCCAGGGCGTGGCGTTCGGCGGCGGCTTCCAGCTCGCGCTCGGGGCCGACATGCGCTTCCTCACGCCGGACGCGCGGATGTCGATCATGGAAATTAAATGGGGCCTGGTGCCCGACATGGCCGGCACGCCCATTCTCGCCAGTCTCGTTCGCGACGATATTTTGCGCGAACTCACCTATACCGGCCGCATCTTCTCCGCGCAGGAGGCCATGAGTTATGGCCTCGCGACGCGCATCTGCGACGATCCGCGCGCGGCGGCTTTCGAGATCGCACGCGAGATCGCCGGCAAAAGTCCCGACGCGATCCGCGCTGCCAAGCGTATGCTGAACAAACTCTCCGTCGATCCGGCTCCGGCGTTGCTGGCCGAATCCGTCGAGCAGCAGAAGCTGCTCGGCAGCCCCAACCAGACCGAAGCCGTGCGCGCCAATATGGAAAAGCGCGCGCCGCGGTTTGTGGATGTGGGATAACTAGGCTCCCGGTCATTCCGGGATGGTGCGTTAGCACCAGACCCGGAATCTCGAGATTCCGGATTCGATGCTTCGCATCGCTCCGGAATGACTGCGCAGCTTTCAAACCCGGCACCAGATCGGAAAGAGACAATGTCAGCCTCCCAACCCTTCCTCGGCATTATCAGCGGCGAGCGCCGGCGCGACCACGGCGAGGTCGCCGAACGGACTGAGCGCATCGCCAGCGGGCTGCAAAAGCTCGGCGTCAAGCAGGGCGACAGCGTTGCCATGCTGATGCGCAACGACATCGCCTTCATCGAGGCGGCTTATGCGGCAATGCGGCTCGGCGCCTATGGCGTGCCGGTCAACTGGCACTTCAAGCCGGAAGAGATCAATTATGTGCTGACGGATTCCGGCACATCCGTGCTGATCGCGCATGCCGACATGCTGCATCAGTTACGCGAGGCGATCCCGCAAGGCGTCACTGCGCTCAGTGTCCCGACCCCACCGGAGATTCTCAGCCATTACAAGATCAATCCGGATCATCTGGCGACGCCCGACTTCGCGATCGATTTCGAATCCTGGCTGAACCAACACCAGCGCTATGACGGGCCGGCGGTGCCGCAGCCGCAGAACATGATCTACACCTCCGGCACGACAGGCCATCCCAAGGGCGTGCGCCGCTTTGCGCCGACGCCGGAGCAAAGTGCTAACGCCGAGCGCATGCGCGCGCTGATCTACGGTCTCAAGCCGGGGGCCCGCGCGCTGCTGCCGGGGCCACTGTATCACTCCGCGCCGAATTCGTTCGGCCTGCGCGCCGGCCGCCTCGGCGGCGCACTGGTAATCATGCCGCGCTTCGACGCGGAGGAATTTTTGCGCGTGATCGCGACCGAGAGGATCGACACCATCTTCATGGTGCCGACCATGTTCATCCGGCTGATGAAGCTGCCGGAGGAAGTGCGCAGGAAATACGACATGTCGTCGCTGCGCCATATCATCCATGCAGCCGCGCCATGCCCGGCCGACGTCAAGCGCGCCATGATCGAATGGTGGGGGCCGATCATCTACGAATTCTATGGATCGACCGAGTCCGGTGCGGTTACGTTTGCGACTTCCGAGGACGCGCTGAAGAAGCCCGGCACCGTCGGCAAGATCGCGCCGGGTGCCGAGCTGCGTTTCATCGGCGACGACGGCAGGGAACTGCCGCTGGGCGAGATCGGCGAAATCTATTCGCGCATATCAGGCAATCCCGATTTCACCTACCATAACAAGCCGGAAAAGCGCACCGAGATCGATCGCGACGGTTTCATCACCTCGGGTGACGTCGGTTATATCGATGCGGACGGCTATGTCTTCATCTGCGACCGCAAGCGCGACATGGTGATTTCAGGCGGCGTCAATATTTATCCGGCCGAGATCGAGGCTGCGCTGCATGCGATTCCTGGCGTGCATGATTGCGCGGTGTTTGGCATTCCCGACGCCGAATTCGGCGAGGCGCTGATGGCCGTGGTGGAGCCGCAGCCGGCGGTGACGCTCGACCTGGCTTCCATCCGCAGCCAGCTCAAGGTCGCGCTGGCCGACTACAAGGTGCCAAAACACATCGAAATCCAGTCCAACCTGCCGCGGGAAGATTCCGGCAAGATCTTCAAGCGCCGCCTGCGCGATCCCTATTGGGAGCGGGCAGGGCGGAGGATTTAGCTGGCGCTGCCGTGCCGCGGATGCTCCGCTGCGCGCTCGGGATCGCGTTTCGCGCGACTCCGGCGGTACGCTGCTGATCCGGGGCCCACGCCTGAGCATACCTGACATCGGGTCCCGGCTCTGCGGAGCAGCGCGAAGGGCGCTCCGCCTTGTCCGGGATACCACGGTGTGCACCGCCTCCATCTTTATCTTGCACTGCGGCAAAAAAATTGCACACTCGGAAGAGCCGGGCAGTTTGAGGTAGCCAGCCAATGTCTTCCCAGACCGTGCCTTCCGAAATCGAAATCCGGTTCAACCGGAGCGATGAAGCGCTGGCGTTGGAGGAGGATGCCCGGCTGCGGACCGATATCCGCCTACTTGGGCGCATTCTCGGCGACACCGTGCGCGACCAGGAAGGCGGCGATGTGTTCGACCTGGTGGAGCGGATCCGCCAGACCTCGATCCGGTTCCACCGCGACGAGGACAAGCTGGCGCGGCGTGAACTCGAGACCATCCTCGACAGCATGTCGATCAGCGATACCGTGCGGATCGTCCGCGCCTTCAGCTATTTTTCGCATCTCGCCAACATCGCCGAGGACCAGAACAACATCCGCCAAATGCGTGGCCGCGGTCCCGGCGGGCCGCGACCGAGCGCGCTGACTCAGACGCTCGCTCACGCAAAGACCGCCGGGATCAGCGCGGCCGAGTTGCGCTGCTTCTTTAAAGGCGCCCACGTCAGCCCGGTCCTGACGGCGCATCCGACCGAAGTCCGCCGCAAGAGCACGATCGACCGCGAGATGGAGATCGCCGCGCTGCTCGACCGGCGCGAACGCGTCCAGCTTACGCAGGAGGAGGCCGAGGCCTGTGATGAGCAGTTGCGCCGCGCCGTACTGACGCTGTGGCAGACCAACCTGCTGCGCCGGACCAAGCTGACCGTGCTCGACGAAGTCGCCAACGGCCTGTCATTCTACGATTACACCTTCCTGCACGAGGTGCCGCGGCTGCATTGCGCGCTGGAGGACCGGCTGAACCGGGAGGAGGGCGGCGCGCCCGGCGAGCTGGCGTCGTTCCTGACCGTGGGAAGCTGGATCGGCGGCGACCGCGACGGCAACCCCTTTGTCACTGCCGACGTCATGCGCGGCACGCTGCGCCTGCAGTCGAGCCGGGTGATGAACTTCTATCTGGAAGAGTTGCATGTCCTCGGCTCCGAATTATCGCTGGCCGCGCACCTTGCCGACGTCTCCGACGAGTTGCGCGCGCTCGCCGAGCGGTCGCCGGATACGTCGCCGCACAGGAGCGGTGAACCGTATCGGCTGGCAGTGTCGGGCATCTATGCAAGGCTGACCGCGACCGCTGCAAAGCTCGAGGTCGAGACGACGCGTCGTCCGGTCGGCGAGGCCGCGCCTTATGCGAGCGTGAAGGAGTTCAAAGCCGATCTCGACGTTCTGAATCGTTCCTTGATTGCGAACAATTCGGGCGTGATCGCGCGCGGTCGGTTGCGCTTGCTCCGTCGTGCCGTGGATTGCTTCGGCTTTCATCTCGCCCGGCTCGACATCAGGCAGAATTCCGCGGTGCACGAGCGCACGGTCGCGGAACTGTTCGATGCCGCGATTCCCGGGATGTCCTATCTGGCGCTGAATGAGGAGGCCCGTGTCCATCTGCTGCTGCGCGAGCTGCGCAGTGCAAGGCCGCTGAGCTCGGTGTTCGTCAAGTACAGCGAAGAAACACGCGGCGAACTCGCCATGTTCCGTGCCGCCGCCGAGGCCCATGCGCGCTTCGGCCCCGACGTGATCCGCCAATGCATCATCTCCATGTGCAAGGGCATGTCGGACATGCTGGAGGTGGCGGTGCTGTTGAAGGAGGTCGGCCTCGTCAATCCTTCCGGTCGCAGCGCGATCAACATCGTGCCGCTGTTCGAAACCATCGAGGATCTGCAGGCCTCATCCGGCATCATGGACCGGATGCTGGCGCTGCACGATTACCGCCGGCTGGTCGACAGCCGCGGCGGCATCCAGGAAGTGATGCTCGGCTATTCCGACAGCAACAAGGACGGCGGCTTCGTCACTTCGGGCTGGGAGCTGTATAAAGCTGAAATCGAACTGGTCGACGTGTTCGAGCGTCACGGCGTGCGCTTGCGACTGTTCCACGGCCGTGGCGGATCGGTTGGCCGCGGCGGCGGGCCGAGCTATGACGCCATCATCGCGCAGCCCGGCGGCGCGGTGAACGGACAGATCCGCATCACCGAGCAGGGAGAAATCATCTCGAGCAAATATTCCAATCCGGAAGTCGGCCGCAGCAATCTGGAAATCTTGGCCGCAGCCACGCTGGAGGCGAGCCTGCTGCATCCCCGGCAGAGCGCGCCGCGGAAAGAGTATCTGACGGCAATGGAGCAATTGTCGGCGCTGGCATTCAAGGCCTATCGCGGGCTGGTCTATGAGACCGAAGGTTTTGCCGATTATTTCTGGGGCTCCACCGTCATCACCGAAATCTCGACGCTCAACATCGGCAGCCGCCCGGCGTCGCGCAAGAAGACCCGCGAAATCGAGGACCTGCGTGCCATCCCCTGGGTGTTCAGTTGGGCGCAGTGCCGGCTGATGCTGCCGGGCTGGTACGGCTTCGGCTCCGCGGTCGAGACCTGGATCGCGGAGCACCCGGAGCAGGGCATGCCGTTCCTGCAGGAACTGTACCGCGAATGGCCGTTCTTCCGCACGCTGCTGTCGAACATGGACATGGTGCTGGCCAAGAGCTCGATTGCGATCGCCTCGCGCTATGCCGAGTTGGTGCCGGACGTGGCCTTGCGCGAAAGCATCTTCGGACGCATCCGGCGCGAGTGGCATGCCTCGATCGAGACCCTGCTCGACATCATGGGCCACGAGCGCCTCTTGCAGGGCAACCCGCTGCTGGAACGCTCAATCCGCAACCGCTTCCCCTACCTCGATCCGCTCAACCACGTGCAGGTCGAGCTACTGAAGGAGCATCGCTCGCATAGTCCGGACGAGCAGGTGCTGCGCGGGATTCAGCTTACCATCAACGGCATTTCGGCGGGGTTGCGAAATAGTGGGTGAGGGTGGGCGACGGTCTCACCCCGTCATTGCGAGCCACCCGGTCGGCGCAAAGCGCCGCCGGATGACAGGCTCCGCGAAGCAATCCATCTCTCTCGGCACACGCGGATGTATGGATTGCTTCGTCGCTTCGCTCCTCGCAATGACGGTGGGAAGCGTTCAAGCGTTCACGGCTTCATCGCGCCCTGCGCACTCGTATAGACCGCATAGAGCGATGACGAGCCGCAGATGTAGAGTCTGTTGCGCTGCTGACCGCCGAAGCACAGGTTGGCGACGGTTTCGGGAATGTGAATCTTGCCGAGCAGATCGCCGTCAGCCGTATAGCAACGCACGCCGTCCTCGTTCGGATCGCCCCAGCCCACGGAGCACCACAGACGCCCGGCGGTGTCGCAGCGCAGCCCGTCGGTAATGCTGGGCTTGGGCATGTCCGCAAAGACTTTGCTGTTCGAAAGTTTGCCAGCCGCGAGGTCCACGTCGAACACGCGAATATGCGACGGGTTGTCCGGCCCGTCGGTGAAACCGGTGTCGCAGACATAAAGTTTCTTCTCGTCGGGCGAGAAGCAAAGCCCGTTGGGCTCCACGAAGTCATCGACGACCATCTTGATGTCGCCAGATTTCGGATCGACCCGGTAGACGTTCTTCTTTTCCTGCTCGGGCTCGGCCTTGATGCCCTCGTAATAGCCGCCGATTCCGTAGACCGGATCGCAGAACCAGATCGAACCGTCGGCCGCGACGACCGCGTCGTTCGGCGAGTTCAATCTCTTGCCGTTGTACTTGTCGGCGATGATGGTGATCGAGCCGTCGAGTTCGGTCCGCGTGACCCGCCGGCCGGAATGTTCGCAGGTGATCAGCCGTCCTTCGCGATCGATGGTATTGCCGTTCGAGTTCATCGACGGCTGGCGATACACGCTGAGATGACCGTCATCCTCCGAGAAGCGCATGATGCGGTTGTTGGGAATGTCGGAGAACAGCACGTAGCGTCCGGCTGCGAAGTAGACCGGGCCTTCAGCCCAGCGGAATCCGGTTGCGACGCGCTCCACCGCCATCGTGCCGGCGAACGCCGGGAAGCCGGTCGGTCCGAACGAAACCTTCGGCTTTTTCATCGACTCCAGGCGAGAATCTGGATAGCGGGCGCCGGGAAGCGGGCCGAGCGGCAGAGGTGGCGTTGCCGTGGTTGGCGCGCCGGTCTGGCCAAGCGGCGCCACCGAGGCGGCAGAGGCCGTCTTCATCGTCACGGCGGAGGCGGCAAGCGCTGCCGCGCCCGTCAATATCTTGCGACGGTCAAAACCGCCGCCTTGTTGTTGGGAATCGGAAAAGGTCAGCGAGGTTGTCATGATTTCCTCCCACGTTTTTGTTGGAAGGAAAACATCGGCTCGCATTCCGGCATAAAGCGGGCGGGCTGTGGTGAAACAACCCGCGATGGCGGGCTGCTTGGTAGATTCCATGGGCGGTGAGCGTGGCCTTTCCGATAGGTTTGGGTTTCCACACTCGAACCCACGGAGAGACAGATGCAAGCATCGACCATAGCCACGCCCACCGCCGGTCATTGTGGCACAATTTTCGTTGCGATCGAACTGAGTCAGAAGACCTGGCTGGTGACGCTGCACAGCCCGGACAGGGGCAAGATGTCGCGCCACAAGCTGGAAGGTGGCAATCATGCCGAGCTGCTGGCGCTGATCGATCGGGAGCGCACTCGGGCGGCTCGGGCGCTGGGAGGCGTTCCGGCGTTGGTGAGTTGCTACGAAGCGGGCTACGATGGCTTTTGGCTGCACCGGCTTCTGCTGGCGGCCGGCATCACGAACTACGTATTTGATCCCGCGAGCATAGCGGTGGATCAGCGGGCCCGGCGGGTGAAGACCGACCGGATCGACGGCGAGAAGATGCTGCGGACGCTAATGGCGTATTTGCGCGGCGAGCCGCGGGTGGTGCGGATCGTCCGGGTGCCTGCTGCCGAACAGGAGGACGCCCGCCGCGCCAGCCGCGAACGCGACCGGCTGGTTAAGGAGCAGACCGCGCACACCAACCGGATCAAGGCGCTGCTGCGGCTATTGGGCATGGCGGTCGGGAACCCGCGCCGGCGCGACTGGCTGAGCTGGCTGGCAACGCAGCGGGACTGGCAGGGCCAGGCGGTGCCGCTGCAGATGCTGAGCGAGATCCGGCACGAGCACGCGCGGCTGATGCTGGTGCGCGAGCGGCTCGATGAGCTCGCCAAGGCAGCGGCTCAAGCGGATGCAACCCCTGCGGCGGCGCAGATGACCAAGCGCAGCGATCTGCTGCTCCGCCTCAAATGCCTCGGCCCGGCGTTCGCGACGACGTTGACCAACGAAGTATTCTACAAGGACTTCCGCAACCGCCGCGAGGTTGCGAGCTATTTCGGGCTGACGCCCAGTCCGTGGCAAAGCGGCGGGATTGATCGCGACCAGGGCATCAGCAAGGCCGGCAATCCGCGTGCCCGTTGTGCCGCGATCGAACTGGCCTGGCTGTGGCTGCGGCATCAGCCGGACAGCAAACTCACCCTAGAATACCGCAAGCGCACGCTCGATGCCAGCAAGCGCATCAAGCGCGTCGCCATCGTCGCCTTGGCACGCAAGCTGATGGTGGCGCTCTGGCGCTACCTCACGACCGGCTTGGTGCCTGACGGCGCGGTGCTCAAAGCGGTAAAGGTGTAAACGCTTCAACGAACGCGTCAGCGTCGCGGCATCTGCTGCGGTCAGCGCGGGATGGATGGTGACCGTGCCACCCTTGGGCCAGCAAAATACAGGCCGTTTCGTAGATGGGTCTCATCCTCGTGGCTTCCTCGCCGCATGCATGCGGAATGTGGGTACGGATCACAGCGGTCCGACCGGATATGAGGTGATGCAGTGAGCTGCTGCATAAATCGCCGGAAGCCAGTCCCTGAGCGCACCGACCGCGGCGGCACGCTGCGCTACGCATGGCTCCGCGCGCCGCCGCTATACCTGACGCGAAAAACTACACCCAAGCCTCCGTCGGCATCCTTGACTCAAAACGCCTCATATGAGGGTGGGCAAAGCGAAGCGTGCCCACCATTCAAGCTGACGATCTCGGAAGGATGGTGGGCACGGCGCAAAAGTGCGCCTTTGCCCACCCAACATTTCTGTCAGATCGGATCCCAGGTGAATATGTCTGCGGAGCGGTCGAGCTTGTAGAACGATCCCGCAAGCGCCGGCATGCCGTGCTCGGCGATGGTCTGCGGCGTCCAGCCTTCGCTCCGCTGCACCGAGCGCAGCGGACGATTCTGGCTGAACAGGAAGATCTCGTTCATGCGCACGCCGAAGATCTGTCCGGTGACGTCCTTGGCGGCGTCGCTAAGCAGATAGGCGCAGAGCGGCGCGATCTTCTCCGGACCCATCTGCTGGATTTTCGCCACGCGCGCCTTCTCGGCCTCGGTCTCGGTGGGGATGGTGCCGATCATGCGGGTCCAGGCGAACGGCGAGACGCAGTTCGAGCGCACGTTGAAGCGGCCCATGTCGAGCGCGATCGACTTCGACAGGCCGACGATGCCGAGCTTGGCGGCGGCGTAGTTGGCCTGGCCGAAGTTGCCGATCAGGCCCGAGGTCGAGGTGAAGTGCACGAAGGAGCCGCTCTCCTGTTCGCGGTACAGCCGCGCCGCGGCGTGGCTGACATAGAACGAGCCCATCAGGTGCACCTTGATGACAGCCTCGAACGCTTCGACACTCATCTTATGGAAGATCATGTCGCGCAGAATGCCGGCATTGTTGACGACGCCGTCGAGCCGGCCGAAATGATCGGTCGCCGTCTTCACGATCTTGCTCGCGGGGATAGCTTCCGCCACCGACTCGAAATTGGCGACCGCGGTGCCGCCGCGCTTCTTGATCTCCTCGACCACTTCCTCGGCGGGCGCAGCGCTCGAGCCGGCACCGTCGGCGGCGACGCCGGGATCGTTGACGACGACCTTTGCGCCTTCCGCGGCGCAGAGCAGCGCGATCTCGCGGCCGATGCCGCGGCCGGCGCCGGTGACGATGATGACTTTGTCTTGCAGTGATTTTGCCATTGGGGTGTCTCCTGTTGTCTTCGTCATTCCGGGGCGCGCATAGCGCGAACCCGGAATCTCGAGATTCCGGGTCTGGTCCTTCGGACCATCCCGGAATGACGAAGGTGGTTACTTCTCGTTCGTAAAGATGATCGTGCCACTTGCCGCAAACATGCCGCCGACGCCGTGGCAGACCGAAATCTTCGCGTCCTTGACCTGCGCCGGCGCGATGCCGCGCATTTGCCGCACGCTTTCCTGCAGCGCGTACATGCCGTACATGCCGGAATGCATGTAGCTCAATCCGCCACCATTGGTGTTGAGCGGCAGCTTGCCGCCGGGGCGGGTGTTGCCGTCGGCGATGAACTTGCCGGTCTCTTCGTGCGGCATGAAGCCGAGATCGCCGAGGCCATAGAGCGGCAGATGCGCGAAGGCATCATAGATCATCAGATGATCGACGTCCTTGTGGCTGATGCCGGCCTCCTTGAAGGCGGTGGGGCCTGCGATTTTGAAGGCGCGCGAGGAGTTGAATGTCTCCATCTGGCTGACCATCGGCGTTTCCACGCTCTCGCCGGTGCCGAGGATATAGACCGGCTTTCTCGGAAAGTCCTTGGCGCGGTCGCCCGAGGTCAGGATCAGCGCGCCGCCGCCGTCGGTAACGAGGCAGCACTGCAGCAGGCGGAACGGGTAGGCGATCATCCGCGAGTTCAGGACGTCCTCAACCGTGATCGGGTCCTTCATCATCGCGCGCGGATTCTTTGCGGCCCATTCGCGCTGCACGACAGCGACCATGGCGATCTGTTCATGGGTGATGCCGTAGGTCTTCATGTAGCGCAGCACCGGAATCGGGAACATGCTGGGCGGCCCGTAGACGCCGAACGGCGCCTCGAACTGGCCCTGCAGGCTGTCGGCGGGGATCGAGCGCGGCAATTTGCCGATCATCGACTTGCCGCTCTCGGCATGCGTGATCAGCACGGTCTTGCACAGGCCGGCCTCGATCGCTGCCGCCGCATGGCGGACGTGCAGCATGAACGAACAGCCGCCGACGGACGTGCCGTCCACCCAGGTCGGCGTGATGCCGAGATAGTGGGCGATCTGCTGCGGGGTTTCCACGGCGGTCGCGATACCATCGATGTCGGACAGCTTGAGCCCGGCATCGGCAATAGCATTGAGCGCCGCATCCGCGTGGAGCTGGATCTGCGACATGTTCGGGATGACGCCGAGTTCCGTGGTCTCAGCAGCGCCGACGACGGCAACTTGATTCCTGCGCATGGTGCTTAAGCCTTCGCCGGACGGAACATGGGAAGGGTGATCTTGTCGTCGAGCTTCTCGAACGCGACCTCGAGCTTCATGTCGAGCTCCAGCGCCTCCGGCGTCTGCGGGCAATCGATGATGTTGCTCATCATGCGCGGGCCTTCGTCGAGTTCGACGACCGCGATCGCGTAAGGCGGGGTGAAGCCGGGCGCGGCGGGGCGGTGGTTGATGACATAACTGTAGAGCTTGCCCTTGCCGCTGGCCTTGAAGACGGAAACCTTGCGCGAGGCGCAGGACGGGCAGAACGGGCGCGGCGGAAAATAGACGTTGGCGCAGGCGTCGCAGCGCTGCAGCCGCAATTCACCGGCCTGCGTGCCGTCCCAGAAATGCTGGGTCTCCGGGGTTGGCTTTGGTTTGGCGCGCGCGGGCTCGGCCATGTCGGCAGTTTCTCCTTGGGGAAGTCGGGCGTTGCCCGCTTGTTGCGGTCTTGATGCGACATTTGTCTATTGCCCGTCAACGGCCCGAGCGGCGACGGAGATGCATGGCCGCATTCCCGCGCCCGAGAGCGCTTGTATGCCAGCGTGTCTCGGGCAATAGTCCGCGCCACGGCAAATCGCCGATGCAGCTTTCGACATCGGGCTTGCATCGGACCATGAGTGACGCCACAGGAAATGAACAAGAGAGCCATGCCTGACCATCCGACGCTTGCCAGTCTTGCTGCCGATCTCGACTCCGGACGCACCACCGCGCGCAAACTGGTCGAGGAATGCCTCGCCAGGATTGCCGATTCCGCAGGCGAGGGCGCACGGACCTTTATCCACGTCGACAAGGACGCGGCGATCGCCGCAGCCGATGCGATGGATCATTTGCGCAAAGCGCGCGCCGCGCCATCGCCCTATGCCGGCATTCCTGTCTCGATCAAGGATCTCTACGACATCAAGGGGCAGGTGACCCGCGCCGGGTCTCGCGCGCTGGAAGATTCTGCGCCGGCCGAAGCCGATGCGCCCGTGGTGGCGCGGCTGCGCAGGGCCGGCTTCATCGTGATCGGCCGCACAAACATGACCGAGTTCGCCTATTCCGGCATCGGCATCAATCCGCACTACGGCACGCCGAAGAGCGTCTGGAATCGCAGTGTCGGCCATGTGCCTGGCGGCTCGTCCTCGGGCGCGGCGGTCTCGATCGCCGACCGCATGGCGTATGGCGCGCTCGGCACCGATACCGGCGGCTCCTGCCGGATTCCGGCGGCCTATAACGGCATCGTCGGCTACAAGCCGACGCAGGCGCGCGTGCCGCTCGACGGCGGCGTGCCGCTGTCGTCCTCGCTCGACAGTTTTGGGCCGCTGGCGCGTACGGTCGGATGCTGTGCGGTGCTGGATGCTGTGCTCGCGGACGAAGCCGTGCAGCCGTTGCGGCCGCGCACCGTCAAGGGCATGCGGCTCGCGGTGCCGACCACGATCGCGCTCGACGACCTCGACGAGGAGGTCGCCAAAACCTTCGAGCGCGCGCTGGCGACGCTGTCGCGCCACGGCGCGTTGATCGAGCGCATCGAGGTGCCGGAATTTCACGACGTCGGTATCATGAACAGCAAGGGCGGTTTTGCCGCCGCCGAAAGTTACGCCTGGCACCGTTACCTGCTCACCGGCAAAGGCGACATCTACGACCCTCGCGTCCGCGTCCGTATCCTGCGCGGCGAAGGCATCAGCGCGGCGGACTATATCGACATCCTCAAGGCGCGCCGCTCGTTCATTGCCCGAACCGAACAGCGCATCGCGCCCTATGACGCGCTGGTGCTGCCGACCACCGCGAATACGCCGCCCAGGATCGCCGACCTCGCCGACGATCAGGCCTTCACCACGCAGAATTTGCGCGCCTTGCGCAATTGCACCCTGATCAACATGCTCGATGGCTGCGCGATCTCGCTGCCCGCGCATCGCGAAGGCGAGGTGCCGGTCGGACTGATGCTCGCAGCCGCCGGCGGATCGGATCGCCGCATCTTCGAACTCGCCGCCGGAATGGAGGATGTCATCCGTGTTTGACCTGACCTTCAACGTCGACGACAAGGGCATGCTGACGCCGCTGACGCTCGCGATCGACCAGGCCGTCATCGCCGGCTGGACCGGGCGCGATCCGGTCGCGCGCGACAAGCATATCGCCGAACTGGAAGCGCTCGGCATCGCGCGCCCCGCGACGACGCCGATTTATTATCGCTGTTCGGCGCGGCGGATTACCCAGGACGATCGTATCGAGGTAACGGGTGGCGATTCCAGCGGCGAGGTCGAGTTCGTGCTGATCGGCTGGCAGGGCCGCATCTTCGTCGGCTGCGGCTCCGACCACACCGACCGCAAGGTGGAGAGCTGCAGCGTCACCGTCTCGAAACAGATGTGCGACAAGCCGGTGGCCTCGGTGCTGTGGGAGCTGGAGGAAGTCATCGGTCACTGGGACCGGCTGATCCTGCGCTCCTGGGCCATCATCGGCGGCGCGCGGGTGCTGTACCAGGAAGGCACGCTCGATGCGATGCTGCCGGTCAAGGACCTGATCGACCGCGGCTTTGGCGGCAAAGGCCTGCCTGACGGCTGCGCCATGTTCGGCGGCACCTTTGCCGCCAAGGGCGGCATCCGGCCCGCTGATCGCTTCGAGTTCGAACTGGAGGATCCCGTGCTGAAGCGGAAGATCAGCCACGGCTATGACGTGATCGCGCTGCCGGTGCTGGGCTGACGCGGGACTCTAACCGCCGTCATTGCGAGGAGCGAAGCGACGAAGCAATCCATCTATCCCCGAGCTGAGGCGTGGATTGCTTCGCGGAGCCTGTCATCCGGCGGCGCTTTGCGCCGACCGGGTGGCTCGCAATGACGGGGATGGAACTCGTCAGAAATCGGGTGGTTTTGTCGTGGCCTGATTGCGAGACTAACCGTCATGAGAGCAACCGCAAGAAACATCCACCATCCTGCCCCCGACATCGCCGCCCGCGTCGATGCCATCGACTGGACGCAGGTAACCGCCGACCTTGACGCACAGGGCTGCGCCGTCCTGAAGGGATTGTTGTCGCCGGACGAATGCGCTGCGCTGGCCGCGCTTTATCCCGATGACAAGAACTTCCGCAGCCGTATCGTGATGGGGAGCCACGGCTTTGGTCGCGGCGAGTACAAGTATTTCGCCTATCCGCTGCCCGACCTGATCGCGCAGTTACGGCCGGCGCTTTATGCGCGGCTTTGCGGCATCGCCAATCGCTGGAACGAGACGATGGGGATCGACATCCGCTATCCCGACAAGCATGCAGCATTCCTGAAACGCTGCCACGATGCCGGGCAGACGCGGCCGACGCCGCTGCTGCTGCAATATGGCGAGGGCGACTACAATTGCCTGCATCAAGACCTCTATGGCGAGCACGTGTTCCCGCTGCAGGCCGCGATCCTGCTGTCGGAACCGGGTCGCGATTTCGAAGGCGGCGAGTTCGTACTGGCCGAGCAGCGGCCGCGGATGCAGTCGCGGCCCGAGGTGGTGCCGCTACGGCAGGGCGATGCCGTCGCGTTTGCTGTGCATCATCGGCCGGTGCAGGGGACGCGTGGGCCCTATCGCGTTAATCTGCGCCACGGCGTCAGCCGGATCCGCTCCGGCCATCGCCACACCGTCGGCGTGATTTTTCACGATGCCAAGTGAGTGCTGATAGAATTGACTGCGGATTTGTTCGAGGCCGTGCCGGATGTGCGCCCATCGCGCGAAGCGATGGCGGATGGCGCGGTATTGCTGCGCGGATATGCGAAGCCCTTCGAAAACGAAGTGGTCGCGGCGTTGCGCGAGATCATCGCGCGAGCGCCATTCCGCCGTATGTTTACGCCTGGCGGTCACCAGATGTCGGTCGCCATGACCAATTGCGGCAGCGCCGGTTGGGTGACCGACCGCAGCGGCTATCGCTATGACGGCATTGATCCGGATTCCGGGCAGCCTTGGCCGGAGATGCCGCCGAGCTTCCGCGTAATTGCCGAGCAGGCAGCCGCCGAGGCTGGCTTTGCCGGCTTCGCGCCCGATGCCTGCCTGATCAACCGCTACACGCCCGGCGCACGAATGTCGCTCCATCAGGACAAGGACGAGCAGGATTTCGCCGCGCCGATCGTGTCGGTGTCGCTCGGTCTATCCGCAATCTTCCTGTTCGGCGGCCCAAAGCGCGCCGACAAACCGAAGCGCTATCGGCTCGAGCATGGCGACATCGTGGTCTGGGGCGGACCGTCGCGGCTGTTCTTTCACGGTGTCGCGCCGCTCGCCGACGGCGTGCATGCCCTGATGGGCCACCAGCGCATCAATCTCACTTTCCGCAAGGCGCGGTAATTCCTTCTCCCCTTGTGGGAGAAGGTGGCGCGAAGCGCCGGATGAGGGGTTCTCTCCGCGGATAGAGACCCCTCATCCGCCTTCGCTTTCGCGAAGGCACCTTCTCCCACAAGGGGAGAAGGGAAGAGGCGTTCCATCGAGCTTTTCCCTGGTCTATGCTCTCTCCGCCGGGGGCCGACATGACCACCACAGAAGCGAAGACCGATACGGCCACCAGTGCTAATAGCACGGGCGTCTATCTTGCCGTGCTGCAGCTCGTATTCACGCTGGGCTGGACCACTTACGTCATCTATCTGCCAAAACTCTGCGCCGATGTCGGCATCGCGCCATCAGCCGTGATCCTGATCCTGATGCTGGATCAGGCAATCTTCACCATCACCGACACCGCGATGGGGGTTGCCGCCGACAAGATCGCACCGTTCGTCGGCAAGCTAGGCGTCTTCGTCGGCGCCTTGACCGCGATCTCATGCGCGGCCTTTGTCGCGCTGCCGTTCGTGGCGGGTACGGGGCCGGGCGCGCAGGCCTGGTTCATCGCCCTGATCCTGATCTGGGTCGTGACGTCATCGGCCCTGCGCGCGCCGCCGCTGACACTGTTAGGCAAATACGCCGCGCGGCCGGCGATTCCATTTCTGTCGGCTCTGGCGATGCTTGGCTACGGTCTGGCCGGCGCCGTCTCGCCTTATCTAGGCCTGGTTCTGCGCAACCACGACCCGCGGCTGCCCTTCGTGATCTCGGGCGTGGTATTGCTGCTCACCACCCTGGCGCTCTCGAAGGTCGAGCGTGATCTGGCGCAGGCACCTCGCGTCGCAAAACAACCGGTCGCGCCTGCAAAACCGCTTGGCCCGATACCGACATTCTTCATCGCCTCGATGGTGATCCTCTCGCTCGGCTATCAACTGCATTTTTCCATCAACAGCACGCCGTTCTTCCTGCGGTTTGCCAAGCCGGACGAACTGCCATGGCTGATGCCGGTGTTCTGGATCGGCTTCAACATCGCGATGTTTCCGGCGAGCGTCGTGGTCAAGCATCGCGGCGGGCTGATCGTAATGGGCGCCGCCGGCCTGCTCGGCGCACTGGCCGTGTTGGGCGCGGAGATGGCCGGCAATCTCAACATGCTGATCGCGGCGCAGTTCCTGGCCGGCGCGGCGTGGGGCTGCATGCTGATGGCTGCGGTTTCGGCGGCGCTGGCGATCGGGGAGACCGGCGCCGAGGGCAAGGTGGTGGGGCTGGTGTTCTCCGCGCTGGCGCTCGCGACCTTTGCGCGGATGGCGGCGGTGGCCGGCGGCCTGCAAAAGCTGCCGGAATATGCGCCGCTGTTGCACTGGGCGCCGGTGGCGTGCTGGTCGGTTGCGGGAGCGGGGGTGCTGGTGATCGCAGCCTCGCGGATGCAACGCGGTGGGGCGGAGAGGAAGGTTTAAGTTTCTCCCACGGTCATTCCGGGATGGTGCGCTAGCACCAGACCCGGAATCTCGAGGTTCCGGGTTCGCGTCTTCGACGCGCCCGGAACGACGTACCCAAATCACGGCCTCGGCGGATGGATAAACGCCCACGGGCTCACTTCCGAATCCGTCGGCACCTCCACCGAGATCACGCACGGCCCGCCGGCGGCCAAGGCCTTCTCCAGCGCGGGCCGGAACTGATCGGGCGAAGTTACCCGCGCAGCACCCGCGCCGAACGACTCCGCCAGCTTCACGAAATCCGGATTGACCAGGTCGGACGCCACCACGCGTCCGTCAAAATGCTGGCGCTGGTCGCGCCGCACATTGCCATAGGCGTTGTTGTTGAACACCAGCGTCACCACGCCGATCCTGAATTGCACGGCAGTCGACAGTTCCTGCACGCCGAACATGAAGCCGCCATCGCCCGTGATCGCGACCACCGGGCGGTCCGGGTTGGCAACCTTGGCGCCCAGCGCGGTGGGGAAGCCGGAGCCGAGCGTGCCCTGATAGCCCGAAGTGATAAAGGTGCGCGGCTCGTAGACCGGAAAGCCGTACCAGGAGGCAAAGCCAACCTGCGAGAGCTCATCGGTAACGATCGCATTGGCCGGCAGCACCTCGCGCAGAATGTTCAGATACGCCATTTGCGGCTGAACCTTCTGGATTTCCTGATGCGCCGCTGCGGTGGCTTCGCGGATTTCGGCGCGCCGGCCGCTGGTTCTGCTATAGCCAGCCTTCTTCACAGCGGCCACGAGATCGGCCGTGCCGGCTTTCGCATCCGCGACCACGGCGGCGTTGGATGCAAGCCGGCGCATCTCGGCCGGATCGATATCGATGCGAACGGACTTCAATCCCTTCGGCTGGTACGGCCAGCGGAAACCCGAGGCCGGCAGCTCCATGCGCGTGCCGACCCCGATCATAAGATCGGTGTTCGGCCAGAGCTTGTAGGCACCCGCCATGGTCAGCCCGAGCTCGTGCGCGTTGGAGACGATGCCGCGGCCGCTGCGGAATGCCACGACAGGCGCATCGATCATCTCGGCGAGCTCGAGAATTTCCTGGTGCGCATGGATCGCGCCGCTGCCGACGAAGATCATCGGTCGCTTCGCGTCCTTGATCAGCGCAGCCGCCGCCTTGATCCGGTCGGGATCGGGTTGCGGCGCCGGAAACGGATCGAACACGGTTGAGGCGCCGACCTGCGCGCGCTGCGTAAAGATGTCCCACGGCATTTCCAGCGATACGGGACCGCGGCGGCCCGACATCATCTCCTGAAACGCGCGCGAGACTACCGCTGGCGCGGCATCTGGGTATTCGATCCGCTCGGCCCATTTCACGAAAGTGCGCAGCGTTGCGAGCTGGTCCGGCATCTCGTGCAGATGGCCGCGGCCCTTGCCGAGAAACGCGGTCGGCACCTGTCCGGTCAGGCACAGCACCGGCTCGTTGCAGCCGAACGCAGTGAGCAGCGCCGCGCTGGCATTGAGCACGCCCGGACCGGGCACCACGCTGAACACGCCCGGCTTGCCCGATGAACGTGCGTAGCCGAAGGCCATGTAGCCGCAGGCCTGCTCATGCCGCGCGCCGATCACCTTCAGTTGTGCCTGATGGAAGGCATCGAACAGGCCATAGATCTGCGCGCCGGGCAGGCCGAACACGGTGTCGACGCCATGCGCGACGAGGCCGCTGACGATTGCTTCGCCGCCGGAAGTTGATTTCATGGTTCTGTCCACTCGCTCACGGGATTTGTCAGGCTTCGTCGATGACGCCGTTTTTGAGCACACCGACGCCCTCGGCTTCAACCTCGATGACGTCGCCAGGCTTCAGATAGCGCGGCGGGTCGAACCGCGCCCCGGCGCCGGTCGGCGTACCCGTCACGATGACGTCGCCCGGCACCAGCGTGGTGAAGGTCGAGAGATAGTTGATGAGATAGCGGAAGCCGAAGATCAACCGGCCGGTGCGGTCGTCCTGCCGCGTGTCGCCATTGACCTTCGTGGTGAGGCGGATATCCGCAATCTGGCCTTCATCGGTGTAGGGCACGATCCAGGGGCCGAGGCTGCCGGTGGAATCGAAATTCTTGCCCTGGGTGACGTTGAACTTGGCGTGCCGCACCCAATCGCGGATGGTGCCCTCGTTGCAGAGCGTGACGGCTGCGATGTGGTCCAGCGCGTCGCTCTCCTTGATATGCCGTCCGGCCTTGCCGATCACAAGCACCAGCTCGCCCTCGTAGTCGAGTTGCGTCGAGGCGCGCGGGCGGACCAGCGGCGCGTTGTGGCCGACAAAGGAGCGCGGGGTGCGCATGAACATGCTCGGATATTTCGGCGCGTCCTGGCCGTCCTTGTATTCGGCGTTGCGATCCGGGTAGTTGACGCCGATGCAGATGATCTTTTCCGGTGCGGGGATCGGTGGCTGCCAATTGATCGCATCGAGCGCATGGTCCGGCCCGCGGCGTGCCGCGTCTTCGGCGAGTTTCATCAGCGCGCCGGCGGCGACGACTTCGCGCAGCGTCGGGTATTCCTTTGCGAAGCGCGCCGAGAGATCGACGATGCCGGCATCGGTCACGGCGCCGTATTTCTGCGCGCCGTTGACGGTGAAAGTGGCGAGGCGAGGAGGAGCCATCTTCTGTTCCGTCAATCCGCGATCAAGACGTCGGCGACAAAGAGCGGCTCGCGGACCTCTTGCCCCGTGAAGGGCGAACCCTCCTCGAACCAGGAGCGCGGAGCAGGAGCGCCCCACAGCGTTTGCCGGCGCGGGTCCTTTAGCGACCAGCGCAGCGGCTCGTGGTCGTGGTCTCCGGTGAAGTAGTCGCTGGTGTAGAGTTCGAGCCGGTGGCCGTCCGGGTCCCGGACATAGAGGAAGAATGCATTCGAGATGCCGTGGCGGCCCGGGCCGCGCTCGATGTTCTTCAGATATCCGCTTGAAGCCATCACGTCGCAGAGATGCAGGACGTTCATCGCCGTCGGCACCCAATAGGCAAAATGGTGCAGGCGAGGACCGCGGCCGTTGGTGATGGCGAAGTCATGGACGTTGCCCTTGCGGTGCATCCAGGCCGCTGCGATCCGCCCGTTCGGGCCGTCTTCCTCGCCGTATTCGGTCAGCCGGAAGCCGAGCCGCGCATAGAAATCGATGGTGCCCTGAACCTCGGGCGCGAAGACGTTGAAATGATCGAGCCGCTGCGGATGGCAGCCTTTGTAGAGATCGTAGCGCCGCAGCAGATGCGGGCGCTTGTCCATCGACGCATAGAGCTCGAGTTGGAAGCCGGCCGGATCGGTGAACTGCAGGGTGCGGCCCTGGAACGGCTGATCGGCGAAGGCGTAAGGGATGCCGTTCTCGGAAAAGAAGGTCGCGGCCTTGTCGAGGTCGCCGTCATTGCCGACCTTGAAGCCGAGCCGATTGCAGGCCGCGGCTGGGGCCTTCCGCAGTACCAGCGAGTGATGCTGATGCTCCTCGCTGCCGCGCAGGTACACCGCCTTGTCGCCGCTATCCTCGACGTGCAGCCCGACGGTGGTTTCGTAGAAGGCGCGGCTCTTGCCGAGGTCGGTGACGTCGAGCACGGCGTGGCTGCAGCGGATGATGTTGAACGGCGGGGTGAATGTGTGTGTCGGAACGGGCATGTGGTTTCCTCGGCGTTGTCATTCCGGGGCGGTCCGCAGGACCGAACCCGGAATCTCGAGGTTCCGGGTTCGCTTCGCGCCCCGGAACGACGGTGCGTTCTAGATTCCCAGTCTCTGAATCTTATGCGTCCCGCGCGCGAGCGAGACGTGCTTGGTTTCCATGTAGAACTCGAACGAGTAGTCGCCGCCGTCGCGGCCGATGCCTGAAGCCTTCATGCCGCCAAACGGCGTCGGCAGGTGGCGGACGTTTTCGGAATTGAGCCAGATCATGCCGGCCTCCAGCGCATCGGCCACGCGCAGCGCGCGGCCCATGTCACCGGTCCAGACATAGCCGGTCAGGCCATACTGCACGCCGTTGGCGATCTCGATGGCGTCCTTCTCGTCCTTGAACGGGATCACAGTCAGGAACGGGCCGAACACCTCCTCCTGCGCCACCCGCATTTTGGAGTTCGCGCCGGTGACGAGCGTCGGCTGCACGTAGTGTCCCCCGCCGGGGCCGTCATGCGGCTTGCCGCCGACTGCGATGGTTGCGCCGTCCTTCCGCGCGACCTCGAAATAGCTGCAGACTTTTGCCAGATGCCGCTCATGGATCAGCGGCCCAATCTCGGTCGCCGGGTCGAGCGGGTGCCCGACCTTCAGGGCCTTCACCCTTGCGGCCAGCCTTTCGATGAACTTATCGGCGATACCTTGCTGGACCAGCAGCCGGCTCGACGAGGTGCAGCGCTCGCCGTTGAGCGAGTAGATCATGAAGACCACCGCATCGAGCGCGCGGTCGACATCGGCGTCGTCGAACACGATCACCGGGTTCTTGCCGCCGAGCTCGAAATGCACGCGCTTCAGGGTGGGGGCGCCCTGCGCCATGATCGCGGAACCGGTCGTGCTCTCGCCGACGAAGCCGATCGCCTTGATCGCGGGGTGCTCGGTCAAGGCCTTGCCGGCCTCTTCGCCCATGCCGTGGACGGTGTTGAGCACGCCGTCGGGCAGGCCCGCCTGTTTCGCAAGCTTCGCCAGCAGGTCCGCCGTAACCGGCGACCATTCGGCCGGCTTGTGCACGACGGTGCAGCCGGCGGCGAGCGCTGGCGCGATCTTCCAGGTCGACAGCATGAACGGCGTGTTCCACGGCGTGATCACGCCGACCGGGCCGATGGGCACCCGGGTCGAAATGTTCCAGTGCTCCTCGGAGGGCATGTTGAGGCCGTCCCGGGCTTCGCCGCACTTGTCGGCAAAGAAGCGAAAATTCTCCGCCGCCCGGATTGCGGCCTTGGCCATGAAGCGGTGCGCCTGACCGGTGTCGATGCATTCCAGCACCGCGAGGTCATCGGCGTTGTCCTCGATCGCGTCGGCCACGCGATGCAGCAATTTTTTCCGCGCGGCGGCGGGCATGTCGCGCCAGGATTTGAAGGCCGTTGCGGCGGCGGTTGCGGCGCGGTCGATGTCTTCGGCGTTGCCGCGGGCGACCGTTGCCAGCACCGCACCATCGACCGGGGACTTCGTGTCAAATGTCTGGCCGGAGACCGACGGCACGGTCTTGCCGTCGATCATGTGGCCGATGCCTTCGCTCTTCAGCCTGGCGAGCAGGGGGGCTGCGCGGTCGCGATTGGCCTGAAACCCGTCCTTGGGTGTCACCTTATCCATTGATAGCCTCCACTTTCAGAGCTTCGTGGATGTTGTTGCGTTTCCAGCTTGTTTCCTTGTCGTTGATCTGCATGTCGAACGACAGCGCGAACTTTTGGTTCGCAAATACCGGATCAAGATAGGCCGACAGGGCCTTGAATATATGTTCGCCGGCCTTCTTGCGGGTGGCGAGATCGCGGCCCTCGCCAAGCCGCAGCACCATGTCGAGAAAGCCATAAGCCTCGCGGCCATCGGCGATCGCGTAGTGCTCGCATTTGATGGCTCGCACGCGGATACCGCCGAGCGGGAAGATGCCGGTTTCCACCGCCGCTTTCCGGACCAGTTCCACCACCGCGGCCATGTCGACGCGCCCGTCGAGATTGGCTGAATATTCAATCGTGAAGTGCGGCATGTTCCGATGGCTCCTGTCGTCCTAAAGCATCAGGCGAAGTAGCAGCTCACCGAACCGTAGGGTCCATAATCCGCCTGGATCGTGTCGCCTTTGCGGGTTTCGATCGGGCGAATGAACGAGCCCGCCAGCACCACTTGGCCGGCTTCGAGCGTTAACCCGTTCGGCGCGATCTTGTTGGCAAGCCACGCCACTGACGTCGCGGGATGATTGAGGACGCCGGCCGCAAGCCCCGTCTCTTCAAGCTGACCGTTGCGGAAACAGAGCGCGCCGATCCAGCGCAGGTCGGCGTCCATCGGCCGGATAGGGCGGCCGCCGAGCACGATGCCGGCATTCGCGGCGTTGTCGGCGATGGTGTCGAATATCTTCCGGGTCGCCTTGGTCTGCGGATCGATCCGCTCGACCCGCGTATCCAGAATCTCCAGCGCCGGCACCACGAAGTCGGTGGCGTTGAGGACGTCGAACATCGTGCAGTCCGGACCCGACAGCCGCGACTTCATCACGAAGGCGAGTTCGGCCTCGACGCGGGTGGCAATGAAGCGATCCGACGGCACCAGCCCGCCGTCGGCAAAGAACATGTCATCGAGCAGGATACCGGAGTCAGGCTCGTCAATATTGAGCGCGCTCTGCATTGCCTTCGAGGTCAGGCCGATCTTGTGGCCCTTCACGGTGCGCCCCTGCGCGACCTTCATCTCGACCCAGGCTTTTTGAATAGCGTAGGCATCCTCGATCGTTATGCCGGGATGTTCAAGCGAAAGCTGCCGGATCTGTTTGCGGGTCTTTTCGGCGGCATCGAGCCGCTCGGCGGCGCTTCGGATATCGTCTCTGGAAAGGGCCATGGGCGTCCGGCTCGATCAGCAAAAAGCGGGTGCTGAAATTTGTTTAACATGTTAAGTTATCCGGCGCAAACTGATTTGATGCTTGTTGCGCCGCAAAACTCTATCCTTGCCTCGATCGAGGATTCCCCGATGGCGGGCCACTGAAGATGTCAGGCAAGAAATCGCCGAACGGATCGCGTTCGGACCAGGAGGGAACGGCGGAGGCCCGTCGCGGGCCGATGCGCGAATTCTCGCGCTCGCTGCCGATGTCGCTCTTGCGCGCGCGCGAAGCCGTGATGCGCCAGTTCCGTCCGTCCTTGCGCAATCATGGGCTGACCGAGCAGCAATGGCGGATCCTGCGCGCGCTGACGGCGGTGGATACTATCGAGGTGACGGAGCTGGCGCGCGTCGCCTTCCTGCTGGGGCCGAGCCTGTCGCGAATCCTGCGCGATCTCGAAGCGCGCGATCTGATCGAACGCCGCGCGGCCAAGGCTGATCTTCGCCGCGGCGAGGTGTCGATCTCGTCCAAGGGGCTGAAGCTGATCGAGGCCGTCGCGCCCACCTCGGAAGCGATCTACGCCGAGATCACGCACCGTTTTGGCGCGCGCAAGCTAGCCGAATTGCAGGACATGCTGGGCGAACTCGAGCGCAGCCTTGCCGCGATGGAGGTAGCGGGTGAGGGCGAGGCTGAAGCCGACGAGTAAGCGCAAATTTGCATGATGCTACTGGCCCGATGCATAGCGGCCGGGCAAATGATTGCAATCATTTGTCAAACGCGACTCAGGCGGTAGACACGCACGCGATTTTTCGTTCAAAGTGCCGGCCAAGCCGGTCATCAAAACCGGTGCGGGAGTCGCAGGCCTAGCTGCTCAAACGCAGGCTTTCCCGTGCAAGGACAGGGCTGAAATCCGGACATGGTCACAATAAAAGTCAACAATCTGATCGACTTCGTCGCAGAGGTTTTTTCGCATTCGGAATCCTCGCCTGAGGAAGCAAGGCGCATCGCTACTTACCTCACGACAGCCAATCTCACCGGCCATGATAGCCACGGCGTGATCCGGGTTCCGGTCTACATCCGCTGGAAGAAGACAGGCAACGTCGTTCCCAACCAGACCCCTGAGATCGTCGTCGACACCCCGTCGCTCGCCGTGGTCGACGGCAAGTTTGGCTATGGCCAGACCGTAACGCCATTCGCGGTGCGGACCGGCATCGAGAAGTGCAAGAAGGCGGGACTGTCAGCCATCGCGCTGCGCAACGCCGGCCACATCGGCCGCGTCGGCGACTGGGCTGAGATGGCCGCGGCCGAAGGGCTGGTTTCGGTGCACTTCGTCAACGCGGCCGGCTCGCTGCTTGTCGCGCCGTACGGCGGGGTCCAGAAGCGGCTCTCGACCGCGCCTTACTGCGTCGGCATTCCGCGCCAGGGGCAAGATCCGATCGTGCTCGATTTTGCAACGTCCATCGTCGCCGAGGGCAAGGTGCTGGTCGCCAGCCGCGGCGGCAAGAAACTGCCGACCGGCGCACTGGTCGATGCCGACGGCACGCTGAGCGAAGAGCCGTCCGTGCTCTATGGTCCCTACACGCCGGACGGGCCGCGCGACCACACCAAAGGCACCGGCGCGATCCGCGCGTTCGGCGAGCACAAGGGCTCAGGGCTTGCCTTCATCTGCGAACTGCTCGGCGGTGCGCTGACCGGCACCGGCGCCACCTCGGGCGGCCGGCAGTTCGCCAACGGCATGCTTGCCTTCTATATCGATCCCAAGGTGATCGACACGGCCAACTATTTCGACGACGAAATCTCGCGCTATACCGACTTCATCCGGGAGACCAAGCCGATCGCCGGCGTCGAGTCCGTGCTGGTTCCGGGCGATCCCGAACGCAAGATGCGCGCCGAGCGCACCAGGAACGGCGTGCCGCTGCCTGATGATACCTGGGCTGCGATCGTCAACACCGCCCGCGAGGTCGGCGTCGGCGAGGCGAGCATTCAGCGCGCCACCAGCTAATCCACTCCACGAACGCCAACAATTGTAACGATCACAAAGGGAAAGCGATCAATGGCAACCAACAACGTCAAGAAAGTATGGGCCTCGGGCAAGGCCGTGGTGAACGCATGGCTCGCGATCCCCTCGGGCTTCTCGGCCGAAGTGATCGCGCAATGCGGCTTCGACAGCGTGACCGTCGACATGCAGCACGGCGTGCAGGATTACCTCTCGATGGTGCAATGCTTTCAGGCGATGAACGGCCATCCGGTGACGCCGATGGTCCGCGTGCCCTGGAACGAGCCCGGCATCATCGGCAAGGTGCTCGACGGCGGCGCCTATGGGGTGATCTGCCCGATGATCAACACCCCGCAGGAGGCGAAGAACCTCGTCCAGTACGCGAAGTATCCGCCAAAGGGCACGCGCTCGAATGGCCCGATCCGCTCCGGCATGTATGGCTCGGCCGGCACCTACCAGCAGACGGCGAACGATGAGATCGTGCTGCTGCCGATGATGGAGACCAGGACGGCGGTCGAAAACATGGAATCGATCCTCGATGTCGAGGGCATCGACGGCGTCTATATCGGCCCGTCCGATCTCGGCTTCTCCTATGGCCTGGTGCCGAAGCTCGACCGCGACGAACCTGAAATTCTCAAAATCTACGAGAAGATCGTCAAGGAATGCGGCAAGCGCGGCCTCAATCCCGGCATCCACTGCTCCGGCGCCGAGGGCGCGGTGCGCGCTATCAACATGGGCTTCAAGCTCGTGACGCTCTCGAACGAGAGCGGCTTGATGATGACCTACGCCAAGATGCAGGTGAACCAGACCCGCAAGGATAGCGGCGGGAAGGCGTAAAAGGTCTGGTGTCCCGGACGCGGTGCAGCGCTTCTTAGCGGTGCACCGCAGAGCCGGGACCTCGTAGCAGCAGCGTGCATGGGCCCCGGATCAGCAGCGCATCGCTCCGCGCTGCGCAGCATCCGGGGCACGATAGCTAGATACCAAGGAGACACCAGCATGACCCCGGCACCCGTGATCTGTCTGCACCCTGACGATGGCGTGCTGATCGCGCGCGCGAGCTTGCCGCCGGGCATGGTGGTGGCCGATGGCGTCACCACAATCGAACGGATTCCTGCCGGCCACAAGGTGGCGATCAGGCCGATCGCCGCAGGCGAGCCGGTCCGCCGCTACGGCCAGATCATCGGCTTTGCCACCGCGCCGATCGCGCCGGGCCAGCATGTGCATACGCAAAACTGCGGTATGGGCGATTTCGCCAAGGACTATGCCTATGGCGTCGACGTCAAGCCGGTGCCGAATTTCGATCTGTCCGCCACCTTCGACGGCATTCGCCGCGCCGACGGCCGCGTGGCGACGCGCAACTATATCGGGATCCTCACCTCGGTGAATTGCAGCGCCCATGTCGCCGGCATCGTCGCCGACATGTTCAAGAAGAACCCGTTCACCGGCGATAATCCGCTGGCCGACTATCCGAACGTCGACGGTGTGGTGGCGCTGACCCACAAGACCGGCTGCGGCATGACGCAGAACGAACCGCTGGCATTGTTGCGGCGGACACTCGGCGGCTACGCGCGGCACGCAAATTTCTCCCATGTGGTCGTGCTGGGGCTTGGCTGCGAAGTCAACCAGATCGGCGGGCTGATGGAGGAGCAGAAGCTCGCGGGACGCCTGCGCGCGATGGACATCCAGGAAGTCGGCGGCACCCGCAAGACGGTGGAAGCCGGCATTGCCTTCGTGAAGGAGGCGCTTACCGACGCCAATAAAGTGAAGCGCGAGAAGGTCGCAGCCAGCGAATTGACGGTGGCGCTGCAATGCGGCGGCTCCGACGGTTACTCCGGTGTCTCCGCCAATCCGGCGCTGGGTGCTGCGAGCGATCTCTTGGTGCGCCACGGCGGCACCGTGATCCTCTCCGAGACGCCGGAGACTTATGGCGCCGAGCATCTGCTGACGCGGCGGGCTGTCAGCCGCGAGGTTGGCGAGAAACTCGTCGGCTTGATGCGCTGGTGGGAGGAGTACACCAGGCGCGAAGGCGCCGAGATGAACGCCAATCCGAGCCCCGGCAACAAGGCCGGTGGCCTCACCACGATCCTGGAAAAATCATTGGGCGCGATGGCCAAGGCCGGCAGCACCAATCTGGTCGACGTGCTCAACTATGCTGAGCCCATCACCAAGAAGGGTTTTGTCTTTATGGATACGCCCGGCTACGACCCGGTTGCGGCGACAGGCCAGGTGGCGGGCGGCGCCAACCTCGTCTGCTTCACCACGGGCCGCGGCAGCGTGTTCGGCTGCAAGCCTGCGCCCTCGATCAAGCTCGCCACCAACACGCCGATGTACAAGCGCATGGAAGATGACATGGACGTCAATTGCGGCACCATCCTCGACGGTGAGGAGACTGTGCAGCAATGCGGCCAGCGCATTTTCGAGCTGATGCTGAAAACGGCATCGGGTCAGCCGACGAAGAGCGAGAGTTTCGATTTCGGCGGCGCCGAATTCGCGCCGTGGGTGCTTGGGGCTACGATGTAAAATTCTTGGCCCGTCATTCCGGGGCGACGCGAAGCATCGAACCCGGAATCTCGAGATTCCGGGTCTGGTCCTTCGGACCATCCCGGAATGACGGCGCCAAACATTCCGCACTTCCCATAGGCACTCGCTGCCCGTTGTTAATGCTTGATCCCGCCCGGAACCGGTGTTCTGCTTAAAAAAGCCGCTGGAGTCTCCGGTCCGTGTCGATCTTCGTCGCACTACACCACGTCACGCACTACAAATACGACCGACCGATCGATCTCGGCCCTCAGACCATTCGCCTGCGTCCGGCGCCGCATACGCGGACGCCGATCCTGAGCTATTCGCTCAAAGTGACGCCATCAAATCATTTCGTGAACTGGCAGCAGGATCCGCAGGGCAATTGGCTGGCGCGCTTCGTCTTTCCGGAGAAGGCGTCTGAGCTCCGAATCGAAGTCGACTTCACCGCGCAGATGACGGTCGTCAATCCCTTCGATTTCTTCGTCGAGCCCTACGCTAACTCCTTTCCGTTCCAGTACAGCAACGATCTCAAGACCGAGCTCGCGCCCTATCTCGCGACCTCCGACCAGGGGCCGTTGTTCGCGGCTTATTTAAAGGAGTTTCCGCGCGAGGCCGACAGCACGGTCAATTTCCTGGTCGAGCTCAACGCTCAGCTTCAGAAGAAGATCAAATATGTCATCCGGATGGAGCCGGGCATTCAGACGCCGGAGGAGACGCTGGCGCGCGGCTCCGGCTCGTGCCGCGACTCGGCGTGGTTGCTGATCCAACTCCTGCGGCATCTCGGCCTCGCTGCGCGCTTCGTCTCCGGCTATCTCATGCAGTTGCGTCCCGATATCGATCCGGTCGAAGGCCCACGCGAGGTCGAAAGCGATTTCACCGATCTGCACGCCTGGGCGGAGGTCTATCTTCCCGGCGCCGGCTGGATCGGGTTCGACGTCACCTCGGGCATGCTGACGGGCGAGGGGCATATCCCCGTCGCTGCCACGCCGCATTATCGCACGGCGGCGCCGGTCTCGGGCAGCGCCGGCTTCGCCAATGTCGAATTCGGTTTCGAGATGAGCGTCAGGCGCATCCGCGAGGCGCCGCGGATCACGCGGCCGTTCTCCGATGAATCCTGGGCACGGCTTGACAGCCTCGGCGAGCAGGTCGACGCCGATCTCAGGCGCGACGACGTGCGGCTGACCATGGGCGGCGAGCCGACCTTTGTCTCGATCGACGATCTGGAATCGCCGGAATGGAACATCGCTGCCATCGGCCCGACCAAGCAGGCGCTGGCGGATGAGCTGATCCGAAAGCTGCGTGCGCGTTTCGCGCCGGGCGGGTTGCTGCATTACGGGCAAGGCAAATGGTATCCGGGCGAAAGCCTGCCGCGCTGGGCGTTCGGACTCTATTGGCGCAAGGACGGCGTGCCGATCTGGAAGAATGCCGAGCTTATCGCGAAGATCGAGAATCCGTCCAAGGCCGATATCGCGGACGCCCGGCGACTGATGGAAGGCATCGCGAAGCGGCTCGGCCTCGACGCCAGCTACGTGATGCCGGCATACGAAGACCCCGTGCATTGGCTGCAAAAGGAAGCCGCGCTTCCGGTCAATGTCGATCCCGGTGACTCCAAGCTGTCCGATCCCGAAGAACGATCACGCATGGCGCGGGTGTTCGATGAAGGGCTCGACAAGCCGAAGGGCTTCGTGCTGCCGATCCAGCATGCGGACGCCGATGGTTCTCGCTGGATCAGCGAGCGCTGGCAATTCCGGCGCAGCCATTTGTTTCTGATCCCAGGCGATTCCCCGCTCGGTCTTCGGCTGCCGATGGCGTCGCTGCCGCATGTTCCGCCGGAAGAATATCCTTACCTCGTCGAGCAGGATCCGATGGATGCGCGGCTGGAGCTGGCGGCCGACGACAAGGAGCCTGAAGCAGGGGACACGCAAAGGCGAGCGCAAGAGCCGAAAGCAAAGCGTAAAGCCAAGCCGGTGCGCACGGCAACCGCTGTCGAAATCCGCGACGGCGTATTGTGCGTCTTCATGCCACCGGTCGAGAAGCTCGAGCATTATCTCGAACTGATCGCGGCGGTGGGGGCGACCGCCGAAGAGATGCAGATCCCGGTCCATATCGAGGGCTACGGGCCGCCCTATGATCCGCGCATCGAGGTCGTCAAGGTGACGCCCGATCCCGGCGTGATCGAGATCAACGTCCAGCCGGCGCAAAGCTGGCGCGAGGCGGTCGACATCACCTTCGGCCTGTATGAAGACGCCGCGAAGGTCCGGCTCGGCGCCAACCGCTTTCTCGTCGATGGCCGCCACACCGGCACCGGCGGCGGCAATCATGTCGTGATCGGCGGCTCGACCCCGCAGGATTCGCCGTTCCTGCGCCGCCCGGATTTGCTGAAGAGCCTGGTGCTGTACTGGCAGCGCCATCCATCGCTGTCCTATTTGTTCTCCGGCATGTTCATCGGCCCGACGAGCCAGGCGCCGCGCATCGACGAGGCGCGGCATGACGGACTTTATGAGCTGGAGATCGCGCTCTCGCACGTGCCGCCGCCGGATATCGAGGCGCCGCTATGGCTGGTCGATCGGCTGTTCCGGCATATCCTCGTCGACATAACCGGCAATACCCATCGCGCCGAAATCTGCATCGACAAGCTCTATTCGCCGGATGGCCCGACCGGCCGGCTCGGGCTGGTCGAATTCCGCGCGCTCGAAATGCCGCCCGACCCGCGGATGTCGCTGGCGCAGCAATTGTTGATCCGCGCGCTGATTGCAAAGCTGTGGCGCGAGCCGCAGCAGGGCAAGTTCGTACGCTGGGGAACCGCGCTGCACGATCGCTTCATGCTGCCGCATTTCCTCTGGGAGGATTTTCTCGGCGTGCTCGATGAGCTCAAGCTATCCGGCTACGATTTTTCGCCGGAATGGTATTCGGCACAACTCGAATTCCGCTTTCCGGTGTTCGGCCGTGTCCACCACGGCGGCGTCGCGCTGGAATTGCGTCAGGCGCTGGAGCCCTGGCACGTGCTGGGCGAGGAGGGCTCGGCCGGCGGCACCGTGCGCTATGTCGATTCTTCCGTGGAGCGCCTGCAGATCAAGGCGACTAGCTTCGTCGACGGACGCCATGTCGTGACCTGTAACGGCAGGCGGATGCCGATGACGCCTACCGGCCGCTCGGGCGAGGCCGTGGCCGCCGTCCGCTTCAAGGCCTGGCAGCCAGCCTCAGGGCTGCATCCGACCATCCCGGTCCACGCGCCCCTGACATTTGACTTGATCGATAGCTGGAACGGCCGTTCGCTCGGCGGCTGCGTCTACCACGTCGCGCATCCCGGCGGCCGCAACTACGACACCAAGCCGGTCAATTCCTATGAGGCGGAGGCGCGGCGGCTGGCCCGGTTTCAGGATCATGGCCACACCCCGGGGCGGATCGAGCCGCCGCCCGAGGAACGCACAATTGAATTCCCTTTGACGCTCGACTTGAGGACGCCGCTCCTGATCTAATCGGAAGCGAGGGTCTCGGGGAATCGAAATGTCAGGCCAAGGCAACAGTCAGGAGAGCAAGGCCCGTCCAGGACAGCGCCGGATGGCGCAATGGACCCGCGACTATGCGCGGCTGCCCGGCATTCCCGACGAATATATCGGGCCTGACGGAGCGCCGCGCGCGGCGTGGACCCGTTTCTTCGATGCCTTTGCGGCGCTTTCGCCGCCAGATATCGAGCGGCGCTTCGCCTCTGCCGACCGGCATCTGCGCGAGGCCGGCGTCACCTATCGCGCGCCCGGCGAAACCGCCGACCGGCTGTGGCCGCTCAGCCATCTGCCGCTGATCATCGACGAGGCCGATTGGCAGCAACTGACCACGGGTATCGCGCAGCGAGCGCAGTTGTTCGAAATGATCCTGCGCGATCTCTATGGCGAGGCCCGGCTGGTCAGCGAGGGCGCGGTGCCCGCGGCGGCGATTGCCGGCAGCAATGAATATCTGCGCGCCGTTTGTGGCGTCAAACCCCCGGGTAACCGCTATTTGCATTTCTATGCGGCTGACGTCGGCCGCGGCCCCGACGGGCGCTGGTGGGTGCTGAACGACCGCACGCAGGCACCCTCGGGCGCCGGTTACGCGCTGGAAAACCGCCTGGTGCTGTCGCGCGTCTTTTCCAGTCTCTACAAGTCGATGAACGTCGAACGGGTGGCGCCATTCTTCGAGGCCTTCCGCGATTCGCTCCGCGCCAGCGCCGACCGCGACGAGCCGCGCATCGGCCTGCTGACGCCGGGCGCCTTCAGCGAAACCTATTTCGAACACGCCACGCTGGCGCGCTATCTCGGCTTTCTCCTGGTTGAAGGCGACGATCTCGCCGTTAGCGGCGACCGCATCCATATCCGTACCGTCGCGGGTCTGAAGCGGCTCGACGTGCTGCTGCGCCGGGTCGACTCCAATTTTCTCGATCCGCTGGAGCTCGATGCCTCGTCGCATCTCGGGGTGCCGGGCCTGATCGACGTGCTGCGCAAGGACGGCGTCGTCGTCGCCAACATGCCGGGCTCCGGCGTATTGGAGGCGAGGGCGCTGCTCGGATTCCTGCCGAGCCTGTGCCGCCGCTTGCTCGGCGAGACCTTGATCATGCCGCACATCGCGACCTGGTGGTGTGGCCAGAAATCCGCGCGTGAGGAAGTACTGTCGCGGCTGGAGGATTTCGTCATCGAGGGCGCCTATGGCCGGGCCGTTCCCGGCTTTTCCAGCCATGCGCCCGTGCTTGCCGGCGAGTTGCCGCCAGCCGAGCGCGACCGGCTCCGGCAGGCGATCACCGACCGCGGCATCGATTATGTCGGCCAGGAACTGGTGCGCTTGTCGACGACGCCGGTGTGGGAAGAGGGACGGATCACGCCGCGCCCGTTCGTGCTCCGGGTATTTGCCGCGGCTACTCCACAAGGCTGGACCATCATGCCCGGCGGGTTCTGCCGGATTGCCGAAAAGGAGGATGCGCGTGCGGTGTCGATGGGCGACGGCGTGCGGTCGGCGGATGTCTGGGTGGTGTCCGACAAGGCCGTAGCGTCGGCGACGCTGTTGCCCGGCGCCGACACGGTGCGGATCAGGCGGATCGCCGGCGTGGTGCCGAGCCGTGCCGCGGATAATCTGTTCTGGCTTGGCCGCTATCTCGAACGCGCCGAGGCGACGCTGCGGCTGATCCGCGCCCTTGGCACCTCGACGCGCGATCCCGCCAAGGGAGCGTCAGCTGCGTTGCATTCGGTTGAGCGTATCCAGCGGATTCTCGTGACCTGGGGTGCTACCTCGCAGGCGACGCGGACCAATCCGGCGCGGGTCATCGCGGAAGCGCTGCAGAGCGAGGAGAAGTTCGGTTCGGCGCTTTCGCTGGTGCGATCGGTGCAGCGAACTGCGAGTTCGCTGCGCGAGCGACTTTCGCCCGATGCCTGGCAGATCATCACCGAGATGGTGGAGCGCCTCGCACTGCAAGTCGACGACGACGACAGCATCGTCAGCGCCGCTGAATTGACGCTGCAGGAGCTGGCGAGCCTTGCCGGCCTGGCGCAGGAAAACATGAACCGCGCCGCCGGCTGGCGCTTCCTCGACATGGGCCGCCGGGCCGAGCGCGCCATCAACACCGCGCGGTTCGCGCGGCAGTTCGCCTATGACGAAGCGGGCGAAGATGACCTCGACGCGCTGTTGACGCTGGTGGATTGCCAGATCACCTACCGCTCGCGCTATCTGGTCGGGCCGGCGCTGGCGCCGGTTCGCGACCTCGCCGTGCTCGACCCTTATAATCCGCGCTCGGTCGCGTTTCAGGTCGCAGCGCTCAACGACCACATTGCGGCGCTGCCGAGCCTGAAGGAGCATGGTTTGATCGAGCGGCCGCAACGGTTGGCAGTGGCGTTGCAGGCGACGCTGACGACGGCGGAAGCCGCCACGCTGGATGTGAAAACGCTGTTTGCACTCGAACAGGATCTGCTCAATCTGGCCGACGCCATCGGCCTGCATTACTTCCCGCACGGGCCCAATGCGAGCCGGCCGGAGAAGCTCACGGGCCTCGCGTGATCTACGACATCCGTCACGTCACGACCTACGCTTACGAGAGCCCGGTGAGTTTTGCGCGCTGCTCGCTGCGGCTGGAGCCGCGAACCGGCGACGGGCAGCAATTGATCTCGCACGCGGTCGAAATCCGGCCGCGGCCGGCCGAACGCACGATGCGGCGGGACTTTTTCGGAACGCATACCGAGAGCGTGCTGATCGAGACCGCGCATCGCAATTTGCGGATCGATTCCCGCTCACGGGTTTCGGTCGCGCGTCGGGCGCCTGGTCGCACGGCGGCCAGCCCGCCCTGGGAGCGCATCCGCGACGTGGCCTTTGAGGCTACCAGCCTCGGTCCCGCTTCGCCGGTCGGATACGTCTTTGCAAGCTCGCTGGTGCCGGTGCTGGCGCCGCTCACTGCCTATGCCGCGCCAAGCTTCGCGCCGGGCGGCGGCATCCTCACGGGCGCCGTCGACCTGATGCGCCGCATCCGCAGCGATTTCAGATACGACTCCAAGGCCACCGTGATTTCGACGCCGCTTGGGGAAGTGTTCGAGAAGCGCCACGGTGTCTGTCAGGACTTTGCCCATGTGATGATTGCGGGGCTGCGCGGGCTCGGCCTGCCGGCGGCCTATGTCAGCGGCTATCTGCGCACCGTTCCGCCGGCCGGCCAGCCGCGCCTGCAGGGCGCCGACGCCAGCCACGCCTGGGTCTCGGTCTGGTGCGGCGCCGAGCTCGGTTGGGTCGGCTTCGATCCGACCAACGACCTCCTGGTCGAGAACGATCACATCATCCTGTCGATCGGCAGGGACTTCTCCGACGTCTCGCCGGTCGACGGCATCATCGTCGGATCGCGCAAGCAGAAGCTCAACGTCGCCGTGGACGTGCTGCTGGTGGAATGAGGTTGGAATGCCTCCGTGCCGGACTTCTTAAGAATTGGTTGTCCTGCCGCAGCGGTTAGGCCGCGCTAATCTCCGCTGCACTACGGATAGGCACTTTAACGGAAGGTTCGCACTTTTGTTGCCAGCATGACGTGCGCGGAACCGCGCCTGCAAGTTGCGTCCACCTAGCCAGGAGATAATCGTGAACAATTGGTCAACAAAGCCTTTCGTTTCCGCCGTGGCAGCCATGCTTGTTTTCGGCGGTACCGCCAGCGCGGGCGGCGGCGCAACCAAGGATGAAGCCGTTGCCATGGTCAAGCAGGCCGTTACCTTCATCAAGGAGCAGGGACCCGAAAAGGCGTATCCCGAGCTCACCAACAAGGCCAGCAAGTTTCGCGACCGCGATCTCTATGTCGTGGTTTACCAGCTCGACGGCAAAGTGCTGGCTCACGGCTCGAACGAGAAGTTCGTCGGCAAGGATCTGATCGACGCCCAGGATGTCGACGGCAAGCTCTACGTCAAGGAACGCGTCGAACTCGCCGCCAAGCAGCCTTCGTTCTGGCAGGATTACAAGTTCGTCAATCCGGTGAGCAAGAAGGTCGAGCCGAAGGAAATGTACTGCGAGAAGCTGGATAACACGGCCGTCTGTGCGGGCGTCTACAAACTCTGACCCCGATCAAGCGTTTGCGTGGTTGTGCGGTGATCGCCGCACTGAAGGGGTGACATGCTCGGCTGGATCAAGAACATTGGCCTTTCCTGGAAAGTCCAGCTCGCTCCGGCGTTCCTGATCGCCGTCCTGATCGGGCTCGGCGCCTATGCGTTGCAAACGCTGCGGTCGAATCAGGCCGCCGTTGACGCGTTGGTGTCCGGTCCGGTCCGGCAATCGGAGCTGGCCAACGATCTCACCACAACGGTGTGGACGGCGCACGCCAAGCTCTATCGTCTTGCTGCCACTGCAGCCAACGAAAAGGACGAGAAGAAAATTGTGCAGGTCGCCAAGGAAGCTTCCGTGGCGGCCGGCAAAATTTCGGACGCGCTGAAGGCCGTCGAAGGTATCAAGGGCGGGTTCAGCCCGGAAACATTCGAGAAGCTGAAAGCCGCTGTTGCAGGCTACCTCAAGCAATCGAAAAACGCGATCGAGATGGCCGATGGCGACGCCGGTTCGGCGCTAATATTCATCAAGGGCGCGGAACGAAACTTTGCCGTCATCGAAAAGCTGGCCGACGACCTGATTACGCACAGCAGCGAGAGCAAGGACCGCGAAATTGCCCGTGCGGGGATCAAGCTCGAGCAGCAGCAGATAACGCTGACGGCCGTGCTTCTGGCCGTTGCGCTCGCTGGCATCGTCGTCTCGTTTCTGATCGGCCGGAGCATTTCCCATCCCGTCGTGGCGATGTCGAGGGCGATGCGCGAACTTGCTGCCGGGCATTTCGAGGTCCAACTGCCCGGCCTTGAGCGCCGCGATGAAGTCGGCCAGATGGCGCACGCGATCCAGGAATTCAAGGTGCAGGCGATCGCCAAGGCCGAACGCGAGACGGCGGAGCGCGAGGAAAAGAACCGTGAACTGGCATCGGCCCGCCGTGCCGAGCTTCACAATCTGGCCGAGAGTTTCGAGATCGCGGTCGGCAATATCGTCGAGAACGTTGGCTCAGCCTCGGCCGAACTGGAAAATTCCGCCGCGGTCCTGACCAACAGCAGCGTGGCCACCCAGGAGCTCTCCACCGTGGTCGCCGCGGCTTCCGAGGAGACCTCCAGCAACGTGCAGTCGGTGGCGTCCGCCACCGAGGAAATGGCCAGCTCCGTCAATGAAATCGGCAGGCAGGTTGCGAATTCCAACCGGATCGCCAACGAGGCCGTCGTTCAGGCGCAAAAGACCGACGCCCGGATCATCGAATTGTCGGAGGCGGCAAACCGCATCGGCGACGTAACCAGGTTGATCACCACGATCGCCGAGCAGACCAATCTACTGGCACTCAACGCGACCATTGAGGCCGCCCGCGCCGGTGACGCCGGCCGCGGCTTTGCGGTAGTTGCCCAGGAGGTCAAGGCGCTCGCCACCCAGACCGCCAAGGCAACCAGCGAAATCTCGACCCAGATCGCCGAGATGCAGTCGGCGACGCAGGAATCGGTGCACGCCATCAAGGAGATCAGCGGCACCATCGGCCGGGTTTCCGAGATCGCGGCGGCGATCGCTGCCGCTATCGAGGAGCAGGGCGCTGCCACCCAGGAAATCGCGCGCAACGTGCAGCAGGCGGCAGTGGGCTCGACCCAGGTCGCGACCAGCATCGCCGACGTCAACCGTGGCGCCGGCGAAATCGGCACGGCGTCGTCACAGGTGCTGGCCAACGCGCAACTGCTCTCCAACGAAAACAAGCGGCTCAAGGCCGAGGTCGGCAAGTTTCTCGCCACCGTGCGGTCGGCTTAGGCCGTTCGCCCAAAAATCGAGATTGGTGAACGTGGCTTAATCCACGTCCGTTTTGCAGCGCTTTGCGGACTCAAGTCGGACATCGCCCCAAGTCCGAAAAGGGCCAACGGACTAAACCGCTCGCGCGGTAGAACGCCGCGGCTGGCGACACGGCGAAGCAACAGGCGACAGGTCATCGTGACGAGCGGTGCAATAGCCCGTTGGCGATGATCGGATGATCGAGGACCTGCTGATCTGGAAGTTCGTGGCGGAGCACCCCCGTTGCACAAGAAAAAACTCGAACCCGGCATGCTCGACCGTGATGGTGTGCACCATCGCGCTTGTTGGACCCAGTCCAGGAATCTCGACGCAAGCAGAGTTACAAATGCCGTGACGCTCTTGACGAGCAACTCAAAACAGTTTCGGCTCAGCAGCTCCGGAGGCTTTCCAGATCGATAGAGATCAGTTTGCCTCATGAGATTCGAATATCGAGAAACTCACGTTTAGATTGTGTGGTGTGGTATTTTTACTACGGCCAAGTCCTTGAAAGTACAGGTGCCGCCAAACATTAAATCCCCATTGGACGACTCTATTGATCGTCTGAAGGTTGTTTGACGCGACTTAGCTTGATCACGCGGCATCGTCCTACGTCCCCCCAGCGCGGTTTCCTCCTTTGGAGGCTTTCGGACGCCGGCCGCCGAACAAGCGGCGCCGTCCCTCAAGCGGCCGGCATCCGAAACCCTTCACAGGAGCGGACATTCGGCCTCGCGAATGGGCTAGCTCCGCTCACGGGGGCCCTGCGGCGGCTGAGGATTGTTGGCGGGATTGGTATCGTACTTAGATATTCGCGTGATGAGCCCGCTAGTGGCGAGCGGCTCCAAGTCCGTTTCCAGCGCGTCAGCAATCTCCTTGGCATAGACCTCCCGGTCGTCTACGTAGAGGGTAAAGGACTTCAAATACTTTTCCTTCTTCGCCGGATTCTCGATCGTCGCCTTCGTCCACTGGTAGAGCGGATAGTTTTCGACGCCGTGCTCTTCTGCTGCGGCGACATACTCCGCAAAGGCGTCGAACTGGCATTTCGGCGCAGCTCGATGCTTGGCGAGGGTATCGAACAGCGGCGCCAGTGCCGGAACACGGAGTTTTCGGCGTACCGATTCCGCCGTAGCAGAATCGTTCACATCGAACCTAACCTGATACTGCCACTGAGAAGTCATACCATTCTCGCCTTGTAGACCGCTTCTTCCCCCAAAAGCAGCACAAAAGCGGACATCTGGCTAGGTCAGAGTTGGGCCATAAGCGGAAGAACTGTTTCAGTAGCACAGTGCGACTTCCTGTCCGTGAGCAGACGCCTTAACATTCATGCATCTAGCCTTGCTTGCACCGTGAGGATAGAGCAGTGAGCGTAGTGTCAGTCGCACCAGGCTTTGCATCCCTTACTGGAGACCTGCGCCGGAAGGGGGTAGATAAGTAATGCCATACTTCGCGTAGATCTGCGCTGGTATCCGCTGCTCGACAACTCGTGACACCGCAGCATCCACGGCTCCAAGCAGCGCATCGTCCGCTCGGCGAAGCCCGACTGAAACACTCCAGCGCAGTGCCGGTTCTGGCTCGTATCCGTCGGGTATCCTTACTGCCGTGCTGGGGTGTTCGTGCCGATACCAGCCGACAATCACGGGGTTGGTGGCGCCGACTTCGATTTCGCCTGTCTCGATCGCGGCAATTATGTCTTCTTGAGAGGCGAAGACCGAAACGCGGAAGCCGTTTTTGGCCAGCCACTCGTGCTCGACGGTGCCAACCATGACGCCAATCTTCTGACCGTGCAAATCCTCAAGCCGACGAACCGAAGATCGAGATGAAATGACGAGGACAACACCGCTGTCTGCGTAAGGTCTCGAAAAGCGAAGAGGTAGATGCGTTGTCAGCGGCCCGGTAAGTCCCTCCCGATCGTAGCTTGCTGCGGAGGCGACGACGCCCATCAAGACATCGCAATCCGAGTTCTTAATATCACCGGCATTTCGAACCCAGGTCACACCGAGCTCAAATCCCATCTCGTGCGCCAACACTTCCGCGAGTTCGACTTTGAACCCGGCAAGACCGCCTCTATCGGTGAGGTTCGAATAAGGGAGTGCGGATGGGTTGGCGCAGAGGCGTAGGATACCATTCTGCCGCACCTCTGCTAGTGATGCAGCGTCCGCACGGTGTGTTGTGCCTTGGGCGATGAGCGTCGCGAGTATGGCGATAGCAGCACTGCCAGGGATCAGACCATGATGCATCAACGAGGCTCCAGATTCCAAAGCCGCGCGCCGAGGCAAGTATTCACCCACCTTAAATAGTAGCGGTGTCGTCAGGCGACAACCCGAGTACTGCCGCCTGCCGTCAACACGATCAGTTGCCCCGCTCCTCACATCTGAGGTTCGCATCTAGGCGCGCTCGGAAGCGCGCTGCCTAGGTCGCCTTAGGGTCAAAAGCGCCGTTTTGGTAGTTGACTGGTCACTTCCGGTCTACCCCGATCAACGGACATTCTCAGCGAGCGCCGGCATGTCTCAAACGTGCCAGAAGCGGAACTCTAACTTATTCGATCTTGATTCGTTTGGTGAGGACCTGCGCTCGCGCGTACTCGTCGTCGGCGACCCTAATCACGTAGGGCTTCTCAAGTTTGTGCTCTACATCAAACTCGGAGCGGCCCGTATAGTTGATGTGCCGGCCGTAAGTGTGCAGCGACATCGAAATGTCATTTCCGACGTTCCGGACGCTGTGTATGTGCTCAGGATAACAGCGGGCAGTGTCACCAACGGTCATCACTTGTTCACCGCCGCGCTTCAGGTCGGCATAGCCGGGCTTACTACCGTCATCGAGCCGGTCGTAGTTGATCTCTTGTTCTTGGCCTTCGATACCGACCACCACAGCCCAAGTTTTATGGTTGTGCGGGGTAGTGCCGCGGTTAGGCAGCCACGATACCAAGAAAACAGCTAGATCGTGATTGGGCTCTTCATGGAGCATGTGAACGCCGAAGCCTTGCTCGGCATCGCATTCACGATATTCGGGGCGGCGCAATTCCGGCGATTGTGCAAAGTTCTTGGCGAGCGGTGCGACTAGGTCCGTGATTTCGACTGGATCAGAATGCTGAGTAGTAATCTCCCGCAGGTCGCGCACGTACTGGTCGAGGGTCATTGCATCTACCTCCAAGTTTCAAGGCGTTGCAATTTGGGCGAAGTTTACGACGTTCGCTGCGAAACTCAATGTCCGCATTGGGTCATTCGCGTCGATTTTGCCATATCAGCGATATGTCCGATATCCAGCTCATCTCGCACCTGTCGTTTCGAGGTTGCGAAAGTCGAGATAGACATGAATCAAGCTCCCGAACTGGGGCCTCGAATCATGAGATATGACTCACGGACGTTGAGTGGACTGCCATCAGGCTGCTTCTCCCGAACAATTCCTGTGGCGTGCCGAGGGCCAACAATCGGCGTGTCCGCGGATTAAGGGGTCAATCCGAAGTCTTGCCGAACTTTGCGGAGCCAGATTCGTGGGCTCCTCATACTCTGGCACGAACCCGAGATGCTGCCGGCTTACGTGCCGGTCTTGCGCGCCGGCTCCGACGAATCCGCACGCAGGTTGCGGAAGAATTTTTCGACCTCGCGCGACAGCGTTTCGGCCGTGGCCGTCAGCTCGCTGGATGCCGTAAGGACCGAAGTCGCCGCCGTGCTCGTCGTGCCGATGGCGTCGCTGAGCGACCCGATATTGACGACCAGCGTTCCGTTGCCCTGCGCCGCCAATTGCGCGTTCGCCGAGATTTCACGGGTCGCCGCATCCTGCTGCTCGATCGCGCTGGCAATGATGGAAGTCACCTCGTTGATGTCGCGCACGGCGGCGCCGATCTCGCGCACCGCTTCGACGGAGGTTTTGGTCGACGTCTGGATCAGACCGACGTTCTGGCCGATTTCGGCGGTCGCCTTGGCGGTCTGCTCGGCCAGCGCCTTGACCTCGTGGGCGACCACGGCGAAGCCGCGGCCGGCGTCGCCGGCGCGCGCGGCTTCGATCGTTGCGTTGAGCGCCAGGAGGTTGGTTTGCTCGGCGATCGCCTGGATCAGGTTGAGCACACCGTCGATGCGCTGGGTCGCAGCCGCAAGCCCCTCGATTTCGGAGACCGATTTCTCGGTGCGCTGGCCCGCCTGCTCGACGGCGCTCGCCGATTGGCGCACCTGGCGGCCGATTTCCTCGACGGAAGCGGAAAGCTCTTCGGCAGCGCTCGCGACGGCGGAGACGTTGCTGGAGGCCTGTTCGGTCGCACCGTTGGCGGCCACCGCACGTCCGCTTGCTTCCGATGAGACGCTGGCGATGGTCTGGGCGGTACCGCGCATCGCGGTCGCATTGTCGGTGACCGCGCGCAGTACGCCGCCGATCGCTTCCCGGAACGCATCGACCGAGGCTTCGATGTGGCGGGTGCGCTCGTCACGCGCCCTGGAATCTTCCACCACCTGCGAATTGAGGTTGCGGTTGCGATCCATTGCTTCCTGGAAGATCTTGATGGCACGGGCGAGCGCTCCGATTTCGTCGGCGCGTTCGGCATGCGGAACCTCGACGCCTTCGGCGCCGTCGGCCACCTGCTTGATGGTGGCGGTGATGACCGAGAGCGGGCGCGCGATCGAACGGGAAATGATCAGCACGCCGAGGACGACCACCACCAGCGCCAACACGCCGAGGCAAGTCAGGATAAATGCCATCGTATGGTTGGTGTCGGTCTGTTGGGCCAGCCTCCTGCTGCGTTCGGCATAGACCTTCGACAGCGCCTCGAGGTCCTTGTTCAGCGCGGTGCGCACTTGGCGATTGGCGTCGTTGTCGCCCCATTCGCGCCCCGCGGCCCCGTTGATCTCGACGCCGCGGCGAACCAGCTCCTTCCGGAAGTCGACGAACTGTTCGATGCGCTTCTTGAAGGTGGCGAACTGCTGGGCGTCGTCGGCCTGGACCAGCGTTTCCCAGTTCTTCACGACATCAAGGATGCGCTCGTTGAACTTGAGCAGTCCGTCGCCGTATTTCTTCACCACCGCCGGCTCGCTCGACATGTAGATGCCGCGCGACTCCATCACGACCGCATAGACCAGCGAATTGATGCGCTCGACATTGAGCGCGGCGCGGCTCGCAATCGAAACCGCTTCGGTGAGTTCGGCATTCTGGCGGGTGTTGTAATCGGACAAGGCCGTGATGGCTGCGACGAGCAACGCGAACAGCGCGAAGATCGAATACAATTTGGCTGCAAGCGAAAATCGGGATGCCATGGCGTCACCAAAATAAGTAGGGGAAAATTCAGCCGTATCGGCACGCGGGATGAGATCCAGTGAATGCCGTCAGCGTAGGCAATGTGCTGAATTTTGGTGGAGAATGTCTTAACGCGCGAAGTTCGTGAAACCGCAACTAACGGCAAATCATCAAGTTACTTCAAACGATTACTTGGATATCGTCGGATGCGTCGCCGGGAAAATTCGGCAGGCAGGTGCGACTGCAACGGGCCTTGGCATATCAGCGCAATTGGAGGTGGCTGATACGGCCGATGCGGGCAATACCGCACACGGAGACCCGCATCTCCCGAAGGACAGTTCGCATTGGCAAGCATCCGTGGCCCTCACGGAAGCCCTCATGTGATCGATAGCTGCATAGCCTTGGCCGTTCGCCCGGCATAGACTAGCCAGGCAACGCAGTGGGTACGGCGCAGGAAGGTCAGCATGGTCTATCGGCAGATCATCGGTGCCACCATTTATGCGTTCGACGGTTTGCGCGAGCTGCTCGCGAAGGCGACGCCGCCGCGATCCGGCGACCGTCTTGCCGGCGTCGCGGCCGATAGCGCGGAACAGATGCTCGCCGCGCGAATGGCGCTCGCCGACGTGCCGCTGAAGCAGTTCCTCAACGAGGCTGTCATTCCCTATGAGGATGACGAGGTCACCCGGCTGATCATCGACAGCCACGATGCCCCGGGCTTTGCCGCCATATCGTCGCTGACCGTCGGCGGCTTCCGCGACTGGCTGCTCTCCGATGCCGCAACAAGCGAGTCTTTGGCGAAGGTCTCGCGCGGGATCACGCCGGAAATGGCCGCCGGCGTCTCAAAACTGATGCGTAACCAGGACTTGATCCTGGTCGCCAAGAAATGCGCGGTAACCTCGGCCTTTCGCAACACCATCGGCTTGAAGGGGCGGATGAGCGTGCGGCTGCAGCCCAACCATCCCTTCGATGATGCGAAGGGCATTACCGCTTCGATCCTCGACGGTATTCTTCTCGGCTCGGGCGATGCCTGCATCGGCATCAATCCGGCGAGCGACGACCCGGCCGTGATCGGCGAACTGCTGCGGCTCATCGACGGCATCATCTCGCGATTGCAGATTCCGACGCAAGGATGCGTGCTGACCCACGTCACCACGACGCTTGGATTGATCGGGCAGGGCGCGCCGGTCGATCTGGTGTTTCAGTCGATCGCGGGAACGGAGGCTGCCAATCGCAGTTTTGGTGTCGATCTCGCGCTGCTGCGCGAGGCGCGTGAGGCGGGGCAGTCGCTTCGCCGCGGCACGGTCGGCGACAATTTGATGTATTTCGAAACGGGGCAGGGCTCGGCGCTGTCGGCCAACGCCCATCACAATGTCGACCAGCAGACATGCGAGGCGCGGGCCTACGCGGTGGCGCGCGCATTCGATCCGTTGCTGGTCAACAGCGTCGTCGGTTTCATCGGTCCGGAGTATCTTTACGACGGCAAGGAAATCATCCGCGCCGGCCTCGAGGACCATTTCTGCGGCAAGCTGCTCGGCCTGCCGCTCGGGGTTGACGTCTGCTACACCAACCATGCCGAGGCCGACCAGGACGACATGGACAATCTGCTGACGCTATTGGCCGCCGCCGGCGTCACCTTCATCATGGGCGTGCCGGGCGCCGACGACGTCATGCTGAACTATCAGTCGACCTCGTTCCACGACGCGCTCTACGTCCGGGACCTCTTCGGCTTGAAGCGGGCGCCCGAGTTCGACGATTGGCTGGTCCGCTCAGGCCTCGCGGACGGCAATTTCCGGCTTGCCGGCGACGCCGGCGTGCTGCCCGAATTTGCCTCGCGGCTGATCGCCTGAACTCCGGTCTGCAGATTTTCGTGCAACCAATTGAACCCAAAGCGAGTTAGAAGTCACAGTCACAATGTTGAAGAATTTCTGGCCCAACTTTCAATGTCGTGCTTAAATTCATGTCAGCCTTGAGGAAATTTGATGAGAGCTGAAGGCATTGGAACGGTACGGCGTATCCTGTGCGTCTTCCCGCGCTATACGTCTTCTTTCGGCACGTTCGAATACGCCTATCCCCTGACCGCTGGCGTGAAGGCTTTCATGCCGCCACAGGGCCTCCTTCTGATCGCGGCCTATCTCCCGGCAAACTGGCAGGTGCGTTTCGTCGACGAGAACATTCGCCCCGCCGGCAAGGAAGACTTCGAATGGGCGGAAGCGGTGTTCGTCAGCGGCATGCACATCCAGCGCCAGCAGATGAACGACATCTGCCGCCGCGCGCATGCCTTCGATCTTGCGGTCGCGATCGGCGGCCCGTCGGTCAGCGCGTGCCCGGACTACTATCCCTCGTTCGATTATCTCCATGTCGGCGAACTCGGCGACGCCACCAATGAACTGATCGCGCGGCTGGCGCGCGACCCTTCGCGTCCCGAGCAGCAGGTGGTGCTGACGACCAGCGAACGCCTGTCGATGACCGAGTTTCCGATTCCGGCCTACGAGCTGGCGGAAGTGAAAAAATACCTGCTCGGCAGCATCCAGTATTCGAGCGGCTGCCCCTATCAGTGCGAGTTCTGCGATATCCCCGGGCTCTATGGCCGCAACCCGCGCTTGAAGACGCCTGAGCAGATCATCGCCGAACTCGACAGGATGCGCGAATGCGGCATCACCGATACGGTGTATTTCGTCGACGACAATTTCATCGGCAACCGCAAGGCCACGCTGGATTTGCTGCCGCACCTGATCGAATGGCAGAAGAGAACGGGCTACGTCGTGCGGCTAGCCTGCGAGGCGACGCTGAACATCGCCAAGCGGCCCGAGATCCTGGAGAAGATGCGCGAGGCGAGGTTCGTCACCGTGTTCTGCGGCATCGAGACGCCCGATCCCGACGCGCTGCACGCAATGCACAAGGACCACAACATGATGGTCCCGATCCACGAAGGCATCCACACCATCAATTCCTACGGCATGGAGGTCGTCTCCGGCATCATCATGGGTCTCGACACCGACAAGCCCGGCACGGCGGATGCACTGCTCAATTTCGTCGATGAATCGCGGATTCCGCTGCTGACGATCAATCTGCTGCAGGCGCTGCCGAAGACGCCGCTGTGGGACCGGCTGGAGCGCGAGGGGCGCCTCAACGACGACGAGAGCCGCGATTCCAATGTCGAGTTTCTGATGCCCTACGACCAGGTCATCAATTCCTGGAAGCGATGCATGGAGGTCGCCTTCCAGCCCGAGAAGCTCTACGCGCGCTACCAGTATCAATGCGACTACACCTACGCGAACCGGATCAAGGTGCCGGTCGCGCCTGAAATGAAGACCTGGCCCAACATCAGGCGCGCGCTGATCATGCTGCGCAACATCTTCTGGCAGGTCGGGGTGCTCAGCGATTACAGGCGCGTGTTCTGGAAATTCGCGATCGGGCGCCTCAGGCGCGGCGATATCGAAGGGCTGATCGGTTCGGCCACGATCGCGCATCATCTGATCAAGTTCGCGCGCGCGGCGTCCGGCGGCCAGCAGAACGCGTCGAACTATTCGATCCGGCTGCGTGAGGCCTCCGTGCCTGCCGAGTAAAGGCTCATGAAAACGCCGACACCGCCGACCCGCTCGCTCGAAGCCCTGCGGGAGCTGACGCCGGCGCGCGTCGGGCTCGGCCGCTCGGGTGCGAGCATGCCGACCGACGCGCTGCTTGCCTTCACCCTCGACCACGCGCGCGCCCGCGATGCCGTGCATGCCGCGTTCGATGTGGAGCATCTGGTTGCCGGATTAGCCGGCCTCGGCCTGGAGGTCAGCGAGGTCTCCAGTCAGGCGGGCAACCGGCGCGACTATCTGCGCCGCCCCGATCTCGGACGCATGCTCGACCCGGATTCGCGGCGCGCGCTGGAAAAGCAAGGCGGCGGTGCGAACCAGGTTGTAATCGTGATCGGCGACGGGCTGTCGCCGGCGGCCGTCAATGTCCACGCGGTCGAGCTGGTTGGCCATCTTGCCCCGCGCCTGACGGAGGCCGGGATCCGGTGCGGCCATGTCGTGGTCGCTTCCGGCGCGCGCGTGGCGCTGGGCGACGAGATCGGTGCCGTGCTTGGCGCGCGGATGGTGGTGATGCTGATCGGCGAGCGGCCCGGCCTGTCGGCCCCCGACAGTCTCGGCGCCTATCTGACCTTTGCGCCGCGCAGCGGCCTCACCGACGAGAAGCGCAATTGCGTGTCCAATATCCACGGCGCAGGCCTGAGCTACGATGAGGCCGCCTTCAAGATCGCGTGGTTGGTGCGTGAAGGCATCGCGCGCCAGGTCACGGGCGTGGCGCTGAAGGACGAAAGCGGAACCGCGCTGATCGCCGCCAGTGGTGCTGGCAGGTGTGGCAAATCAGAGACTTAACGCGCATTTTCGACATCTGCGTGCCGATTTGCCCTGTCGCGCGCGCTTGCCGGATCAGGTTCGGGCCTGTAAAACGGCGCCGATTAATTTACCGCGTGATTTCAAGGGCTAGCGCCGATCGGATAGGGGCTGGCAAAGCCGTATTCGCGCCACCAAGCTGCACAAAAAACCAAGCTACACAAACAGGCCGACGTGAGAACTGGACAGGGTATGCTCGACAAGAACTCGGAAAGTCGCGTCCACGTCGCAGCCATAGAGGAACCGCCGCCGGGCAAGAGCATCGCCTTCGGGCTCGAGCGCATGGGGCTGATCGCGGTCAAGGCGCCGATCCTGTCCATGGTCATTCTCGCGGTGCTGATCGTGGCGGCGATCTTCGGCATCCAGCGCATCAAGATCGACGACTCGCTGAGCCAGTTGTTCCGTTCCGATTCCAAGGACTTCAAGCAGTACGAAGCCGTCACCAAGCGCTTTCCGGCAACCGAATTCGACGTGCTGGTCGTGGTCGAGGGCAAGACGCTGCTGGCCCGCGAGAACCTCGAAAAGATCCGCGACATGGTCACCGACCTGCAACTGGTCGAGGGCGTGCGCGGCCTGGTCTCGCTGTTTTCGGCGCGTCAGGCGCCCGAGCCCGGCAAGTTGCCGGCCGCGCTGTTCCCGCCCGAACTGCCGCAGGGCGCCGCCTACGACAAGTTCGCCGAGACCGTCAAATCCAACGAGATCATTCGCGGCAAGCTGTTGTCGGAGGACGGCACGCTGGCTCTGATCGTGCTGTCGCTGGAGCCGAAGGTCGTTTCCTCGAACGAGCTCGGCACGGTGGTCGGGGAAATGCGGAAGATCATGGCCGAGGATCTTTCCGGCAGCGGGCTCAACGCCCAGCTTTCCGGCGTTCCCGTCATGCAGCTCGAGATCCGCAATGCGGTCAAGCGCGACGGGCTGACCTACAATGTTCTCGGTATCCTGGCCGGCTGCATCATCGCGATCATTTTCTTCCGCAAGATATCGTTCATGGTGGTCGCGGCCTTCCCGCCGATCATCGCGATCCTGCTCGCGCTCGGCGGGCTCGGGTGGGCCGGTTTCAATCTCAACATGTTCCTGAACGTGATGACGCCGCTCATCATGGTGATCAGCTTCTCGGACTCCATGCAGTTGACGTTCGCGGCGCGCGACCGGCTGATTGCCGGCCAGGACAAGCTGAAGGCCTTCACCAACGCCGTGCTGGTAGTCGGCCCGGCCTGCGTGCTGACCCACGGCACCGCCGGCATTTCCTTCATCGCGCTGCAATTCTCCGATTCCGAACTGATCCGCAAATTCGGCGAGGCCGGTCTTGCCGCCACTATCATCGCGCTGGTGGCCGTACTGTCGCTGGTGCCCGTATTCGGCGTACTGTTCGTCCGCAACGAGAAGATTTTTGCGGTGAAATTCCAGAGCGCCGACGCCGGCGTGCAGGCGCTGCGCAATTTCTGTTACTGGATTGCGGTGCGCATGGTCGGTCGCCCCGGCATGTTCAGCCTGATCGCGCTGATCTTCGTCGGTGCGTTGGGCTACATCTATGCCACGCTGGAGCCGCGCTACCGGCTCGCCGACCAGGTGCCGGACAAGCGACAGGCGGTGGCGGCATCGAGCCGGCTCGACGCCAAGCTCACCGGCGCCAATCCGATCGACGTGCTGATCGAATTCCCCAAGGGCGCCTCGCTCTACGCGCCGGAAACCCTGAAGACGATCGCCGACGTCCACTCGATGGTCGAGAAGTCGGCCGGTGTCGGCAACGTCTGGTCGCTGGAAACGCTGCGCCGCTGGCTCGCGGAGAAGGCCGGCAGCAGCGACGTCGCGACGCTGAAGGAATATGTCAGCGTCATCCCGGAGCATCTGGTCCGTCGCTTCATCTCGGCCGAACAAGATGCGGTGGTGGTCTCAGGACGTGTGCCCGATCTCGATTCGAGCGAAATCCTTCCCGTGGTCGACAAGCTCGACAAGGCGCTGGACAAGGTGCGCGCCGAGCATCCAGGTTATGAGGTTGCGGTCACCGGCCTGTCGGCGATTGCCGCCCGCAACAGCGCCAACATGATTTCGAAGCTGAATGCCGGCCTCACGGTCGAGTTCCTGCTGGTCGCGATCTTCATTGGCCTCGCATTCCGCTCGGTCGTGGTGATGTTCTCCTGCATCCTGCCCGGCATTTTCCCGGTCGTAGCATCGGGCACGGTGCTCTGGATAATGGGTGAGGGGCTGCAATTCGCCAGCGTCGTCGCGCTGACGGTATCGTTCGGCCTCGGCTTGAGCGCCACCATCCACTTCCTCAACCGCTTGCGGCTGGAGAGCAAGCCGGGCGTGACCGCGGGACTGGCGGTTGAGCGCGCCACCGTGCTGGTCGGTCCGGCGCTGATTCTGACCACGGTGGTGCTGGCCTGCGGCCTCGGCGTCACCGTGTTCTCCGACCTGCCGTCGCTGCGGCTGTTCGGCTGGCTCAGCGCGTTCTCGATGATCGCAGCGCTGGTGGCGGACCTCTTCATCCTGCGGCCGACCTCGATGTTCCTGATCAGCCTGTCGGAAAGGATTCGCGGCGTCAGTCACGCCAAGCCGGCGGAGAACAAGGCCGCAGAATAACGAACGCTGCTGAATAACAGGGCTGCCGGCCAACGGCAACCGCAGAGGGGCTGAGGAATGACGTCTGCAGGATTAGCTGCTCGACCTGCGGCCGACGCTGCCGCCTACCGCGCGGTCGAACACATCTATCATTGCTATCTCACCGGGCTGATCCTGATGCTGGCGTCGCGGGCCGGCGCGCCGCGCGCGGCCGAGGTGGTATTTCGCACCTTCCGGCGCCAGCAACTGGCGCGCTTTCTTCCCGGATTGAAGAAGCTCGGCCTCGACCGGCTTCCGCATGCGGTCGCGTGCGCTCAATATCACTATCTGTCGAACCAGGTCGGCGGCGTGAAGGTCGAATATGTCTACGAGAGCGACACCAAGGCCTGGGTGCGCTATCCGCCGCCGCGCTGGATCTGGTCCGGCACGGCCATTTGCGGAATTCCCTCGGAAGTCTCGCGGGCGATGTTGCGCGGATGGCATGCCAACAACGGCGTCGTGCTCGGCAATCCCAGGCTCGGCTTTGTCTGCACGGGCCAAACCGTCGACGGTCAGCCGGGGCTCGAAGGTTACTACAAGGAATGGGATCACGATCTCGCGCCCGAGGAGCGACTGCAGTTTTCGCCGGGCGAACGCTGTCCGCCGTTCCGTGCCGATCTCGCGCCGCGCCTGCCGGAGAACACATGGCCGGAGGAACGGCTGCAGAAGGTGCTTCGCAATTATGCGATGGAGTACATCACCTCGATCGTTCCGGAGACGATTGCCGTGCTCGGACCGGACGAGGGCGGCCATCTCGCCGGCGCCGCGGCGCGGCTCGTCGGGATGCACACCTTCGACGACGTCGCTGCGCTGTTGGGTGGCGTGGAGGCAGGGGCGGTGGGTTTCGCCAAGGCCTTCGCCCGGCTTGCGCGGGGGCAGGACGACGATGCGGAACTGCAAGTCGAAGGCTCGGGCGCAACCGTGCGCCAGACTTCGTGGCGCCTGATGGCGGAACGTGAAGCGCTGTCGCCTCAAGTGTTCGATGCCTGGAACGAATTGTGGGTGGGGGCCGCGCTCGCGCACGATCGCTTCATGCGGGTCGAGGTGACGGAACGCCGCGACCGCGGCGATGCGTATTGGGCGTGGCAATTCCGCTGAGTTGCCGAAATAAAAATGGCGGCATCCCGGGGGAGCCGCCATCGGCACTTACTGCTTTGAAGAACCGTATCAGGTCTTCGACATCGTGATCTTGACGCCGCGGATCTCGCCCTTGGAGTCGATCTGCACGCTCTGCTTGTTGCCGGTGGTGCGCAAATTCAGGTTGGCTGCAAATCCCGATGCTTCGACAAACACGTCGATCTGGCCGCCGCCGGCGGTGCCCTGCAGGTTGCCGAAGATATTCCGGCTCTTTTCGCTCCAGTTGCCGGAGATGCGTTCGCCATGGCTGGTGACGTCGCTCGACAGGTCGAACTTGTAGCTGTCGCTGGCGCAGTGCAGATTTTGTTTCAGGCCGAGGCCGCTGGCGTTGACCTTGTAATCGGCTTTGCAGCGGATGTTCTCGGTGGTGCCGTTGGAGAGGGCGACCGTGCCTGTGCCGCTCCAGTTTCCGTCGAAGCCGGCAAACGGGCCGCCCGCCTGCGCATGGCTTTGGGCGACCGACAACATCAGCGCGGCGCCGACGCCGGCCGCTGCGAGAGTCTGACGGAGCAAGCTGGAACCAAACAGTTTCATCGTGAGTTTTCCCCTCAAATAGACGTTCTTCGTAAAGATAGGTCTCGCCACATCGAAGATTTAGTGTTCCCGCAGTATGTTAGGTTCAAAATGACCGGATGCTGTTTCCGGCGGTCGCGGCAGAAAGAAACGCTGCAAGCGACCGAGGGAATCAAAGCGTTGCCGGCGCAGCATCTAGCTTCGCCCAAGGCCGTCTGCAAGAATCAATTTTCGAGAAAGTGTGGCAGAAATACACTTTAGATATCAGCCGGTTATTTATCGCGCTGAGATCGCCGTAAATTTAGCCGTATTTGCCATGCTTGTCCTGTACACGTCGCTGCGTTACGCGGCACCTGCCATCCAAACAAATCCGCCCGGCGAAGCCGAAACGCAAATCGGGAACGGGATTTCATGCTGCCGAAATGAAGGAATACGATGCGTAAATCTCTCCTGGCCCTCACCTTGATGTCGATGTCGGTCTCGTCGAACGTCGCCTTCGCCCAGCAACAGCGCGGAACGGCGGAAGAACAGAAGGCCTGTACCCGTGACGCGCAAAAGTTCTGCCGTCCGGTACTCGATCAGGGCGATTTCACCGTCCTGGCGTGCCTCAAGGAAAATCGCTCCAAGATCAGCGCGGCCTGCAACCAGGTTCTCAAGAGCAACGGCCAATAGGCGCCTTGCGTCCGTAAACCCTCGCGGAAAAAGCCATTTTCGGCTCTATGACGCGCGTCACGGGCGGGCCTAAGCAGCCCATATAGCATTGGTTTTGGCGACGTATTCCCCTATATGGGGCTCGCGATCTCCTCGCATGCGCCGAGTATCGGCGCATGCCGCCAATCCCGATTGATGTAGCCAGTTCTTGATGACCACCGCGAGCGACCTGCGATCCGGAAAGACCGACCGCGACGAGAATTTTCCGGTCGCGTCGTGGATTATTCATCCGCGTCACCGGGCGCTGATTCTCGCATTCTACAATTTCGTCAGGACTGCTGACGACATCGCCGACCACGCGACCCTTAGCGCGGACGAGAAGCTGCGCTATCTCGACCTGCTCGAGGCCGAGTTGCTCGGCAAGGGCGACACGCAAGCGGAGGCCGTCAATCTGCGCCGTGCCTTGGCCGAGCGCGCGATGGCGCCGCGCCACGCGCTCGACGTGCTGGTCGCGTTCCGGATGGACGTCACCAAGCTGCGCTACGAAAACTGGGACGACGTCATTCATTATTGCCGCTATTCGGCCATGCCGGTCGGCCGTTTCATGCTCGACGTTCATGGTGAGAGCACCTCGACCTGGGCCGCTTCCGACGCGCTGTGCGCGGGATTGCAGATCAACAACCATTTGCAGGACTGCGGCAAGGACTACAAGAATCTCAACCGCGTCTACCTGCCGCGCGATGCGCTGGCAGCAAGCGGCGCCACCGTCGAGATGCTGGGCGAGGCGAAGTCGCAGCCGGCGCTGCTGCAATGTCTCCATGCGCTCGCGGTCAGGACCGAGACCCTCCTCAACGAGAGCAAGTCGCTCAACGCCGAAGTGAAAGATTTCCGGCTTGGGCTCGATATCGCCGTGATCCAGGCGTTTGCCGACAAGATCGTCGGCATGCTGAAAGTGCGCGATCCGCTCAGCGAGCGCGTGCATTTGAGCAAGCTGGAGTTGCTCGGCCATACCATCGGCGGCATCGCCGGCGAGATCATCCGCCGCGCGATCGGACGCCGCCCCCAGGCAAATCCGGCGGCCGGCGCATGACGTTGCATCCGGCGGCGGCCAACGCAGATTACGGTGCCACCGCGTCCGGCAGCTCGTTCTATGCCGCGATGCGCATCCTGCCGCGCGACCAGCGCGAGGCGATGTTCCAGATCTACAGCTTCTGCCGTCAGGTCGACGACATCGCCGATTCCGACGGCCCGCGGCCCGAGCGGCTGGCCGCGCTCCAGCAGTGGCGCGACGATATCGATGCGCTGTACCAGGGGCACCCACCGCCGCGTCTGCAGGACTACGCCGCGTCGGTCAAAACCTTCGGCCTCAAGCGCGAGGATTTTCTCGCCATCGTCGACGGCATGGAGATGGACGTGCCGCAGGACATCCGCGCGCCGGATCTTGCCACCCTCGATCTCTATTGCGACCGTGTCGCCAGCGCGGTTGGTCGCCTGTCGGTGCGCGTGTTCGGCCTGCCTGAGGAAGACGGCATACTGCTCGCCCACCACCTCGGGCGCGCGCTGCAATTGACCAATATCCTGCGCGATATCGATGAAGACGCCGGCCTCGGTCGCCTCTATCTGCCACGCGAAGGCCTGCTGCTTGCCGGCATCACGACCGACGATCCGCAGCGGGTGATCGTCGATCGTGCATTGCCGAAAGTATGCCTGCCGTTGGCCGAGCGCGCGAAAAAGCATTTCGAGAAAGCCGACGAAATCATGAAACGCAATTCGCGGCGCGTGGTGCGCGCGCCGCGGATCATGTCGAAATATTACCGCGCGATCCTGGACTTGCTGCTGGCCCGGGGCTTTGCCGCTCCGCGCGAGCCGGTCCGCGTCCACAAATGGGCGAAAATCGCCATCCTTCTCCGATACGCGATCATCTGATGCAGAAAAACGTTCATATCATCGGCGCCGGCATTTCCGGCCTTTCAGCGGCCGTGCGGCTCGCCAACGCCAATTGCCGGGTGTATGTCCACGAGGCCACGCAGCAGGCCGGCGGCCGTTGCCGGTCCTATTTCGATGCGGCCACCAACCTCACCATCGACAACGGCAATCATTTGCTGTTGTCCGGCAACCGCCATGCGCTGGCCTACGCCAAATCGATTGGCACCGAGTCGGGGCTGATCGGGCCAAAGGCTGCGCAGTTTCCCTTTATCGACATCTCAATCGGCCGGCGCTGGCAACTCGACCTTGGCGACGGCAAGTTGCCGTTGTGGGTGTTCGACGAGGCGCGCCGCGTCCCCGATACGAAGCTGTTCGATTACCTCGCATTGATGCCGCTGATCTGGGCAGGGACCGATAAACTGGTCGGCAATGCGATCCCCTGCAAGGGCACGCTGTACCAGCGGCTGGTGCAGCCGCTGTTGTTGGCAGCGCTCAATGTCGATCCGCCGGAGGGATCGGCAGGCCTGGCCGGCGCGATCGTGCGGGAAACGCTGCTGGCGGGCGGGCAGGCCTGCCGGCCGCTGATCGCGCGCGACGGCCTCAGTGCCGTGCTGGTCGAGCCGGCGATCAAGCTTTTGCAGGACAAGGGCGCCTCGATCCAACTCGGCCATGAGCTGCGCGAACTCGTGATGAAGGAAAGCCATGTCGGCGAGCTGAAATTCGTTGGCGACACCATCGCGCTCGGCTCCGAGGACGTCGTGGTGCTCGCAGTGCCGCCGCGCCCTGCGGCGGCGCTGCTGCCGGGATTGAAGACGCCGTCGAAATTCCGCGCGATCGTCAACGCGCACTTCCGCTTCGATCCGCCCAAGGATGCGCCGCCGATTCTCGGCGTCGTCGGCGGGCTGGTGGAGTGGCTGTTCGCATTCCCGCAGCGGCTGTCGGTAACCATCAGCAATGGCGATCGGCTCGTCGACATGCCGCGCGAAGAACTCGCGCTGGCGATCTGGCGGGATGTCTGCAAAGCCGTCGGCCTGCCGGGCGAATTGCCGCTGCCGCCCTGGCAGATCGTGCGCGAACGCCGTGCGACTTTTGAGGCTACGCCGGAGCAGCATGCGCTGCGGCCGGGGGCGGTTACGTCCTTCAAAAACCTGTTTCTCGCCGGTGACTGGACTGATACCGGATTGCCGGCAACCATCGAGGGATCGGTGCGGTCGGGCGACCGCGCCGCCGATCTGGTCCTGGCGAGACCTTAAGCCTGAGGACGAGTTGCGTGACCGGCTTCACAGAGCCCGTCGCGAATATAGGGATGTATAGCGAAATGCTTGCCATCGACAAAACAAACGCCGTCGACCCCGTTGCCCTGGAGAAGAGCATCGCTTCCGCGACCGAAGCGCTGTTCGGTTATCGTCAATCCGACGGACACTGGGTATTCGAGCTGGAAGCCGACAGCACCATCCCTGCCGAATACATCCTGCTGCGCCACTATCTTGCCGAGCCCATCGACAGTGAGCTCGAAGCCAAGATCGCGAACTATCTACGTCGCACCCAAGGCAATCATGGCGGGTGGCCGCTGGTGCAGGATGGCCCGTTCGACATGAGCGCCAGCGTCAAATCCTATTTCGCGCTGAAGATGATTGGCGATTCCGTCGATGCGCCGCATATGGTGCGCGCCCGCGAGGCGATCCGTTCCCGCGGCGGTGCTGCCCGCGTCAACGTTTTCACGCGGTTTCTGCTGGCGTTCTACGGTGTATTGACTTGGCGAGCGGTGCCGGTGCTGCCGGTCGAGATCATGCTGTTGCCGATGTGGTCGCCGTTCCATCTCAACAAGATTTCCTATTGGGCGCGCACCACGATCGTGCCGCTGATGGTGATGGCGGCGTTGAAGCCGCTGGCGAAGAATCCCAAGGGCGTCGGCATCGACGAGTTGTTCCTGCAGGATCCCAAGTCGGTCGGGATGAACGCGAAGGCGCCGCATCAAAGCTGGGGCTGGTTCACGCTCTTCAGCACGCTGGACAAGATCCTGCGCGTGGTCGAACCGTTGTTTCCGAAAAAGCTGCGCCAGCGCGCGATCGACGCCGCGCTCGCGTTTACCGAGGAGCGGCTCAACGGCGAAGACGGCATGGGTGCGATCTATCCGCCGATGGCCAACATCGTGATGATGTACGACGCGCTCGGCAAGGGACCGGATTATCCCCCGCGTGCGGTCACCCGCAAGGGCATCGACAAGCTGCTCGTGATCGGCGAGCACGAAGCCTATTGCCAGCCCTGCGTCTCCCCCGTGTGGGACACCGCGCTGACCTGCCACGCGCTGGCGGAGGCGGGCGGCGAGGACACGCTCAAGAAGATGAAGCAGGGCCTCGACTGGCTGAAGCCGCGGCAGGTGCTCGACCTCAAGGGCGACTGGGCGGCGAAGGCGCCAGACGTTCGTCCGGGCGGCTGGGCGTTCCAGTACAACAACGACCATTATCCCGATCTCGACGACACCGCCGTGGTCGTGATGGCGATGGACCGGGCGCGCCGGCAGACCGGCAGCAAGGAGTACGATCAGGCGATTGCGCGCGGCCGCGAGTGGATCGAGGGCCTGCAGAGCCGTGATGGCGGCTGGGCCGCCTTCGACGTCAACAATCTTGAATATTACCTCAACAACATCCCGTTCTCCGATCACGGCGCGCTGCTCGATCCGCCGACCGAGGACGTCACCGCGCGCTGCATTTCGATGCTGGCCCAACTCGGCGAGACTGCGCAGACCAGCAAGGTGGTCGCCGACGGGATTGCCTATTTGCGCCGCACCCAGCTCGCGGAGGGTTCCTGGTACGGCCGCTGGGGGCTGAACTACATCTATGGAACCTGGTCGGTGCTGTGTGCGCTCAATGCCGCCGGCGTGGACCACCAGGATCCCGTGATTCGGAAGGCGGCGGACTGGCTGGTTTCGATCCAGAACCGGGATGGCGGCTGGGGCGAGGATGCGGTCAGTTACCGACTCGATTACAAGGGATATGAGCAGGCGCCTTCGACCTCCTCGCAAACGGCATGGGCCTTGCTTGGACTGATGGCGGCCGGCGAGGTGGAACATCCGGCCGTCGTGCGGGGCGTGGAGTACCTAAAAGCCACACAGACCGAGAAAGGACTGTGGGATGAGGCGCGTTACACGGCTACAGGCTTTCCGCGGGTGTTTTACTTGCGTTATCATGGCTACTCGAAGTTCTTTCCGCTCTGGGCGCTGGCGCGGTATCGGAATTTGAGAAGCACCAACAGCAGGGTGGTAGGGGTCGGGATGTGACTTTGGAGGCGGGGGCCGCCGCGATCGTGGACAATTCGGTTGATCGCAATTCGAATGATCCGCGACCGGTTTTGATCGTTACAGGATTGGTGCAGGAAGCCCGCATTGCGGCCGGGCCCGGCATGATCGTCATCTGCAGTTCCAGCGATCCGCAGCAATTGCGCGCATTGCTGGCAACGCTGGATTCTACCACTTTCAGGGGTGTGATCTCGTTCGGCGTCGCCGGCGGGCTCGATCCGTCGCTGAAATCGGGCGATGTGGTGGTGGCGACCGAGGTTCTCGCCGGCGATACCCGGTTCCTGGCAGGTCTGGCGCTGAACGAGGAAATGATTACCCGCGCCGCGCTACGCCGCAGGCGCGTGGTCCGTGGTATTCTTTCGGGTGTGGAACAGGTGATTGCGGCGACCGCTTGCAAGGCCGCGTTGCATTCGGAGACCGGGGCGGCGGCGGTCGATATGGAAAGCCATATCGCGGCGGCCTATGCGGCCGAGGCGGGGCTTCCGTTCGCGGCGCTGCGGGTCATCTCCGACCCGGCCACCAGGGCGCTTCCGGCGCTCGCCAAGAGTGCCATCAAGCCGAACGGCGATATCGACCTCGGCAAGGTGCTGCGCGGGGTGGCGCGCAATCCCGCCACGCTGCGCGCGCTGGTCTCCACGGGGCTCGATTTCAACCGCGCGCTGCGCTCGCTGCGCGGCTGCCGCGGCTTCCTGCATGGCGAGAGCTTTGCCATGGCGGAGGCCTGAGGGCGGGGCAGCAGCCAGCTTCAGAATTTTCGAAAGCGTCAGATAAATAGAAAAGGGCTCCGATTCGCTGAGAATCGGAGCCCTTTAAACTTGTTTCCGTGCTCGCTCAGGCGGCGGTGGAGGCCTTCGCCTGCTGCTTGGCGGCGGCGGTAGCCGCCTCGTCGCGGCGGATTTCCGACAGCTTCTTCTGGACCTGTTCGGAGAAGATGTATTGCGCCGGGCGCTGGTTGGAGAGGTCGATCTCGGGCGCCATCGGACCCGAGGTGCGAACGCCCCGCAGCGCGACCCACATCGCCTTGAACGGATTGGTCAGCGCGGCGTCGGCGGCGGTCGGCTCGTAGCCGCAATGCGCCATGCAGTCGGCGCACTTCTCGTAACGGCCGGTGCCGTAGGAATCCCAGTCCGTGGTCTCCATCAGCTCCTTGAAGGTCTTGGTGTAGCCCTCGCCGAGCAGGTAGCAGGGTTTCTGCCAGCCGAAGATGTTGCGCGCCGGCATGCCCCAGGGCGTGCATTCGTAGGACTGGTTGCCGGCCAGGAAGTCGAGGAACAGGCCGGAATGCATGAAATTCCACTTCTTGCCCTTGCCGAGCGCAAAGACGTCGCGGAACAGTTTTTTGGTCTTGGTGCGGTTGAGGAAGTGCTCCTGGTCCGGGGCGCGCTCATAGGCGTAGCCCGGCGACATCGAGACGCCGACACCGAGTTCGGTGGTGAAGTCCAGGAACTTCGCGATGTCCTCGGCGGCATGGCCGTCGAAGATGGTCGCGTTGACGTTAACGGTGAAGCCGCGCGCCTTCGCGGCCTTGATGGCGGAAACCGCGCGATCGAACACGCCCTTCTGCGACACCGCCTTGTCGTGGTGGTCCTTGAGGCCGTCGAGATGCACCGAGAAGAACAAATACGGCGAGGGCTCGAACAGATCGAGCTTCTTTTCCAGAAGCAGCGCATTGGTGCAGAGCGAGACGAACTTCTTGCGCGCCACGAGGCCGCGCACGATCTCGCCGATCTCCTTGTGGATCAGCGGCTCGCCGCCGGGGATTGCCACCATCGGCGCGCCGCATTCGTCGGCTGCGTCCCAGCATTCCTGCGCGCTCATGCGGCGGTTGAGGATCGCATCGGGATAGTCGATCTTGCCGCAGCCGACGCAGGCGAGGTTGCAGCGGAACAACGGCTCCAGCATCAGCACGAGCGGATAGCGCTTTCGGCCAAGCAGCTTCTGCTTCATCAGATAGGCGCCGATACGCATTTCCTTGAAGAACGGTATTGCCATTTTGGAGATTTTCTTTCTGGACCTGTAAATCTTGAAGTGGATCAACCCGCAGTCAGTTCGGCCGGAAGCCGGAACTCGATGTTTTCCTCCCGGCCGGGCAGCACCGAGACCGTGACGGGTCCGATACGCCTCAAAGCCTCGATCACGTCGTCAACCAAAACTTCGGGCGCCGATGCGCCCGCCGTGATGCCGACAGCCTTTGCATCCTTCAGCCAATCAGGGTTCAGCTCGCTCCCGTCGGCAATGAGATAACTCGCGACGCCGACCTCGGTGCCGATTTCGCGAAGCCTGTTTGAGTTGGAACTATTGGCGGCCCCCACCACCAAGATGACGTCCACCAGCTTACTTAGGTCCCTTACCGCAGATTGGCGGTTCTGTGTCGCATAGCAGATATCCCGGATGTCGGGGCCTTGAATATCTGTAAATTTGGCCTGAAGGGCGGCGATTATGTCCTTTGTGTCGTCCACGCTGAGGGTGGTCTGGGTGATATAGGCCACCGGGGCGTCGGTCGGCAGCGGCAGGGCCGCCACGTCGTCGACGTTCTGGACCAGGAGAACCGGGCCCGGAACCTGGCCCATGGTGCCCTCGACCTCAGGATGGCCGGCATGGCCGATCAGGACCAGGGTCCGGCCCTTGGACATATACCGTTTACCCTGATTATGGACCTTGGTGACCAGCGGGCAGGTGGCATTGAGGACCGGCAGGCCACGGGCGGCGGCCTCTTCCTCGACGCTGCGGGCCACGCCATGGGCGCTGAACACGGTTACCGCGAGTGGCGGAACCTCCGACAGGTCCTCGACGAAGATCGCGCCCTTGGCCTTCAGGCTTTCGACCACGTACTTGTTGTGCACGATCTCGTGCCGGACATAGACCGGCGGGCCGTATTTCTCGAGCGCACGCTCAACGATTTCGATGGCACGCACGACGCCCGCACAAAATCCGCGGGGCTGCGCTAGATACACTTCCATGGGATGTCCATTACGCAAGTTGCACCAAGTACCGAATTCGCAAATTCACCCGAAGGCCTCCGTGCAGCCGATCACACTTCGGATATTTGCAATATCCGCACCATGGCCGGTTCCCGCAGATAATCCCCATACTAGGCACATGGAAGCGCAGGACTATGTGTCAAAAATTGTGCGGATAGAAAAGGTGGATCGCGCAATGGTTACCGGGCGTTTGGTATTTAGGTACCAATAAGTGCATTTGCGCGGCCGGTTGTTCCTCACCGGTTCGTCACTTTATCGCCCACCCGGACCGGCTATACCGGCGCCCGAACGCCCGTTCCGATCTGTTGTGCGACTTGCTTGAACCCTCGGGGAAGTAACCAAAACAACATTAGATCGACTGCGGGAACTCCGCTAGACAGCGGGGCGTTTTCGCCCAGCTCTCCTTTTAGATTTAGAAAGAAACGAAGTGCTGACCAGTGTTGTTGTCGCCGTTGTCAGAACCTGTACGCGGTTTGCCACTCTCGTCGTCATCATCTCCCTGCTTCTGGCGGTCGGGGGGGCCTACTATGCCGCCCGGCATTTCGCCATCAACACCGACATCAATACGCTGATTTCGCCCGACCTGGACTGGCGCAAACGCGACAACCAGTTCGAGCAGGCCTTCGACCGTGAAAAGCTGATTCTGGCTGTCGTCGAGGCGCCGACCCCGGAACTCGCCAGTGCGGCTTCCAAGGCGCTGGCCACGAAGCTGTCCGGCGACACCAAACATTTCGAATCGGTGCAGCCGCTCGGCTCCGGCGAATTCTTCGAGAAGAACGGGCTGTTGTTCCTGCCGGTGGAAGAAGTCGGCAAGGTCGCCGGCCAGCTCGAAGCCGCAGCCCCCCTGATCGAGATCATGGCCGGCGATCCCTCGATCCGCGGCCTGACCGGCGCGCTGGAAACCGGGCTTGCCGGCGTCAAGCGCGGGCAGGTCAAGCTCGACAATACCGAGCGCCCCTTCAACCTGATCAGCCAGACGGTCGAGGACATCCTGAGCAAGGGGACGGCGACGTTCTCCTGGCGCGAACTCGTCAGCGACAAGCCTTTGACCGATGCCGATCGCCGCGCCTTCATCGAATTCAAGCCGAAGCTGGATTACAATGCGCTCGAACCCGGCAAGGACGCGACCGACGCGATCCGACAGGCCGCGAACGACCTCAATTTCGCGGGCCAGTACAGCGCTCGCGTCCGGCTGACCGGGCCGGTTCCGATCGCCAACGAGGAATATTCGACCGTGCAGGACGGCGCGATCGTCAACGGCGTCGCAACGGTGCTTATTGTCCTCGTCATTCTCTGGATGGCGCTGCACTCTGCGAAGATCATTTTCGCGGTGTTCGTGAACCTGTTCATCGGCCTGGCGCTGACGACCGCAGTCGGCCTGATGATGGTGGGATCGCTGAACCTGCTGTCGATCGCCTTTGCCGTGCTGTTCGTCGGCCTCGGCGTCGATTTCGGCATTCAATTCAGCGTCCGCTACCGTTCCGAGCGCTTCAAGAACGAAGATCTGGCCGTGGCGCTGGAGAGCGCGGCCCGACGTTCGTCGGTGCCGCTGTCGCTTGCCGCGATGGCGACCGCCGCCGGCTTTCTTTGTTTCCTGCCGACCGACTACAAGGGCATTTCCGAACTCGGCAAGATTGCCGGCGCCGGTATGCTGATCGCGTTCATCTCGAGCATCACGGTGCTGCCAGCCCTGCTGAAGCTGCTTCACCCGCCTGGAGAAAGCGAGCCTGTCGGTTACGCGTTTCTGGCGCCGGTCGACGAGTTCCTCGAACGGCACCGCGTCATCATTGTCGCCGGAACGCTGCTGCTCGTGGTGGCGGGCCTGCCGCTGCTCTACTTCATGAAGTTCGACTTCAACCCGATCAACCTGCGCAATCCGAAGGCCGAATCGATCGCGACCTTCCTCGACCTGCGCAAGGATCCCAACACCGGCGCCAACGCCATCAACGTGCTGACCAATTCCGAAGCCGAAGCCAAGAAGATCGAGGCGCGGCTGGAGAAGTTGCCGGAAGTTCTTCGCGTGATGTCGATCGACAGCTTCGTGCCCGAAGACCAGCCAGCCAAGCTCCAGTTGATCGCAAAGGCAGCGAAGGTCGTCGGCCCCGCGCTCAATCCCGACTCGGTCGACGCGGCGCCCACCGATGAGGAGAATGTGGAGGCGCTGAAGAGTTCGGTCGACAGCTTGCGCAGGGCCGCGGGCGACGGCAAGGGGCCGGGCGCGGTTGCCTCGCGAAGGCTGGCGGATGCGTTGTCGAAGCTTGCCGAAAGCGACCAGGCGACGCGCGACAAGGCCCAGAACATCTTCGTCGCCCCGCTCAAGATCGTGTTCGACCAGCTCAGGAACACCATGCAAGCCGGGCCGGTGACGCTGAAGACGCTGCCGCCGGAACTGTTGAATAGCTGGAAGTCCAAGGACGGGCTGATCCGCGTCGAGGCGCTGCCGAAAGGCGATCCCAACGACAACGACAATTTGCGCCGCTTTGCCGATGCAGTGCTGGCCGCCGAGCCAAACGCGATCGGCGGACCGGTGTCGATCCTCAAATCCGGCGACACCATCGTGAAGGCGTTCATTCACGCCGGGATCTGGGCGCTGGTGGTGATCAGCCTGTTGCTCTGGCTGACGCTGCGGCGCGTCACCGACGTGCTGATGACGATGGTGCCGCTATTGGTGGCCGGCGCGGTGACGCTGGAGCTTTGCGTGCTGATCGAGCTGCCACTCAACTTCGCCAACATCGTAGCATTGCCGCTGCTGCTCGGCGTCGGCGTCGCCTTCAAGATCTATTACGTCGTGGCCTGGCGCGAGGGCAGAAATAACCTGCTGCAGTCGAGCCTGACACGCGCGATCTTTTTCTCTGCGCTGACGACAGCGACAGCGTTCGGAAGCTTGTGGCTATCCAGTCATCCCGGCACCGCCAGCATGGGTAAGTTGCTGGCGCTGTCGTTTGTCATCACGCTTGCTGCGGTGTTGCTGTTCCAGCCGGCGCTAATGGGTAAACCGCGCGATGTCGGGCAATAGGCAGATGTCGCCAATGTCGCCGGACTGCGCGGCGGCCTGCTTCTGACCGGGCGCGGCCTTCGGCGCGGGCGCAGGATTTACCGCACCCGTGGTTTTCGGCGGCGCGGGCGGGGCGGCTGGCGCCGCGGCTTTGGGCGGTGCGCCGGATGCGCCCTTCGGTGCGCCCTTGGCCATGCTGTTGGTGGGGCTTGGGGGGATCGGCGGACCGACACGGGTCCAGGTCTCGCCGCCGCAGAGGAAGCCGAGAACGCAGCCTTGAATCTCGAGCTGGTCGGTCCCGGCCGGCTTGATGGTCGAGCTGTAGTTCTGTCCGTCCTTGGCGTTATAGACCTCACCCTCCCACGCATCGACGCCGGGCTTCTTCTTCATGTCGATCAGGATCGGCATGCCCAAAGTCGGCCGGCTCTGCTTTGAGGCATCCGGATTGTTCTTGTCCTTGCCGCCCGGCGTCTTTTCCCAGGCAACGACGCCCCACATGTTGCCGTTGCATTGGGCGACGCGAATGTTGGCGACACCATCGGCCACTTTCCAGTCACCGGTGGGATCGGCGGCCAGCGCCGCATTAAGACCTGTGGCTAAAATGATTCCCGAATAAACTATTGTGCGCGCGATAGTTCTTGGGCAGTGCAACATGGTTCGAACCTGTGTTTAAGTAGATGATCCAAGCGGGGGTCAAAACGCCGCATTGAGTGTTTTCAGTTGACGAAACATCCATCAACCGACGTATGTAGCCAATGCCAGATTCATATCTAGACGTTTCCGGGCTGTTTGTAGAGCGGCAGGCGCAGCGCAGTTCCATGCATGCGCGCCATCTGAACGAGCAGCTCGTCCGGGTGCTGAAGACCATCGGCTACGATGTGGGCTTTCAGAAGGGTCAAGGTCAGTACCTGTTCGATCGTGATGGGGCCCGCTATCTCGATCTACTCAGCGGATTTGGCGTTTTTGCGATTGGCCGCAATCATCCGGCATTGCGTCAGGCGCTGAAAAGCGTGCTCGACAGCGATTTTCCCAATCTGGTGCAACTCGACGTCTCGACGCTCGCGGGCGTGCTGGCGGAACGCCTGCTCGAACATGTTCCATATCTGGACAAGGTGTTCTTTTCCAATTCCGGCGCCGAGACCGTCGAGGCCGCAATCAAGTTCGCGCGCGGTGCGACCGGCCGTCCCGGCATCGTCTCCTGCTCGCATTCCTTCCACGGCCTGTCCTACGGCGCGCTGTCGCTGATGGACGATGCGAACTTCAGAAGCGGCTTCGAGCCGCTGCTGCCGGGATGCACGCAGATACCTTTCAACGATCTCGCCGCGCTCGAGCAGGCTTTGTCCTCGCGCCAGGTCGCAGCCTTCATTGTCGAGCCGATCCAGGGCAAGGGCGTCAACATGCCCTCGGATGAATTTTTGCCGGGCGCTGCCGCGCTGTGCAAAAAATACGGCACGATCTTCATTGCCGACGAAATCCAGACCGGTATCGGCCGCACCGGAAAATTCCTCGCGGTCGAGCACTGGAATGTCGAGCCCGACATGGTGCTCTTGGCAAAGGCGCTGTCGGGCGGTCACGTGCCAGTCGGCGCGCTGCTGACCCGCAAGTCCATCTTCGACAAGATCTTCAACCAGATGGATCGCGCGGTCGTGCACGGCTCGACTTTTTCGAAGAACGATATGGCGATGGCCGCCGGCATCGCCACTCTCGATGTGATCAAGCAGGAGAAACTTGTCGAGCAGGCCGCCAAGCGCGGCGCCGAGCTTCGCCTTGCGCTGACCCGCATGGTGCCGGGCTATGAACTGCTGAAGGAAGTGCGCGGCAAGGGATTGATGATCGGCATCGAGTTCGGTCCGCCGAAATCGCTGAAGCTGAAGGCTTCCTGGAATCTGCTGGAAACCGCAAATAAAGGCCTGTTCTGCCAGCTCATTACTGTACCGCTATTCAAGGATCACAAGATCCTGACGCAGGTCTCCGGCCACGGCAGCCACACCATCAAGCTGCTGCCGCCGCTGGTGATCACGGAAGAAGATTGCACCTGGATCGAAAAATCGTTCGACGACGTCATTGCCGCGAGCCACAAGGTGCCCGGCGCGATCTGGTCGCTCGGCAAGACGCTGGTCGACAACGCGGTCAGGAAGTCGGCGTAAGCCAACGGGTCGCGCGAATGCGCGCCCGATGACAGGCTCCGCGCAATCCGCGGCTGCTTCGTCGGCCGATGATTGTCCCGGATTGCGCTGCGCTTCATCCGGGCTTCGATCGAAAGCCGCATCTATCGGGAGAACAGCATGAGCAACATCACCGGCGGCTGTCACTGTGGCGCCGTACGTTATGAGATCGCGGGGAAACCTATCGTTCATGCGCTGTGCCATTGCGCGGATTGCCGCCGTCACGCCGGCGCGCCGATGGTTGGGTGGACGATGTACGCGGAGGACGCGCTCAAGGTGACGAAGGGAACGCCCAAGGTCTACGAATCATCAGAGTATGGCCGGCGACAGTTTTGCGCGAACTGTGGCACCGGTCTCTTCTACACCAATGCCAATGTGCTGCCCGGGATCGTCGATATCCAGAGCGCGACCTACGATGATCCCGACGCCGTGCCGGCCATGGTGCATATCCAGGTCGCAGAGCGCCTTCGCTGGATGGAGCGCGCGCACGAACTGCCCACCTTCGACCGCTATCCACCGCCTCCATAGCGCGGCCGCTGCAAGGATAGTCTTACTGTGTTTGAGCAGCGGTGAGCGTCTCGCTCGCCGAACGAAAGCCCTGTCAGTCGCGCTAACGCGAAAGCATTTCGCCTCTCCCTGACGAAAATCGGTATCCAATTTTCCCGATCATGCTCTAGGATGCACGCGCCGAGCGGCCGGAAAGAGCCGTCGCGTGTTGTCGGAGGAAGCATGATGAAATTTCAGCGTCGCCAGTTCTTGCAGCTCGTCGCCGGTGCGGCCGCGCTCCCCGTTACGTCAAGCATCGCGAGCGCGCAGGCCTATCCATCGCGCCCGGTACGCGTCGTGATTGGCTATACGCCGGGCGGCTCGGCGGACCTCACGTCGCGCCTGATGGGGCAATGGCTGTCGGAAAAGCTCGGGCAATCCTTCGTGATCGAGAACCGGCCGGGCGGCGGCACCAATATCGCCACCGAGCAGGTGCTGCGCGCCACGCCAGACGGCTACACGCTGCTTCTGGTGGCGCCGGCCAACGCCATCAACGCCACGCTCTACGACAAGCTGCCCTTCGATTTCATGAAGGAGATGGAGCCGATCGCCGGCATCATTCGCTTTCCCAACGTCGTGGTGGTGCATCCGTCACTACCAATCAAGTCGATCCCCGAACTGATCGCCTATGCCAAGGCCAACCCGGGCAAGCTCAACATGGCATCGTCAGGCAACGGGTCGACGATCCACATGTCGGGCGAACTGTTCAAGATGCTGACTGGGATCAACATGCAGCATGTGCCGTACCGCGGCGGCGCGCCGGCGCTCACCGACATGCTCTCCGGCCAGATGCACGTCATGTTCGACAACCTTCCGACCTGCGCCGAGCACGTCAAATCCGGCAAGCTGCGCGGGCTTGCAGTCACCAGCACGACACGTTCGGACGTGCTGCCGGATCTGCCGTTGGTCGCGGATTACCTGCCGGGCTACGAGGCGAGCGCCTGGTATGGCCTCGCAGCGCCAAAGGGCACGCCGCCAGAAATCGTCGACAGGCTCAACAAGGCGGTCAATGAAATCCTCGCTGATCCCAAGGCAAAGGCCCGCTTTGCCGAGATCGGCGCCATCCTGCTGCCGGGCTCGCCCGCCGATTTCGGCAAGCTGGTGGCGGACGAAACCGAGAAGTGGAGCAAGGTCGTCAAGTTCGCCGGCGCGAAGGTAGATTAGGCGGAGATTGATCAAACTGGCGGCGAGATAAGACTGTGCCCGCGATCGGCAATGTTCGCTTTCGGGGCAAAGCAGACGCGGATCATCCGCATCATGATGTTCGCAAGTGATCCATTTGAGAGATCTGCCGAGTGCGCTAAGGTCTCCGCATGACTGGGGACGTAATCAAGGCAATCCTAGCACCGCTTACGTTCTTTGAGGGGCGCTGCGAGGACAAGGAAACACTTCGAAAACTGATCACGTTGGCGAATGATAGGTCCCGCCGCAAGGAAGCCCACGCCCTGTTTTCTGAGATTAGGCGGAAGACGCTAGCGGCGGCGAAGCGCAACGATCAGTTAGCTCTGGCTCAATATAACTTCGAAGAGATTTGCGCCAAGACGCTCTATAATTTGACGCGCGAGCCGGCGCCGTTCGATCCCGACACGCCGTTTTGGGTCCTGCCGCGTGCGCTGGAATTGGGACGAATGCTCGGCATCACAGACGCTGGCGAGATAAGCCCGCTTTTGAAAGCAAGGTAAGTTCGCTCCTGCGGATTATGGACCGTCAGCTTCTCGCAACCGCTCGCGGCGGATTCTTCCCCAGCGCCACCGCCATCGCCGAGATTAGCGGCCGCATGAAGAACGCGTCCTCGGCCGGATAGATATCGGTGCGCAGGCCGTGGGACTTGAGTTCATCCGAGACCGCCGGTCCGACGGATGCGATCGGGGTGCGATCGAGCCCTTCGCGTAACCGGTCCTCGCAACCGCGCGCTCGCGCGACCTCGATCAGGCGACGGATCTGGCCGAGATTGGTGAGCGCGATCGCGTCGATGCGGCCGGCCGCCATCTCGTCGATCGCATTGATGATGTTAACGTCAGCGGCCTGCGCGTCGTAGACGTAAGGCAGCACGGTATCGACCTCGGCGCCTTGCGCCTTGATCGCGCCGATCAGGACGCTGTGGTCCTTGTCCGGGTAGAGCTGCAGGCCGAGGCGATGGCCGCTGAGGTCGAGGCGCGACAGCATCTCGGCGACGCCTTCGGAGGTTGGCTTTTCCGTCGTCATCTGCGGTTCCAGCCCGATTTCGCGCAGCGCCTTGCCCGGCTTGGGACCACGGGCGAATTTGCGCGCCTTGCCGAGCGAGGCAATGAACTCCTGCTCGACGCCGATGTGCCGGACCACCTTCATCAGCCGGCGCAGGCCTTCACCGGTCATCAGCACCAAATCGTCGAAAGGCTTTTCGATTGCCCGCCTGATCCAGGCTTCGACCGGCGCCGGGTCCGGCGCATCGTGGATGGTGAACATCGGGCATTGCAGCACGTCGGCGCCCTGCTCGGTGAGCAGGCGGGAGAACTGCGCTTCCTCGCGCGTTTCCAGGATCAGGATGCGGTAACCGTTCAATCTGTCAGCCATGATCTCGCTCCAACGCTTTTGCTCCGCGCTTTGTTCATCCTGACCCCGGTTTCCGGATTGGCGCAAGCGCGTCTGCGGTGATAGAGCAGGGCGCAAATCCGAGGTTTTCACCCTTCTGCCTGAATTGTAGTCAAGTCAGCGCCATGCCCGATCATCAATTCGTCCTGACCCTGTCCTGCCCGGATCGCCCCGGAATCGTTTCCGCGGTGTCGACTTTTCTGGCCCATAACGGTCAGAACATCCTGGACGCCCAGCAGTTCGACGACGTCGAGCCCATGAAATTCTTCATGCGGGTCGTGTTCACCGCCGCCGATCTCGCCGTCGAATTGCAGGCGCTGCAGACCGGCTTTGCCGCGATCGCCGAGCGCTTCAACATGGACTGGCAGATGCGCGACCGCGCCAATCGCCGCCGGGTGATGCTGCTGGTCTCTAAATCGGATCATTGCCTGGTCGACATCCTCTATCGCTGGCGCACCGGCGAACTCGAGATGATCCCGACCGCGATCGTTTCCAACCATCCGCGCGAGACCTACAGCTCCCTCGATTTCGGCGAGATCCCGTTCCACTATTTGCCGGTGACGAAGGAAACCAAGCGCGAGCAGGAAGAGGCGGTCTGGAAACTGGTTCAGGATACAAAGACCGATCTCGTCGTGCTGGCGCGCTACATGCAGATCCTGTCGGACGAAATGTCGGCAAAACTGTCCGGGTGCTGCATCAACATCCACCATTCCTTCCTGCCGGGCTTCAAGGGCGCGCGGCCCTATCACCAGGCCCATGAGCGCGGCGTCAAGCTGATCGGCGCCACCGCGCACTACGTCACCAGCGACCTCGACGAAGGCCCTATCATCGACCAGGACGTCGAGCGCATCAGCCATCGCGATACGCCGGAAGATCTCTCACGCAAGGGCCGCGACATCGAACGCCGTGTGCTGGCGCGTGCCATGCGCCATCATCTCGAGGACCGCGTTATCCTCAACGGCCGCAAGACCGTGGTGTTCATGGATTAGCGCGCCGCATCCTTGGACGCAGGAGCCGGGTTGGTCTCCTTGTCGCGCTCGGAAGCCGGCATCAGGCGCTTTCGCTCGCGCTCCCGCATGTACTCGTCATACTTCGCGGTTCCCGGGCGCGGCGGCGCGTCGGCAGGCAGGCCGCCGGCCCAGGCCGGAATGGCATCGCTGACGCCGGCTGAGACTTTCTCGTTGATGGTCCCACAGCCGCTCAAGCCGCAGCCCGCGAAGGCAACGGTGACGATCGTGACAATGTGGCGCGCGCTGGTCGGCATCGGCAGAAGACTACAACCTTAACCGTTTAAGGATGATGGATTTAGGGCGCTGCCGTTGGGAACCGGCGATAGGTTCTTTGTTGACAGGACCATTTCATTTGCACAATCGTACAAATCGTGGCAATCGCGGGAGGGCAGCGATGCCGGATCGTGTAATAATACCATCGCGTCTTCACGGCTATGCGGCTCTTCGCTGCGACACGCCGATGGTCCGATTGACAACAAGGCGGCCAAGGACGCCATGTTGCCGCGCTACCCGGCGGAAAATTCTGGGTTATGGTGAGATCAAGGGCCGGGGACTCGGTTCGAGACACAAGGCCGATCAGGGGGAGAGATGCTCATGTCTATTCGCAGTCAAATATTGCTGGCCGCAGGCTCGGTCGCCGCGATGCTGGCGCTTGCGCCGGCCTACGCCCAGGAGACCGTCAGGATCGGCCTGATCCTGCCGATGACCGGCGGCCAGGCATCGACCGGCAAGCAGATCGACAACGCGGTCAAGCTCTACATGCAGCAGAACGGCGATACCGTCGCCGGCAAGAAGATCGAAGTCATCCTGAAGGATGACGCAGCGGTTCCCGACAACACCAAGCGCCTCGCGCAGGAACTGATCGTCAACGACAAGGTCAATTTCATCGCAGGTTTTGGCGTGACGCCCGCTGCACTCGCGGCGGCGCCGCTGGCCACGCAGGCCAAGGTTCCCGAAATCGTGATGGCGGCCGGCACCTCGATCATCACGGAGCGCTCGCCCTACATCGTCCGCACCTCCTTCACGCTGGCGCAGTCGTGTACCATCATCGGTGACTGGGCCGCGAAGAACGGCATCAAGAAGGTCGCAACGCTGACCTCCGACTACGCGCCCGGCAACGACGCGCTGAACTTCTTCAAGCAGAACTTCACCGCCGGCGGAGGGGAGATCGTCGAAGAGGTGAAGGTGCCGCTGCAAAATCCTGATTTTTCTCCGTTCTTGCAGCGCATGAAGGATTCCAAGCCCGACGCCGTGTTCGTGTTCGTGCCGGCAGGCCAAGGCGGCAGCTTCATGAAGCAGTATGCCGAGCGAGGCCTCGACAAGGCGGGCATCAAGGTGATCGGCCCCGGCGACGTGATGGACGACGACCTGCTCAACGGCATGGGCGACGCCGCGCTCGGCACGGTCACCGCGCATCTCTACTCCGCGGCCCATCCGTCTGCGGCAAATAAGGAATTCGTCGCCGCCTACAAGAAGGCGTTCGGCCAGCGCCCGGGCTTCATGGCGGTCGGCGGCTATGACGGTATCCGGTTGATCTACGAGGCGCTGAAGAAGACCGGCGGCAAGACTGACGGCGATGCGCTGATCGCGGCGATGAAGGGCGCAAAGTGGGAAAGCCCCCGCGGCCCGATCATGATCGATCCGGAAACCCGCGACATCGTGCAGAACATCTACATCCGCAAGGTCGAGAAGGTCGACGGCGAACTCTACAATGTCGAGTTCGCGACCTTCGAGGCGGTGAAGGATTCCGGCAAGACGAAGAAGTGACGCCGGCTTCGGCGTCATCCCGGGGCGCGCGCAAGCGCGAACCCGGGATCTCGAAATTGTAGCGCGAGATTCCGGGTTCAGCGCTCTGCGCTGCCCCGGAATGACGAGCAGGGCCCGATCTCATCCAATGACCACGCTGTTCACCATCCTGTTCGACGGTGTTGCCTACGGCATGTTGCTGTTCGTGCTCGCCTGCGGGCTGGCGGTGACGCTCGGGTTGATGAATTTCGTCAATCTCGCCCATGGCGCCTTCGCCATGACCGGCGGTTATATCTGCGCGGTGCTGGTCAACAATTCTGGCTGGCCGTTCTTTTCGGCGCTGCCACTGGCCTTTGTTACGGCCGCGCTGGTTGGCGTCGCGCTGGAGCGCACGCTCTATCGCCACCTCTACACCCGCAGCCATCTCGACCAGGTGCTGTTCACGATCGGCCTCACCTTCATGTCGGTGGCGGCGGTCGATTACATCATGGGATCGTCGCGGATTTTCATCAAACTGCCGGCGGCGCTGGAGGGACAGTTCGATTTCTTCGGCGTCGGCATCGGCCGCTACCGGCTGATGATCATCGTGATCTGCGGCCTGCTCACGGTGGCGCTGCAATTGATCCTGGCGAAAACCCGTTTCGGCAGCCGCCTGCGCGCCGCGGTGGACGATCCGCGCGCAGCAAGCGGCCTCGGCATCAACGTGCCCCAGGTGTTTGCGTTCACCTTCGCCTTCGGCTGCGGCCTTGCCGGCCTCGGCGGCGCGCTGAGCGCCGAGATCCTCGGGCTCGATCCGTATTTTCCGCTAAAATTCATGATCTACTTTTTGATCGTGGTCACCGTCGGTGGCTCCTCCAGTATCACCGGGCCGTTCCTGGCGTCGCTGCTGCTCGGCATCGGCGACGTCGCCGGCAAATATTACGTGCCGAAGATGGGGCCCTTCGTCATCTACACCATCATGATCGTTATCCTGATCTGGCGTCCGAACGGTCTGTTCGGCCGCGCTGCCGCGCGATGAGTCCGCGATGACCGCAGCCTCCGACGTCTCATCCCATGCCATCGCCCGCGCCCGCTGGCGCCCGGCCGAGATCGCGTTCTGGATTCTTGCCTTGTCCTGCGCGTTCCTGTTTCCGTCCCGTTATCTGATTATGACCGATATCCTGCGGCTGGCGTTGTTCACGCTGTCGCTCGATCTGATCCTCGGCTACGCCGGCATTGTCTCGTTGGGGCACGCCGCGTTCTTTGGCGTTGGCGCCTATTCGGCCGGGCTGCTCGCCTTGCATGGCATCATCAACGAGCCGGTGATCGCACTGGTGGTCGCCGGCCTCGTCGCCATGGTGCTCGGCTTCCTCACCAGCTTCCTCGTCATCCGCGGCGTCGACCTCACACGGCTGATGGTGACGCTCGGCATTGCGTTGCTACTCGAAGCTCTGGCGGAACGGTTCTCCAATATCACCGGCGGCACCGACGGGCTGCAGGGCATCGAGATGCAGCCGATCCTCGGCCTGTTCGCGTTCGACATGTTCGGCAAGACCGGTTTCTTCTATTCGCTGATCGTGCTGTTCCTGCTGTTTCTGTTGGCGCGGCGGATCGTGAATTCGCCGTTCGGCCTGTCGCTGCGCGCGATCAAGAATAACCCGCTGCGAGCCTCGGCCATCGGCGTGCCCGTCAACCGGCGCCTGATCGCGATCTATACGATTGCAGCGTTTTACGCCGGCATTGCCGGGGCGCTGTTCACCCAGACCACGGCGCTGGCTTCGCTTGACGTGTTCGCGTTCGAGCGCTCGGCCGATCTGATGCTGGTGCTCGTGATCGGCGGCACCGGCTATCTCTATGGCGGGCTGATCGGCGCCGTCGTGTTCAAGATGCTGCAGGAACTGTTTCAGACCATCACGCCGCAATACTGGCTGTTCTGGATCGGGCTCGTCCTGGTCGTGATGGTGCTGGTCGGCCGCGAACGCATCCATCGCTGGGTGCTTTGGGGGCCGAACCTCGTGATCCGTCAGGTCTTCGGACGCAAGGCCGTCGTTGCCGTTCCCGAAAGCGATGCGCCATGACGATTGCGCTCGAAACCAGGGGGCTGGAAAAATCTTTCGGCGGCTTGCGGGTCACGCGCGAGCTGTCGCTGCAGGTGGAGCAGGGCGCCCGCCATGCCCTGATCGGGCCCAACGGCGCCGGCAAGACCACCGTCATCAATCTGCTGACCGGCGTGCTCAAGCCCAATGCCGGACGGATCCTGCTCGAGGGCAATGACATCACCGAGCTGCCGGTGCACACGCGGGTGCTGCGCGGGCTGTCGCGCACCTTCCAGATCAATCAGCTCTATGCCGATCTGACCCCGCTCGAAACGGTCGGGCTCGCCGTCTCCGAACGTCTCGGCCGCGGCGGCGACTGGTGGCGGCGGATGGGCACGCGCGACGACGTCAATCAGGAGGTCGCGGAGACGCTCGGACGGTTTCATTTGTTCGACGTGATGAACGAGCGCACGGCGACGCTGCCCTACGGCAAGCAACGCCTGCTCGAGATTGCGGTCGCGATCGCGACCAAACCGCGTGTGCTGCTGCTCGACGAGCCCGCCGCCGGCGTCCCCGAGAGCGAACGCCATGACATCCTGGCTGCCGTCGCCGCACTGCCGCGCGACGTCACCGTGCTGCTGATCGAGCACGACATGGATCTGGTGTTCTCGTTCGCTGACCGTATCTCGGTGCTGGTCAACGGCGCCATGCTGGTGGAAGGTCCGCCGGACGAAGTGGCGCGCGATCCGCAAGTGAAGGCGGTCTATCTCGGCGAGGCAGCCCATGCCTGAGCTTCTCGCCATCGATGCCTTGCGCGCCGGCTATGGCGAAGCCGTGGTGTTGCCCTCGATGTCGCTGTCGCTGGGCGAGGGCCAGGTGCTGGCGCTGCTGGGGCGCAATGGCACCGGCAAGACCACGCTGATCAATTCGATCGTCGGCATCACCCGCCATTTCGGCGGCACGATTGCGCTCGGCGGGCTCGACATTACCGCGATGCGCCCGGACCAGCGGGCGCGGGCCGGGATCGGCTGGGTGCCGCAGGAACGCAACATCTTTCGCTCCCTGACGGTCGAGGAGAACATGACTGCGGTGGCCCAGCCCGGCCCATGGACCGTGGAAAAGGTCTACGAGATGTTTCCGCGGCTGAAGGAGCGCCGCAACAATTTCGGCAACCAGCTTTCCGGCGGCGAGCAGCAGATGCTGGCGATCGGCCGCGCGCTGACCCTCAATCCTAAGGTGCTGCTGCTGGACGAGCCGACCGAGGGGCTGGCGCCGATCATCGTCGAGGAATTGTTGCGGGCGCTCGGCACCATCACCCGGGCTGGCGGCATCTGCTCTGTCATCGTCGAGCAGAATGCGCAAAAGATTCTGGGGCTGGCCGATCGGGTTGTGATATTGGAACGCGGCGCAATCGTGCATGATGCGGCCAGCAGCGCGTTGAAGGCCGATCCCGCCGTGCTCGAACGCTATCTCGGCGTCGCCGGCGCGGCCGCCCACTAGATTGCCGCCCACTAGATTTTATGGGAGTTGAGACCATGCAGAGAACAAAGCCCCCGTTCCGCGCCGACGAGGTCGGCAGTCTGTTGCGGCCGCCGCGCATCAAGGAAGCGCGCGCCAAGCTGGAGAAGGGTGAGATCACGGCGGAGGACCTGCGCAAGGCCGAAGATCTCGAGATCGAAAAGGTCGTGCATAAGCAGGCCTCGATCGGCCTGAAGCTCGCGACCGATGGCGAGTTCCGCCGCTCCTGGTGGCATTTCGATTTTCTTAGCCATCTCACGGGATGCGAGCTGTTCCACCCCGAAACCGGCATTCAGTTCGCGGGCGTCGAGACCCGTCATGACGCCGTCCGCGTGATCGGCAAGCTCGATTTCCCGGACAACCATCCGATGCTGGATCACTTCCGCTTCCTGAAGAAGCATGCCGACACGGCCCACGTCACGCCGAAGATGACGATACCGTCGCCGGCCGTGCTGCATTTCCGCGGCGGCCGCAAGTCGATCTCGAAGGAGGTCTATCCTGATCTGGAGGAATTCTTCCTCGACCTCGGCAAGACCTATCGCAAGGCGGTGAAGGCGTTCTACGACGCCGGCTGCCGGTACCTGCAATTCGACGACACCGTATGGGCCTATCTCTGCTCGCAGGACGAACTGCAGAAGGCGCGCGATCGCGGCGACAATCCCGACGGCCTGCAGGAAATCTACGCGCGCGTCATCAACTACGCTTTGGCCGAGCGGCCGGCCGACATGGTGATCACCACCCATGTCTGCCGCGGCAATTTCCGCTCGACCTGGATTTCGTCCGGCGGCTACGAGCCGGTGGCCGAGACCATGCTGGCCGGCACCAATTACGACGGCTATTTCCTCGAATATGATTCCGACCGCGCCGGCGGCTTCGAGCCGCTGCGCTATTTGCCGAAGGGCAACAAGGTCGTGGTGGTCGGCGTTATCACCTCGAAGTTCGGCGAGCTCGAGAAGAAGGACGACATCAAGCGCCGCCTCGATGAGGCCGCCAAATTCGCCCCGCTCGACCAACTCGCGGTGTCCCCGCAATGCGGCTTTGCCTCGACCGAGGAAGGCAACATTCTCTCCGAGGAGGAGCAGTGGGCGAAGTTGAGCCTCGCGGTCGAAGTGGCCAACGAGGTTTGGGGGAAGTGACGCGCAGCGTCATCCCGAGGCGATGCGCAGCATCGAACTATGATGCGCAATTGCGCATCTGAGGATCTCGAGATTCCCCGGTGCGCAATTGCGCACCTGAGGTCTGGTGCTTGCGCACCATCCCGGAATGACGGCGTGAAATCACGCCGTCACTTCTCCGCCAGATAGACTTCCCCAGCAGCGACGAATTCGACCGCGGCACCTGCTTGCCCTTGGTCGCGTTGCTGCCTCCGACAATCCCGGTCCTATTTCTTCGGACGGCGCGTGCGGATTTCGATCGATCCGCCGGCCATCTGAACCTCGAAACGTGACAGGAAGCTCATGCCAAGCAGTCCGTCGACCCCGGTGCCATAACTCTTTCCGTCGACGTTTTGGACGGCAACCGGGACATTCGTCGCTTCCAGTTTACCGAGCCTCACCCGGTCGGCCTTTGAAAGCTTGCCCTTGGTCGTCCCGTTGGCCGTCATGAGGGTGATCTCGCCGGCGCCGGCCAGCGGTATCTTGGCACGCTCGGCGAAGCCCGTTCGCATGCTGACATAGCTTGCCCCGGTGTCCAGAATGAACAGGCCGCGCACGCCGTTGATTTCAGCCTTGACCGTGACGACGTTCTTTTGCCCGCGCAAGGGATAGCTCTCCTTGTGAAACTCCTTTGCGGAGGCGCAATTTCCCTTCGCCTCGTAGTCGGCGATGATCTTCTGGGTCTGGCTGTTGTCGCGCGCGGCGGGATCGAGCGCGACCCACATATTGATTGGCGCAGCCGCCTCGCAGAATCGATTGAGCGCCGCGTAAGCGCTCGCCATGCGCATGAACACGCGGCTGGAGATGCCTTTCTTGTCCGAGCCGAACAGTTCAATGGCGTTGGCGAAGTCGACCAGCGCGCGCTGGTAGTCCCCGGCGCCTTCGAGAGCGGCGCCGCGCAGATAGTGTGCGTCGCGATTAGACGGCGCACGGCGGATGAATTCATCGGCCACTTCGACCGCCTTCGGATAGTCAGTCAGCCGCAGATAGATGTCGATCGAGCGGTGCAGGGCCGTAGCCGGCGCGCCGCAATTCATGACGAATTTGTAGAGCCCGTTGGCCGCCTCGCGCCGATAACCGCTTTTATCCAATGCGAGCGCAAGATCGCCGATGCTTTTCTGGTCGCATGGCTCGCTTGAGTTCTTCAAGCCGAAGCCAGACGTAGGGATCGCGCGCGGCCTTTGCCGGCAGCGCGCCGAGTCGCTCATAGACCGTGGAAAAGACCTCGTCGGGATTTTCGTCCAGATAGCCCGCAATAGCCCCGCCCTGCGCTGCAAACAGCAGCAAGGCGACGGCGCAATATCGTCTAAGCATTCGCACCCCAAAGTGTCATTTTATCATTTTGTATATTGGCAAGTGCGGCGGGTTCCAATGACGCTGTTCTGTTTTTCGGGCATAGACCCGTTGGGCAGATGGTGGTAGGACGCGCACATCACCCAGCACTGCCCACCGGCGCTTCCCAAAGCTGTTTCAGCCCACTGGCCCGATGAAAAACGACCAGATCCTCAGGCAGATCACTGAATTCTGCCGCCAGGCCGACATGGCGGAGACGACGTTCGGGCGTCGGTCGGTCAACGACGGCAAGCTGGTGCAGCGGCTGCGCGAGGGCAAGCGCATCACCATCGATACGCTGGACCGCATCCAGGCCTATATCGCAGCGTCCACCGGCGCGCTGCCGCCGCCGCGCGGCCTTGAAGTGCCGCCGGAGAAGCGCGATCCACGGGGCAATTTCCGCTTCTTCGAGAATCGGCAGAAATACCTGCTGTTCGTCCATACTTGCAGCGAAAAGCGGGTGATTGCCGAGCGGGTGGCGCTGGAACTGTCCAGCCTGCATCCGCGGCCGCCGGCGCTCAGGGTATTCGACGCGGGCGTCGGAGACGGCACGGTGCTGGCGCGGGTGATGCGCTCGATGCACGGCCGTTTTCCCCATATGCCCTTCTATATCGCCGGCAAGGAGTTGAGCCTGGAGGACGTCCGGCTGACGCTCGACAAGGTGCCGGATCGGCTGTTCGAGCATCCGGCGACTGTCATCGTCCTGACCAACATGCATTACGCGGAGGCGCCCTGGCTGACGCCGGCCTCGCCTGCGGCAGCGGCGGGCATGATCTGGCACGAGGTGGCCCTGCGGGGGGCCTCGTCGGGGGAATTCGAGGCCCAGATCGCAGAACTTGGGCCGTTTCTGGAACAAAACTGGCGCGCCAATATCAGCCCCAAATCGGGCATGCCGATCTATGAACGCCCGGTGGCGCTGGTGCTGTACCGGGAAGACCACAGGTTCCTGCTTGATTCGATCATCCCACGGGCCGGCCGGACCGAGGCCAATTTCGACCTTGTGATCGCTTCCCAGCCCTATCGGGCAAAATCCTCTGTGAATTTCCGCGCCAAGCGGATCATTGCACCGCTGGCCCGGTCGCTCCGGGCAGGGGGCCGTTTGATTGGAATTCACTCCCACGGGCAGGATCCGGGCCTGGAAATCATCCAGTCGGTCTGGCCGGGAGAAAATCCTTTCGCCGTGAGCCGTCATGAGCTATTGCGCGCGGTGAAATACGAGCTGGGGTCGGCTGGGCGGGACCTTAACTTTAATGCCTACGCCGATAACCGTTCCATCTTCCGTTATGATATGGAAGCGCTGCCCAACGAGGTCACCGGCTCGATCGGAACCTCGACGGCCTTTGCAGCGTGGAATGCGGCGGTGTATGTCGCCCAGATCGAAGACGACCGGTTGACGGAAATGACTGAAAACAGCCGGACCCTCGATGCCACCAGAGAGGTTCTGCGCAAGCATAACGGGCTTTGGTTTTACGACGAATCCTACGTCATTTCGCGGCGTCGCGACTGACATTCCAGGATACACAACACAGACAGCCGCCGGGGTCCGGCGGGAACAAGGGGTTTGTTGATGCGCGCCTCCTATCTCTTCACCAGCGAGTCGGTTTCCGAGGGTCACCCGGATAAGGTTTGCGATCGAATCTCGGACGAGATCGTCGACCTGTTCTACCGGGAAGGCCCGAAGGCGGGCATCGACCCATGGCAGATCCGTGCGGCCTGCGAAACGCTTGCCACCACCAACAAGGTCGTCATCGCTGGCGAAACGCGCGGTCCGAGCTCGGTGACCAATGACCAGATCGAGAGCGTTGTTCGCGAGGCGATCAAGGATATCGGCTACGAGCAGGAAGGCTTCCACTGGGAGAAAGCCGACATCGAGATTCTGCTGCATCCGCAGTCGGCCGATATCGCGCAGGGCGTCGATGCCAAGCAGCCCAGCAACCAGGAAGAGGGCGCGGGCGACCAGGGCATCATGTTCGGCTACGCCACCAACGAGACGCCCGACCTGATGCCGGCGCCGATCTTCTACGCCCACAAGATCCTGCGGTTGATTTCCGAAGCGCGCCACTCCGGCCGCGAGAAGGTGCTCGGTCCGGACTCCAAGAGCCAGGTCACCGTGCAGTACGAGAACGGCAAGCCGGTCGGCGTGCGCGAGATCGTGGTCTCGCACCAGCATCTGATCGAGGACCTCACCTCCAATCAGATTCGTGACATCGTCGAACCCTATGTCCGTGAGGCGCTGCCGAAGGAATGGATCAACGGCAAGACCATCTGGCACATCAACCCGACCGGAAAATTCTACATCGGCGGTCCCGATGGCGATTCCGGGCTCACCGGCCGAAAGATCATCGTCGATACGTATGGCGGCGCGGCCCCGCACGGCGGCGGCGCCTTCTCCGGCAAGGATCCGACCAAGGTCGACCGTTCGGCCGCCTATGCCGCGCGCTATGTCGCCAAGAACATCGTCGCCGCCGGTCTCGCCGATCGCTGCACCCTGCAGCTCGCTTACGCGATCGGTGTGGCGCGTCCGCTGTCGATCTATATCGATACCCACGGCACTGGAAAGGTGCCGGAGGACCAGCTCGAGAAGGCAGCCGCGAAGGCGATGGATTTGACGCCGCGCGGCATCCGCACCCATCTCGATCTCAACCGCCCGATCTACGCGCGTACCGCAGCCTACGGCCATTTCGGTCGCACGCCTGACAATGAAGGCGGCTTCTCCTGGGAGAAGACCGATCTGGTCGAACCGCTCAAGCGCGCGGTTTAGTTTTAACAGCATCATTCCGGGGCACCGCGATAGCGGTGAACCCGGAATCTTTTTCCATGATTTCGAGATTCCGGGTTCGTGGCTCACGCGCGCCCCGGAATGACGAGCTCAACAGAGGGAAACTCCCCATGACCACCGCCGCCGCCAAGAAGCCCGCCTTCACCGACTACATCGTCAAGGACATTTCGCTCGCCGAATTCGGCCGCAAGGAAATCTCGCTGGCCGAGACCGAGATGCCGGGCCTGATGGCGACGCGCGAGGAATACGGTCCGAAGCAGCCGCTGAAGGGCGCCCGCATCGCCGGCTCCCTGCACATGACGATCCAGACCGCGGTCTTGATCGAAACGCTGGCCGCACTCGGCGCCGACATCCGCTGGGTGTCCTGCAACATCTATTCGACGCAGGACCATGCGGCCGCCGCGATCGCCGCCGCCGGCATTCCGGTGTTTGCGGTGAAGGGCGAGACGCTCGCCGAATACTGGGACTACACCGCAAAGCTGTTCGACTGGCACGGCGGCGGCACGCCCAACATGATCCTCGATGACGGCGGCGATGCCACCATGCTGGTGCATGCCGGCTACCGCGCCGAGCAGGGCGATACCGCCTTCCTCGACAAGCCGACTTCGGAGGAAGAGGAAATCTTCTATGCGCTCGTCAAGCGCCTCCTGAAGGAGAAGCCGAAGGGCTACTTCGCCGAGATCGCCAAGAACATCAAGGGCGTCTCGGAGGAGACCACCACGGGCGTGCACCGCCTCTATGACATGGCGAACAAGGGTACGCTGTTGTTCCCCGCCATCAACGTCAACGACAGCGTGACGAAATCGAAATTCGACAATCTCTATGGTTGCCGCGAGTCGCTGGTCGACGGCATCCGCCGCGGCACCGACGTGATGATGTCCGGCAAGACCGCGATGGTCGCGGGCTTCGGTGACGTCGGCAAGGGCTCGGCCGCTTCGCTGCGCCAGGCCGGCTGCCGCGTCATGGTCTCCGAAGTCGATCCGATCTGCGCGCTGCAGGCGGCGATGGAAGGCTATGAAGTCGTAACCATGGAAGACGCCGCGCCGCGCGCCGACATCTTCGTCACCGCAACCGGCAACAAGGACATCATCACCATCGACCACATGCGCGCGATGAAGGATCGCGCCATCGTCTGCAACATCGGTCACTTCGACAACGAGATCCAGATCGCAGGGCTTCGTAACCTGAAGTGGACCAACATCAAGCCGCAGGTCGATGAGATCGAATTCCCCGACAAGCACCGCATTATCCTGCTGTCGGAAGGGCGCCTCGTAAACCTCGGCAACGCCATGGGCCATCCGTCGTTTGTAATGTCGGCGTCCTTCACCAATCAGACGCTGGCGCAGATCGAACTGTTCGCCAACAACAAGGACGGCAAGTACGCCAAGAAGGTTTACGTGCTGCCGAAGACGCTCGACGAGAAAGTGGCGCGGCTGCATCTCGCCAAGATCGGCGTCAAGCTGACCGAGCTGCGCAAGGATCAGGCCGACTATATCGGCGTCAAGCCGGAAGGCCCGTTCAAGTCGGATCATTACCGGTACTGATTGCTGTCGATCAGATTTCCTGAAGCCCTCGGCCCCGGAATTCCGGGGCCGTTTTATTTCAGATATGTGAACTGGATTACATGGCAGCCGAAGTTTTGGGAGTAGATGCATTTCATAGTCGTAAACTCTAAGGTTGTGTACGTAAGTCCTGGCTGGAGGACTAAGATGTCGAGCCTTAAGGAAGTTTGGCCTTTGGCCTTCGTTCTCGCGACTGCGTCCAGTTCGGTGCACGCGGATGCGCCGATCGACACAAATCCGGCAGAATTTTTCCGTTCTGGCAGTCTCGCAGATACGTTGCGCAGCTATCCGGATGCGTCCGGCGGAACAGAGAGCAGCGCGGAGCCGAGCCGGATCCAATTGTCGCAGTGGGCCAATTTCTTCAACTGCTTCAGTGGGGTTTGGCGAAGGTGTTGAGCGATGTGGCGACCCGTCCTCATTGTGCTGCAACCGACGCCCTTCTGTAACATCAGTTGCGATTACTGCTATCTGCGCGGCCGGGACAATCGATCGGTCATGAGCGCCGGAGTGCTGAGCGCCATCCGCGACAAGGTCCTTCCGCGCATTTCTCCAGACGCCGCGCCTGCCATCATCTGGCATGCTGGTGAGCCGACGGTCGTTCCCGTCTCTTGGTACCGTCGGGCATACTCCGAACTGCGCCGGACCGCGCCCACGGATGCGAGCTTCACGGTCCAGTCCAACGGAATTGCGCTGGGACGGGACTGGATCCCGTTCCTGAAGGAAACCGAGACCCGGATCGGGCTGTCGATAGATGGGCCGCAGGCGTTTCACGATTCGCGCAGGAAGACCAAGAGCGGCAAAGGGACCTGGTCGCTCGTCATGCAAACGCTGCGTGAGCTGCAGGCCGCGCGCATCAGTCCCAAAGTGGTCACCGTTCTCCATCCGCTTTCGTTGCAGGCGGTCGACGAATATTTCGAGTTCTATCGCGATAACGGAATTACCCACGTGTCCTTCTCGATCGACGAGGCAGAAGGCTGTCATGCCTCTAGTTCGTTCAACGGAAAGGATCAGAGGCAGGGGAGCGCTGAATTCCTGCTTGGCTTGCTCAAGCGCGCCTATACCGAGCGGTATCCGCTTCACATCAAGGAGGTCGAACGGATGGCCAGCATCCTTGCCGGCGGCGAGCTGCATAACGAGCAGATCGATGCCTGGCAGGTGCTGGTCGTTGCGGCAAACGGCGATGTGACGACGTTCTCGCCGGAATTCATGGAAGTGCGTTCGCAGGCACATCGCAATTTCAATTTCGGAAACATTCTGACTGATGATTTCGACCGGATTTTTGCCAGCGCTCTTGTAGCCCGCACTCAGGCGGAAATCCGCAAGGGCGTTGATCTCTGCCGGGCGCGCTGTCGATACTTTGCGGTTTGCGGCGGCGGTGCTCCCTCGAACAAGATGCAGGAAAACGGCTCGCTGGAGTCGGCCGAGACCGAATTCTGCAGGTTGTCCGTGCAACCGGCGGCCGAGGCCTTCCGCAAATTTGTTCATTGGGCGCGGCAGAGGCCTGAGGACCAGTTTATTTCCAGTCCGAGATTTTTCGCAGAGCAGCACGCTTAGCCGAAAGTTATTTTCGATGGAGGGCTACGATGACGCAATGCCCCGCTTTTCTTTCCACCTTGTGCGAGTGGACGCAGTATGTCCCTCTCGTTCAGCAGATCACTGGACCGCAGATTGCGTCGTTCCTGTTTGGCGTCCTCGTGGTGGTTGTTTTCTCGACTGATCACTACAAGGTGCCCACTTACGCCAAGACGACAATCGGCGAATTCATCGAGCTTGCTCCGGAGTCATTGACCTCTCATTCGAGATACATGAAGGGTTTGGGAATCTATATTGCTCTGATGCTGGGCTTCTATTTCATTCTTTTGGCGATCGGCCCGACCGCGATTGCGCCGATCCTGTCCTTCCTTCCCGGCAGTTCGGACAGCAAGATCGATAATTCGGTCTGGCCGCTTGCGGCGACCTCCATCATCACCTTGATCGGAAGCCGGGACGACAACAAATATCTCGGCCGGATGGAAGGGTGGTTGCGGTCGATTGCCCATGAAGCGGCCTATATTCCCTATGCCGTGACCAACCTCTCGGTCGCGCTCGACGGGAGCTTTCCTCTTGCGGATGAAGAGCTGCGGGCTGCTGGGGAGTTCTCCCCGGCAACGCTGAGCCTGGTGCAAGACAATCAGGAGGGCTCCAGGCAGAACTGGATTCGCGCCAAGTTTCTCTATTCGCGGCTGGAATTGCTGCGTGATCGCGATGATCAGTTCAAACCGGTGATGAGGCAACCGGAGAACGAGCGCGCGTTTGGCTTCGTGCGCGACCAGCGTGACGCGCTGGCCAAGGAATTGGATCGTGGCGACCCCGATGAAGGTACGGCCCGGAAGATCGACGCGTTCAAGAATGCGCTCGCGGTATTCCTCGCATCGATCCTGTGGCGTGCGTGCGAAAACGAAACGGCCGTCAATGCCAAGCTGAGATCGCTCAAACTCAATGTCAGCACACCCGCGCCACGGTCGTCCGCAACATTCATGTTTCAGCTGATGTTCTATCTCGGAGCAACGGCGTCGGTCTTCCTCATTGCGCTGAAAATCCGGTCGATGCAGTTTCATGATGAGTCGATCGAGCAGAAATGGCACCTCACGCTGGCCTTCCTCGTATTTCTGCTCACGGCGTTTTTCGTTACCCGCTGGCGCGAGAAGCAGCTCGCGAGCGGCGACTGGAAATACAGTTCGGATGTCATCATCCGCTGCACGATTGTTACCACGATCGTCGTTACAATTGTTTCGTCGCTTGTGGCATTCGCTATTCACCAGGGCGGAAGCGGGCGGTTCTATGCGATGCTTCTGATGGCGTTCGGCATGGCGCTTCCGTCGACCCTGCTGTTTCAACTGTTGATGCGCTGGGCTGCGACTTCGACGCCGACGAGGGAGGCGGTCGCCGCGAGGGTGGGGTACCGGACAAATCCATCCGAACTGTTCAGGACAGTGCTCTATGCTGGCGGGATCTATTCGGCCATCGCTTTCGTTTTTGCATTCGTGCTGTACTGGCCGTCGGATTACACCATCGTGAACAGCACGCCGCTGCAATACGTCGAATCTGCCATCACCAGCCTCAACAATATCAGCGCCTCGAGTGCAGCAAACAGGGAGGACGATAACTGGTTCCACAAGTCCGCCTCGCAGACGGCCATTCATAATCTGGACGCTAAGTTGCACGAGGTGAAGTCGAATATCGTCAACCGCACCTACCAGCCAGAAACGCTGGCTGCGATCGTGGCGGAGTGCGACAGCATGGGCGACCTGGGAGGCGGTCGACGCCTCTTCAAGCCTGGCTGCGAACTCGGCGAATATTTGAAGACCATACCGTTCAAGGGCGATGTGCTGCCAAACCTGTATAACCTGCAGGGGCAGATCAAGAATCTGAAGCCGACATTCGCTGCTCTGCAGAACTACGTGACCCTCGTCAATGCGGTTCATCGGCAATGGCCGAACGCGCTGTTGGCGAGCTTGATGTGGGCAGCGATGGCTGGCGTCTTTGCCGTCTCGGTGTTGCTCTATAGGCGGCAGGAATTGTGGGACAGCTTGACGCTGAGGAAGCTGCCGGACTACGTGCCGAAAGAGCAGCAGGAAAGGGAAGCTTGGCTGCGCGAACCGCTTTACGATCTGGCGAAGCTTTCCCCGCTCGAAGCATTGCGATATCCAACATTCCGTGCACGGCTGGCGGATAATATGAACGCGCAGCCCAGCAGCCAACCGATCGTGCCACACTTGCGGACTGTCGCCTGATCTCGATACACGACGAATCGTGGAAGTCGGAGACGCTGGTTTGTCGGTTGATTTTTCCATGGTTCGGGAGTTAATCGGGTCATGGAAACGCACAACGAACATTTCGACGTCCTGATTGTCGGTGCCGGCCTTTCCGGCATCGGCGCGGGGTATCACTTGCAGGAGAAGTGCCCGGGCAAGAGCTACGTGATCCTGGAGGGGCGCGACTGCATCGGCGGCACCTGGGATCTCTTCCGCTATCCCGGCATCCGCTCCGACTCGGACATGTACACGCTCGGCTATTCGTTCCGGCCGTGGACCGAGCCGAAGGCGATCGCGGACGGGCCGCGGATCCTGAACTACGTTCGCGAGACCGCTGCCGACAACGGCATCGACAAGCACGTCCGCTTCCAGCACCGCGTCAAACGCGCCTCGTGGTCGTCGCCAGAGTCGCGCTGGACGGTGGAGGCCGAACGCAACGTCGGCGAGGGCGCGGCGGAGACCGTGCGCTTCACCTGCAATTTCTTGTTCATGTGCTCGGGCTATTACAAATACGAGGAAGGCTACACGCCGGAGTTTTCGGGCACGGCGGACTTCGCCGGCCAGATCGTACATCCGCAAAAGTGGCCCGACGACCTCGACTATGCGGGAAAACGCGTGGTGGTGATCGGCTCGGGCGCGACCGCCGTGACGCTGGTGCCGGAGATGGCCAAGACCGCTGCGCACGTCACGATGCTGCAGCGTTCGCCGACCTACGTGGTGGCGCGGCCGGCCGAAGATGCGCTCGCCAACAAGCTGCGCCAGAAGCTCTCCGCCAAGCTCGCCTATCACCTGATCCGCTGGCGCAACGTGCTGTTCGGCATGTATTTCTTTCAGCTCTGCCGCCGCAAGCCCGAGCGCGCCAAGCAGTTGATCCTCGGCGGCGTCAAGATGGCGCTGGGGCCGGAATACGATGTCGGAAAGCACTTTACGCCGCGCTACAATCCGTGGGAGCAGCGGCTCTGCCTGGTGCCGGACGGTGATCTGTTCAAGTCGATCCGCGACAAGCGCGCCTCCGTCGTCACCAACGAGATCGACACTTTTACCAGGAGCGGCATCAAGCTGAAGGACGGCAGCGAGCTTGAGGCCAATATCATTGTCACCGCGACCGGGCTGGTTCTGCAGGTGCTCGGCGGGCTCGAAGTCAGCGTCGACGGCCGCACGGTCGATTTCGCGCGAACGCTGAACTACAAGGGCATGATGTATTCGGACATTCCGAATCTGGCCGCGGCGTTCGGCTACACCAACGCGTCGTGGACGTTAAAATGCGATCTGACCTGCGAATATGTCTGCCGGCTCATCAACTATATGGACCGCAAGGGCTACAAGCAGTGCATGCCGCATAATGTCGATCCGTCGGTCACCGAACTGCCGTCGCTGGATTTCTCCTCCGGCTATGTGCAGCGCTCGATCGCCAAATTGCCCAAGCAGGGCTCGAAGCGGCCGTGGCGGCTGTACCAGAACTACGCGCTCGACATCGTCACGCTCCGCTATGGCAAGGTCGATGATGGCGTGATGCAGTATTCGTGAGCGAAGCACCTTGCGAGGGTGCGTCCGGCCATCCGATGCGTCGTTTCGCGTATACGTAGATGGCTTCGAATCGTCCAACATGTCCTCACGGTTAACGCCGGATTAACCGGCGTGTCGCACGCTGTGTGGCTTGCGGCCCCTGACAGCACGAGGAAGCCCATGGACGCCCAACGAATTGCCGTCGACGCCATCGTGGCGCTGACCGATTGCGACCGTGAGGCCGCAGCCGCCTTCATCCGCAAGTTCTATCTGGCGGGCGTCCGCGACCCGAAGCGGTTGACCTTCAAGGGACTGCAGGCGCTGCGGGGGTAAGGCGAACGGTAGTCCCGTCCGTCGTCCCTGCCTCCGTGCGCAATCGCGCACTCGGCGCAGGGACCCCTAACCACGTGCGTTAGTTGTTGAAGGAAAGTCGTCGACCATCGTGGCAAGACAACATCCGATTTGCCGCAGCGGTGCATCGAGATTGTGCTTGCGCGCAAGGCAAATCAGTCGGCGGTCTCGTAGGGTGGGCAAAGCGACAGCGTGCCCACCATCACAAAACATGCTCGATGATAGATGGTGGGCACGGCGCTTCACGCCTTTGCCCACCCTACTTCATTGCTACATCATTGCGAGCCGCGGCTGCGCCATCAGCCGACGACGACTTCGCTGATCTGGATCACCGGAGCCTGGTCGGTATAGTTCGGGATGTCTGCCATGATCTCTTTGGCATGCGGCCCGAAGCCGGTCTGGAACGCCTCGATCGAGTCGCAGAAGATGTGGCACATGCCGACATAAGTGGCGGGAGCGCCGGGCGCGCCGCCGGCCAGGCCCTTGTCGACCGTGTAGGACTTGCAGGCGTCACCCATGCGCGCTTTCACGAGCGGCATATGCTTGTCGCGGTAGTAGTCGTGATCGAAGCGCCCGCCGGGCGTATTGGGATACATTACGCTTACCTTGATCATGGACGTGCCCTCCGATTCTCGCGTTCGCCGTTATTCTCCGGCAATGCCCGAAATCTGTGTCAGTTTTGCGGATCTTGCAACCGGAAGTCGGCGGGCCTTCATCTCATCCTGCCGCCGCGGCACGTCTCCGCCGATATTCCAGAGCGGGCAGGCCGCCCCAACCCCAATTGTCGGTGTCGACTTCCTCGATGATGATGATTGCGCGCGTTCACGCCATCGCGCGCTTTCAAGCACGGCTTTTCAAATCGCGGTGAGAGCCGTCGCCCAGCTATCCGCTTTTGCGGTGCGATACCCAATTGGATGGAGTGATTTCACGATAAAAGAGGATATCACCAATGACCAAGTCTATCCCAACACTCGCCGCGGCGTTTCTGATGACCGCGATCGCAACGCCCGTGTTCGCGCAAGCCGCGATCCAGGAGCCTGGTGCTTATTCATTCTATCATCCCAATGCCGATGTGCTCGGCGGCCGGCCGGCATACCGGTCGTTCGATCAATCCAATGCCTATTACAATTCCAACGCTTACTACAACGAGGCCGTGCCCACGCCGCGGTTGCGGCAGAGGCCGGTCGCGCCGAGGAATCATCGACGGGCGCAGTAGCGTGAGCAGCCTGGAGGCCCCGTTGGATCATCTGCGCTGCTTCGTTACGCAGCTATTTGCGCCCATCCTCCAAAATCATCTCCGCACCTTTCTCCGCAATCATTGCCGTCGGCGTATTGGTGTTGCCCGACGTGATCGTCGGCATCACCGACGCGTCGACGACGCGCAAGCCGCCGATGCCGTAAAAGCGCAGCCGCTCGTCGACCACTGCCATCGGATCGTTGGCGGTCCCCATCTTCGCGGTGCCGACGGGATGGAAAATCGTGGTGCCGATATCGCCGGCGGCCTTTGCCAGCGACGCATCATCGTCGCCGACAGTCGGGCCGGGCAGGTACTCCTGCGGCCGATACCGCGCCAGCCGTTTCTGCTTCATCAACCGCCGCGTGGTCCTGATGGCGTCGGCCGCGACCTGGCGGTCGTCGTCGGTTGAGAGATAGTTCGGCGCGATCGACGGCGCTTCGTCGGGCTTTGCCGAGCGGATGCGCACGGTGCCGCGCGAGGTCGGCTGCAGATTGCAGGCGCTCACGGTGATGGCGGGGAAGCGGTGCAGGGGATCGCCGAACTTGTCGAGCGACAGCGGCTGCACGTGGAACTGGATATTGGCGCGCGCGCGGCGTGGATCCGAGCGCGTGAAGATGCCGAGCTGCGAGGGCGCCATCGTCAGCGGCCCGCGGCGGCGGAAGGCATAGTCGAGCCCCATCATCCCGCGCCGGACCAGCGACCAGTAGGTCTCGTTCAGCGTGCGGACGCCCTCGACCTTGTAGATCGCGCGCTGCTGCAGATGGTCCTGCAGATTGCGCCCCACACCCGGTCTGTCGAGCACCACATCTATGCCGAGCGGTGACAGCCAGTCGGCTGGACCGATGCCGGAGCGGTGCAGCACCTGCGTCGAGCCGATCGATCCCGCGCACAACACGACCTCGCCTTTGGTGCGGGCCTCGATCACCTCATTGCCCTGGATAAAGCGCACGCCGACGGCGCGGCCGTTTTCGACAATCAGCCGGTCGACCAGCACGTGCTTTTCCAGCCGCAGGTTGGCGCGGTTCAGCACCGGCTTGAGAAAACCGCGCGCGGACGACCAGCGGCGGCCGCGCTTCTGGTTGACGTGGAAATAGCTGACGCCTTCATTGTCGCCGGTGTTGAAATCTGCAATGCGCTTGATGCCCATTTCCTGGGCGGCGTCGCCGACCGCGTCGAGAACCTCCCACGACAGCCGCGGCGCCTCGATGCGCCAGCCGCCGCCAATGCCATGATGTTCGCTTTCACCGAGGAAATGATCCTCCAGCCGCTTGAACAGCGGCTTTACGTCGTCATAGCCCCAGCCGGTGAGGCCGAGCTGGCGCCAGTGATCGTAATCGGCTGATTGGCCCCGCATCGAGATCATCGCGTTGATGGCGGAGCAGCCGCCGATCACCTTGCCGCGCGGATAGGCAAGGGAGCGGCCGTTCAGGCCGGGCTCCGGCTCGGTTTTGAACATCCAGTCCGAGCGGGGATTGCCGATCGCAAAGAGGTAGCCGACGGGGATGTGAAACCAGATCCAGTTGTCGTTGCCGCCGGCCTCCAGGATCAGTACGCGGTTTTTGGGATCGGCCGACAGCCGGTTGGCCATGATGCAGCCGGCGGTGCCCGCGCCCACCACGATATAATCGAAATCGCCTTCAAGCCTTTTCGGCATGCTCAGTTTCCGCCCATCACGCGCCCCTTATGCCTAATAGTCAGACGTGGATGGCTCGTACAAGTCCCGGCCATGACGTCCGGGAATGGGCGGCGTCTCCAGGCTCTGTTGGGTGGACCGCCGCTTGCATGCTACAGAGGTCTAACGTTCCAACCTGAGGTTCGAGAATTCCCATGCCCATCGTCAACCGCGTCGCCGATCTGCAACCCGATATCCAGGCCTGGCGCCGCGTTATCCATCAAAATCCCGAGTTGCTGTACGACGTGCACCGCACTGCAGCATTCGTGGCCGATCGGCTGCGCGAATTCGGCTGCGACGAGGTCGCCACCGGCCTTGGCCGTACCGGCGTTGTCGGCGTCATCAAGGGCAAGCAGCCCGGCAACGGCGAGATCAAGGTGATCGGGCTTCGCGCCGACATGGACGCGCTGCCGATCGAAGAGGCGACCAACCTTCCTCATGCGTCCAAGACGCCGGGCCTGATGCACGCCTGCGGCCATGACGGTCACACCGCGATGCTTTTGGGTGCAGCGCGGTACCTCGCCGAAACCCGCAATTTCGCCGGCGATGCGGTCGTGATTTTCCAGCCGGCCGAGGAGGGCGGCGCGGGCGCGGCCGCCATGATCCAGGACGGGCTGATGGACCGGTTCGGGATCGAGCAGGTCTACGGCATGCATAACGGTCCGGGCATTCCGGTCGGCTCCTTCGCCATCCGCTCCGGCCCGGTGATGGCGGCAACCGACTCGATCGACATCAAGATCGAGGGGCTCGGCGGGCACGCCGCGCGCCCCAACAAATGCATCGATTCCGTCTTCGTCGGCTCACAGCTCATTACCGCCCTGCAGTCGATCGTCTCGCGGACCATTGATCCGCTGGAGTCGGCGGTAATCTCGATCTGCGAGTTCCACGCCGGCAACGCCCGCAATGTGATCCCGCACACCGCGGAACTCCGAGGCACCGTGCGGACGCTGACGCCGGAAGTGCGCGAAACGGTCGAGAAGCGGGTGCGCGAGGTGTGTGAGGGCGTAGCCAGGATGACCGGGGCCAAGATCGACCTCACTTACGAGCGCGGTTATCCCGTGACCAAGAACCACGCCGAGCAGACCGAGTTCGCCACGCAAGTGGCCAAGGAGGTGGCCGGTGCCCAGAACGTCCACGAGATGCCGCCGCTGATGGGCGCGGAAGATTTTTCCTACATGCTGGAGGCGCGGCCGGGCGCGTTCATCTTCTGCGGCAACGGCGACAGCGCGGGGCTTCATCACCCTGCCTATGATTTCAACGACGAGGCGATCGTGTACGGCACCTCGTACTGGATCAAGCTGGTCGAGAACAAGCTGGCGGCGTCGTAAGGGCGCGCGCCACTTCAACTTCGACCGCACGTGAAGTGCGAGGTCACATCAAGGAAGGCCCGTATCTCCAGTGCGGGCCTTCCTTATTTTTGTTCGGGATGCAGCCGGACGGGCAGAAGACATACTGAAAATACGGCGCGGCGCTCAATAGCGCGAAGGTACGTACATTTCGGGTGGAATCGGTCCGCGGCTATATTCCGGATTGCGAACCCGCGGCGGCAGCACCACCGGCTCACGCTTGATTTCCTGGTAGGGAATTTGTTCGAGCAGATGCGCGATGCAGTTCAATCGTGCCTTCTTCTTGTCATCGGCTTCGACGAGGTACCAGGGAGCTTCCGGAATGTGGGTACGCTCCAGCATCGCTTCCTTGGCCTTGGTGTATTGCTCCCAGCGGCTGCGCGATTCGACATCCATCGGGCTGAGCTTCCACTGCTTGAGCGGATCATGGATCCGCATCATGAAGCGCAAATACTGCTCTTCGTCGGTGATGGAAAACCAGTACTTGATGAGGGTGATGCCGGAGCGCACGAGCATACGCTCGAATTCCGGCACCGACCGGAAGAATTCTTCGACGTCATCTTCGGTGCAGAAGCCCATCACGCGCTCGACGCCGGCGCGGTTGTACCAGCTACGGTCGAACAGCACGATCTCACCGCCGGCCGGCAAATGCGAAACGTAACGCTGGAAGTACCATTGGGTGCGCTCACGCTCATTCGGCGCCGGCAGTGCCGCGACGCGGCAGACCCGCGGATTGAGCCTCTGGGTGATGCGCTTGATGACGCCGCCCTTGCCGGCGGAATCGCGCCCCTCGAAAATCACCACCACCTTGAGCTGGTGGTGCTGCACCCAGGTCTGCAATTTTACCAGTTCACCCTGCAGACGGAATAATTCCTTGAAGTACACGCGACGATCGATCGTCTCTTCTGCCGTATGGTCGGCAAATTCATTGGTCAGCGCATCGAGGCGATCGTCGTCGATCTCAAGTTCCAGTTCTTCATCGAAACTGTCCAGCATTTCCTCCCGAATCGGGTCGTGGATCAGCTTGGTGCCCTTCGGGGACTTCTTGGTCATGGCGGGCTCCGGCTGCAGAGCTGTTGGGTTCGCGTGACGTGTGAACGTCGATGCCCTGCCGTATCATCCATCAGGTACTTTGCTGAAAGCAGAAGGCCGCAGTTTGGTTCCGGTCTCCCGCTATCGGTCGGGGCCTGCCCCGACCGCATCGCCGATGGCGTCAGAACCGAGAGCAGTACGTGGAGGCTCGCCGACAGGCAGATCGCGGCCGGCAGGGTAGCACCCAGTTGGGCTATCCCGGCCGCGTACGGCCAGGGATGCGCGCTATCCAGGCCACAGGTGGTCCAAGGAAATTCCACAATATTTTTGATCGCCCCTGTCGGAACGCCGCCTCCTCCATCCGTCCTTGTCACAGGAGCGGCCGTGCGCCGGGTAGTAGCTGATGGAGAAAGGCAGCGTCGATGAAGGTCACACAGCATCTCTGGTTCGAAAAGGACATGGAGGCCGCGATCGGCTTCTACACCTCGCTGATACGCGGCTCGTCAGTCCAGCGGGTCTCGTCGCTGTCTGCCGAGAGCCCGAGCGGCCCGCCCGGCAGCGTCAAGATCGCGGCCTTTACCCTGGGCGACCAGCGCTACATGGCGATCGAGGCGGGGCCCCTCGACCCGTTCAACCACAGTTTTTCGATCATGGTCGAATGCGACACGCAGGCCGAGATCGACCGCTTGTGGGACGCCCTGAGGGAAGGCGGCAAGATCGAGCAATGCGGCTGGCTGCAGGACCGCTGGGGCCTCTCCTGGCAGATCGCGCCCAAACGGCTCGGCGAGTTGATGAACGATCCCGATCCCGCAAAAGCCAAGCGCGTTGCCGAGGCCATGCTGAAGATGGTCAAGTTCGATATTGCAGAACTGGAGGCCGTGGCGAGAGGTTAGGACTCGCGCCGCTGGGCTAACCCAAGCGCGGAGAGAAAAGTGGGTCGCGCGCTGCACGGCGCCGGGGCTGGAGGTAGGGAACCGCGCAGCGCGTCGACCATGTGGGAGCATCATAGCGTGAGCAGACGTCCCACATTCCTTTGCCACATTCCCTTGAGAATGCGATTGTGTCACCTATCAATTAATAGTTGCAGGCGGGATTGTCAATTTTTCCCGTTATATTTCACCAGAAATTGCGGCTATTGGATTGGCGGAATTCAGGCCGCATGTGCCGATTTTCGCAGCACGTCGGCGGCGATTTTGAGGTCGTGGACGAAGCGCCGATATTCGCGTGCCTTGGCATCGGCGTCCGGCAATCGCAGCAGATAGGACGGGTGCACCGTCACCAACGCCCTGGTGCCGTCGTCGAGATCAATCGCGCGGCCGCGGTTCTTGTTGATCGGCGTAATTTTCCCGAACACGCTTTGCGCTGCGGTTGCGCCCATTGCCACCACCAGGTCGGGCTTGATCGCGGCCAGCTCGCGCTCGTACCACTGCCGGCAGGCCTTGATCTCCGGGGTGTTCGGCTTCTGGTGCAGGCGGATCTTTCCGCGCGGCACGAACTTGAAATGCTTCACCGCATTGGTGACGTAGACCGTGCGGCGGTCGATGCCGGCTTCTTCCAGCGCGCGGTCGAGCATTTGCCCCGCGGGCCCGACGAACGGCTTTCCGGCGAGGTCTTCCTTGTCGCCGGGCTGCTCGCCGACCAGCATGATCCGCGCGGTTTGCCGGCCTTCGCCGAACACGGTTTGGGTGGCATTCTTGTAGAGATGACAGGCGCGGCAATCGGCGGCTTCTTCGCGCAGCGTCTCGAGATCATCGGCGTGTTTGCGGGGCATCTCGCTTGCCTTGTCGCTTGCCAGGGGTTTAATCGATGAAGCCTCCGGCAGGTTCCGCCAGTAATTCCGGGACATCTCCTTTTGCATGGTCTGCACTTTCAGCCGGGCGGGACTGAAAATGCTGGCGTAATAGCGCCGCCAGGTTTCCTCCAGCCGGTCCGCGCCAGGGGCTTCGCTTCTGCCGACGCCCGGCGTGAACGAGATGACGTGGCCGTCCCAATGCGCGCAGAGATCAGGCGTCAGGATCGACCAGGGCATGTCGGCGAAACGGCGCGCGAAGAACGGGGCGGCCAGTTCGACGATGTAATGCTCCGGCTCGAACCAGGCGACGAAGTGCGATTTCTGCTCGCGGCCTATTTCGCGGAAGCGGACAAGGACATGCATCCTGTGCTCGTCGCCGCGCACGGCCTTGGCCATCGCGGTGATCTCAGCCACGTCAGCATCGGTCGCGAGTTCAAGCAGATCGTGATGCGTCCGCAACCGCCACAGCAGGCGATAGAGCAGGGCGAAGCGCTCGGGGCTGCGGTGCAGGATGGCAACCTCCGCCAGTTCGACGAATCTGGCCGGCACGTTGAAGGTGCCCTGTGGCGGCTCGAGCGGCGGCGCGGTCGGCGCGAACAGTTCGGGCGCAGCCACACGCCAGCTCACGTCGGATGGTTTCACGTCATTCAGCGCCAGCGCGCGGGCCGCTTGGCGCCAGCCGTCGAAATCAGTTTCGCTATCGAGGGTGATGTGGTGCATGTGCTTACTCCACCTCTCCGCCGGCATCCCCGTTGTCGTAGAGGCCACGAATCCCTTTGATTCCGCTCATGAATCGCCAGAGCGTCGATCTCGATTGACTCTGCCAGCGCTGTTAGCTTTATATTAGAACATATCATGAACAAATGAGCCAGCCGCGCGTTCACTTAGGGAAGAAGCGGTAAAGGCCAATTTTCTGAAGGAACGGCGGATGAGCACCGCACGCACAAGCACGCTTGCGAGTTTGCGCGGAAGCATCGAGCGCCTGGAGGCGCATGGCGATGCGCATGACCTCAACAAGATTACGCTTGGCCATAAGGCGGCGGATGCTGTGCTGCACGGCGGGCTTGCGCTCGCGGCGGTGCATGAAGTGTTCGCCGAGGGACACCAGAGCGCGACCGCAACCGGCTTCATCGCAGGGTTGGCGGGAAGGGTGTCGCCGCGCCAGCCGCTGGTCTGGGTACGGCAGGATTTTTCGGAAATTGAATCGGGCGCGCTGTCGATGAGCGGGCTCGCCGAACTCGGGCTCGATCCGCGATTGCTCGTCACCGTGCGCGCGACTGACACCGACGCCGCGCTACGGACCGCCGCCGATGCGCTGGCCTGCGACGCGCTCGGCGCCGTCGTGCTGGAAGTCTGGGGGCAGGCGCGTCAGCTCGATCTCGTCGCCAGCCGCAAGCTTACGCTGGCCGCAGCAGCCTCCGGCGTCACCGCATTGCTGCTGCGGGTGGCGGCGGAGCCGCGCCCCTCGACCGCGGAGACAAGATGGATCGTGCGCGCGGCGCATTCGCCGCCGTCAGCTCCGTGGAGCGCGTGGGGCGCGCCGGTGTTCGACGCGCAGCTCGTTCGTAACCGTCATGGCCCGGTCGGCCGCTGGATCATGGAATGGAATTGTGATGAGTGCCTATTCAGTGAACCGTCGGCGTATCCTCAGCCTCTGGCTGCCACGCCTGCCCATCGACCGCATCAAGCGCAAGCTTTCGCCGGCCAGCGCCGCGCAAGCTGAAAATTGCCAAGCGGTATCGTGCAACGCTGTCTGCGACACGGGCGGTGCGCGCCCTCCCCCCTTGTGGGGGAGGGCGGGGGAGAGGGGTGGCGGCAACGGCAGTGCTCGTGGCTTACCCCTCTCCCTAGCCTCGAGAGCGAGCTCCGCTCGCCTCGGACCCCGCAAGGGGGGAGGGAACGACAGCGGTGCGCAGGCTGACACCTCTCACCACACGACCGATGCACTCCCTCTCCCGCTTGCGGGGGAGGGTTGGGGTGGGGGTCTCGCCGCGAGTGACACTCTCGGGATGAAGCACGTCTACCCCTCCGTCGTCGTCGCCAAGCAGCACAATGCCATCCTGATCCACTCTCTCGACGAGGCCGCTATCCAGGCCGGCCTCTCGATCGGCCTGCCGCTCGCAAATGCCCGCGCGATCTGCCCCGAGTTGACGGTATTCGACGCGGACGAGGTCGCCGATCGCAAAACGCTCGAAGACATCGCCGACTGGTGCGACCGCTTCACTCCATTGGTGGCGCTCGATCCGCCGTACGGCTTGTTCCTCGACATCACCGGCTGCGCCCATCTGTTCGGCGGCGAGCGTACGTTGCTGCAGATCGTCAGCGGCGCGCTGAGCCGCCGCGGCTTTGCCGTCAGCGCCGCGATCGCGAGCACCTCGATCTGCGCCCGCACGCTGACGCGCCAGACTTCCGGAAAAATCGTTGCCGAGGGCGAGGAGGCCGAAGCCGTCGCTCCGCTGCCGGTATCTGCGCTCGGCGCCGGCGATGCCATCACTGCCGGCCTGCGCCGCGCTGGGTTGAAGACCATCGGCGACGTCGCCTCGCGCGCGCCGCACGAAATCACGGCGCGGTTCGGTGCGCCCTTCACGACGCTATTGCAGCAGGCACTCGGGCAGGGCGATGCGCCGATCAGCCCGCGCAAACCGCCGCCGGATTACATCGTCGAGAAACGCTTTCCCGAGCCGGTCGCCACTGACACCGTGATCGCGATGAACCTGTCCGCGCTCGCTCAAATGCTGGTTACGGCGATGGACAAGCAGGGCAAGGGCGCGCGGCGGCTGGAGGCGAGCTTCTTCCGCACCGACGGCGCGGTGCGCACGATCTCGGTCGATACCGGGCGTCCGGTGACGAAGGCTGAAGTGATCGACCGCCTGTTTCGCGAGCGGCTCGATGCGCTCAACGATCCCCTCGACCCCGGCTTCGGTTTCGATCTCATTCGTCTCTCCGCCAGCCGCACCGAGATCGTGGTGCAGCAGCAGCGTGACCTCGATGCCAATGTCCATGACAATGACGAACTGTCCGCGCTGATCGACCGCATCGCCGCGCGCATCGGCGGAAAACGCGTCGTCGTGCATCTGCCGGAGGATACCCACATCCCCGAACGCGCGGTGCTGTCAGTGCCTGCGCAGCATCATCTGGCGGCCGCAGCGCAGGCGGCATGGCCCGAGCGTATCGAGGGCGAGCCGCCACTGCGTCCCTTGCGCCTGTTCGACAAGCCGGAACCGATAAAAGTGCCGTTCGCAACCGTGCCCGACGGCCCGCCGCATCAATTTACCTGGCGGCGCGTTACGCACGCGGTGGTGCGGGTGGAGGGGCCCGAACGCATCGCGATGGAATGGTGGAAGCCAAACGGCAACGGCCCGACGCGGGATTATTTCCGTATCGAGGATGAAGCGGGACTTCGTTTCTGGATCTTTCGCGACGGCCTCTATGAAAGCGAACCGGCAGATGCGGAGGGCGAGCCCGTTCCGCCCAGGTGGTTCGTGCATGGATTGTTCGCATGAAAAGCCCTGTGCCCGACTATGCCGAAATCGGCATCACCACCAATTTCTCGTTCCTGCGCGGCGGCTCGGACCCGCGCGCCTATGTGCATCAGGCGAGCGAGCTTGGTATTCCCGTGATCGGCATCGCCGACCACAACACGCTGGCCGGCGTGGTGCGCGCCTGGAGCGAGCTCGACAACCCTGCCGTCATGCATAAGCCAAAGCTTCTGATCGGCGCGCGGCTGGTCTTCATCGACGGCACGCCTGATATCCTGGTCTATCCGCGCGACCGCGCGGCTTACGGCCGGCTCTGCCAGTTACTCACCCGCGGCAAGCGCGGCGACGACATCACGCGGATCGAAAAGGGCGAATGCCACCTGAAATTCGATGACCTCCTCGATTTCGCCGAGGGCCAGCTTCTGGTGCTGGCGCTGCCGCATCGTTTTGACGTGGCGAGCGCGCAGGCAACGCTGGAGCGCCTGAAGAACTCTGATGCCGATGGCGTGTGGCTCGCCGCAAGCCTGCTCTACCGCGGCGACGACAAACGCCGCCTCGCGCGGCTGCATCGCTTGGCGCTCGCGGCCAAAGTGCCGCTGCTGGCGACCAACGAGGTGCTGTACCACCATCCCGCGCGCCGACCGCTGCAGGACGTGCTGACCTGTATCAGGGAAAAGACCACGATCGATACGATCGGCAGGCGGCTCGAGGCCAATGCCGAACGCTATCTCAAGCCTGTTCATGAAATGGCGCGGCTGTTTCGCGATCTGCCCGAGGCGATTGCGGAAACCATGCGCTTTGCCGATCGCATCAACTTCTCGCTCGACCAGCTCAAATACCAGTATCCGGATGAGCCGGTGCCGCCGGGCAAGACCGCGCAACAGCACCTGGAAGACCTGACCTGGGCCGGTGTCGACAAATATTTCGGTGGCGTAATCGACGAGAAGCTGCGCGCCACCTTGCGCAAGGAGCTCGACCTGATCGCCGAGCTGAAATACGCGCATTATTTTCTCACCGTGCACGACATTGTCCGCTACGCGCGCAGCCAGAACATCCTGTGCCAGGGCCGGGGATCGGCGGCCAACTCCGCCGTCTGCTACGTGCTCGGCATCACCTCGGTCGATCCGACCAAGGTCGACCTGCTGTTCGAGCGCTTCATTTCCAAGGAACGGCTGGAGCCGCCCGACATCGACGTCGATTTCGAGCATTCGCGGCGCGAGGAGGTGATGCAATATGTCTACCGCCGCTACGGCCGCCACCGCGCCGCGATCATTGCGACCGTCATCCACTACCGCCCGCGCAGCGCGATCCGTGACGTCGGCAAGGCGCTGGGGCTGACCGAGGACGTCACCGCAGCGCTTGCCGATACCGTGTGGGGAAGCTGGGGCAAGGGCCTCAACGAGATGCAGGTCCGCCAGGCCGGGCTGGATCCTGCGAATGCGATGGTCGAACTCGCGGTTGCGCTCGCTTCCGAACTGATCGAATTCCCCCGCCATCTGTCGCAGCATGTCGGTGGCTACGTGCTGACGCAGGATAGGCTCGACACCTATGTGCCGATCGGCAACGCCGCGATGGACGACCGCACCTTCATCGAATGGGACAAGGACGACGTCGATGCGCTCAGCATGATGAAAGTCGACGTGCTGGCGCTGGGCATGCTGACCTGCATCCGCAAGAGCTTTGATCTGATCGCCGACCACAAGGGTCGGCGTTACGAGCTGGCCGACATCAAGTCGCAGGACGACGACGAAGTTTATCAAATGCTGCAGCGAGGCGAATCCCTCGGCGTGTTCCAGGTCGAGAGCCGCGCGCAGATGAACATGCTGCCGCGCCTGAAGCCGCGCACCTTCTACGACCTCGTCATCGAAGTCGCGATCGTGCGGCCGGGCCCGATCCAGGGCGACATGGTGCATCCCTATTTGCGGCGGCGAAACGGCCAGGAAAAGGTGAGCTATCCCTCGCCGGCGCCCGAGCACGGCCCTTCGGACGAATTGTACCGCGTGCTGCACAAGACGCTCGGCGTGCCGCTGTTCCAGGAACAGGCGATGCGGATCGCGATCGAAGCCGCAAAATTCACGCCCGAGGAAGCCAACGGCTTGCGCCGCGCGATGGCGACGTTTCGTAATGTCGGCACCATCGGCAAATTCGAGGCCAAGCTGATCAACAACATGATCGCGCGCGGCTATGACCCGGAATTCGCCAAGAGCTGTTTTGATCAGATCAAGGGTTTTGGCTCTTACGGCTTTCCGGAAAGCCACGCCGCAAGTTTTGCACAGCTCGTCTATGTCTCGTCATGGCTGAAGCATTATCATCCGGATGCATTCTGCTGCGGCCTGCTCAATTCGCAGCCGATGGGCTTTTACGCCCCCGCGCAGATCGTCGGCGACGCCCGCAAGAACGGCGTCGAGGTGCGCGAGATCGACGTCTCCTACAGTTTTGCGCAGAACACGCTGGAGGAGGGGCAAGGCAAATACTGCGCCGTCCGGCTCGGCTTCCGCCAGATCGACGGTTTTCACTGGCTCGATGAAGACGAGGAGCGGCTGAAGCGAATGCAGATGTCGTTCCGGGGTTACTCATCGTCGTTCCGGGGCGTCGCGGTAGCGACGAACTCTGATGTGCAATTGCACATCAAGGAACCTCGAGATTCCGGGTTCTCGCTTCGCGAGCCCCGGAATGACGAGATCGACTGGGCCGACCGCATCGTCGCCGCCCGCCAACGCCGGCCCTTTACCTCGCTTGAGGAATTTGCCCGCGACACCGGCCTGCCGAAGCGCGCGCTGATCCTGCTTGCCGACGCCGATGCCTTCCGTTCGATCGGGCTCGATCGCCGCGCGGCGCTGTGGGCGGTGCGGCGGCTGCCTGACGACGTGCCGCTGCCGCTGTTTCAGGCCGCGATCGCCCGCGAACAGCCCGACGAGAACGCCAAGCCGCTGCCGCAGATGCCGCTGCCGGAGCAGGTGGTCGCCGATTACCAGACGGTCCGGCTGTCGCTGAAGGGCCACCCGATGGAATTTTTACGCGAGCGGTTCACGAAAGAGCGCGTCGTTGCCTGCAAGGACGTCAATCACAGCAACGACCGCCGCCGCGTCCGCTGCGCCGGCGTGGTGCTGGTGCGGCAGCGGCCGGGCAGCGCCAAGGGCGTCGTCTTCATGACGCTGGAGGACGAGACCGGCATCGCCAACATCGTGGTGTGGCCCAAGGTGATGGAGCAGTACCGCAAAGAGGTGATGGGCGCCCGCCTGATCCTGGTCGAGGGCTACATCCAGAGCAGCCCGGAGCAGGTGACGCATTTGGTGGCGCAGCGGATGTTCGACCGCTCCCACGATTTGATCGGTCTCGCCAACGATGCGTTAAGCCGCAAGCACCCGGTGCCCGCAGGGCCCGCGCTGGTCGAACCGCTCAACGACGACCGCCGCGATCACCCTGACACACCCGCGCAGAAAATCCGTCACCCCCGCGACGTCCGCATCCTGCCGCCGTCCCGCGATTTTCATTGAGCCGCTCCTTTCGGACGGCGGCGATCGCCATGCATCATCCGGCTGTTGCCAGCACACGGAGATGAAAATCCTTCCCGGAGGCGTATGTTTGGGGAACCGGGATTTCGGATGTGCGTTCGCTTCACATGACCTGCGGAGCGCGCTCTTGCGCAACAGGACTTCAGCACATGTCACCGTCGGCACCGTTCCTGCGCTCCAGCCGTAACAGTCAGGTTCACCTGCGAATGGGCCACACAGTTGTGACTGTCTCGTCGCGCAAGCTTTTGAGCGACTTACCATGGTGCACTTTCTTTACAGGCTTATTACCGTAGCATTGCTCGTATTTGGCTCCGGAGCAGCACTTGGACAAAGTAGCGAGCCGGCGAACGTCGCCATCCTTCTGGATGTGAATGGAGCGATCGGGCCAGCGACTTCTGAATATGTCCGCGACGGATTTGAGGAGGCGCGTCGGCGACAGGCGAAGCTCATCGTGCTGAGACTGAATACGCCTGGCGGTCTCGACCCCTCAATGCGCGAGATCGTAGCAGAAATACTCAGGTCCCCCATTCCTGTGGTCTCCTACGTGACCCCGAGCGGTGCGCGAGCCGCCAGCGCCGGCACCTACATCGTTTATGCGACCCATCTCGCCGCCATGGCGCCGAGCACGCATCTCGGTGCAGCCACGCCCGTTCAGCTTGGCGGCGGTGGTTCCGGCTGGCGCACCGATGACAAAAAAGATGATGACAAGAAAGACGGAGACAAGAAAGACGGTGACAAGAAAGGAGCCCCGTCGCCGACCAGTGCAGGCGAGGCGAAGGCGATCAACGATGCGGTTGCCTACATCAGGGGACTGGCAGAGCTTCGGGGACGAAATGTTTCCTGGGCGGAGAAGGCCGTCCGGGAAGCCGCCACGCTCACCGCGAGCGAGGCCCAGTCGCAGCGTGTCGTCGAGATTGTTGCGAAGGACTTAGCCGATCTGTTGTCCCAAGCCGACGGCCGAACCGTAACGATCAATGATCAACAGGTCGCGCTGCATACCGGAAGCCTGAGCACAACGGCAATCGAGGCCAATTGGCGCAACCGCATTCTGGCTACGATTACCAATCCGAACATCGCTTACATACTCATGCTGATCGGGCTCTACGGACTTTTATTCGAGTTCATCAGTCCAGGCGCTGTTTTCCCCGGAGTGATCGGCGGAATCGCTCTCCTCGTCGGCCTCTATGCCTTGAACCTCCTGCCAATCAGCTACGCCGGTGCCGGCCTGCTGTTGCTCGGTATTGCGCTGATGATTGCGGAAGCTTTTCTCCCCTCGTTTGGCGTGCTCGGAATTGGCGGCGTCATCTCGTTCGCCGTTGGCTCGCTGTTCCTGTTTCGCGGCGACGTGCCGGGTTTCCATCTCTCATGGGCGGTGGTCGCCACCGCCACCATTGCCAGCGCGGGATTCCTGGTGATTGCACTCGCGGCGGTCTGGCGGGCGCATCGGCGCGACGTGGTCACGGGCGAAGCGGCTCTGCTTCGCAGCGCGGGGCAGGTGCTGTGGTGGGCCGACGGCAAAGGCGAGGTCCTGGTCGGAGGAGAACGCTGGGCAGCGAAATCGGAAAGCGAGTTCACCCGGGGTGACCGCGTGCGTGTTCTCGAACGTCAAAACCTGAAGCTGCTTGTCGAGCCAGATCCTGACGCCCCACCGAAATCATGAGGAGTGAAACCATGCCAACATTCGTAACAGACACCCTCCCGTACATCGTGATCGGAGCCATAATCATTGCGGTGTTCCTGTCGGCGATTCACATCATGCGGGAATACGAGCGTGCGGTGGTCTTCACATTGGGGCGCTTTTCCGGCGTGAAAGGTCCCGGGCTCATCATATTGGTGCCGATCGTCCAACAATTCGTTCGGGTAGATCTTCGTACGATCGTGCTCGACGTTCCAAGCCAGGACGTGATTTCTCGCGACAATGTCTCCGTAAAGGTCAACGCGGTTATCTACTTCCGCGTGGTAGATGCGGACAAATCGGTTATCCAGGTGGAAAACTTCATGGCGGCCACCAGCCAGCTCGCACAGACCACTCTCCGGTCCGTGCTTGGCAAGCACGAGCTGGATGAAATGCTGGCAGAGCGGGACAAGCTCAATCGCGACATTCAGGAAATTCTCGACAGCCAGACCGATGCGTGGGGCATCAAGGTCGCGAATGTCGAAATCAAGCACGTCGATATCAACGAGAGCATGATTCGTGCCATTGCCCGTCAAGCCGAGGCAGAGCGGTACCGCCGCGCGAGAATCATAGGCGCCGAAGCAGAGCAGCAGGCCGCCGAGAAACTGGTGGAAGCAGGCGAGATGCTCGCAAGGAGGCCGGAGTCCATGCAATTGCGCTACCTGTCGACGCTGCAGGACATTGCGGGTGAGAAGAATTCGACGATCGTGTTCCCGGTGCCCGTGGAGTTTCTTCAAGCGCTGGCCGCGCCGGCGACAATACAGCGCGAGACCGCAAATCGCCGGAGGGGATCAGAAGCTGCCCAGGCGTGACGTTTTTCCGGTTGGTCCGAGATCGGAAGCCGAAACCTGCGGCCTCTTTCGTCTGGACACGTCTCCCTTTACCAGTAGATCAATCCGCTCCGCGTCGCCCCGACTCCGTTTTTCGCAAATGCTGCTGCAAGTATCTGCTTTTCGGCGCAATGTGCAGCAAGCTTTTCGTATATCCTTGCCTCCACGAATGGGGCGTGTTCTCTGTTGCTGGACACCGCATTAGCGGTCGCCGATATCAGAGCACTGATTTGGCGTATCAGCAGATCGTCTGTCGATGGCTGCATGTCATCCTCCCTCGATCTCGATCCCAATTGAATTCTCCTGACGCCGCTTCACCGCAAGTCACACGCCTTGGATGTTGGCTGCGACAGATTGCTCGCGCCACTGGTGTTCAGTGCGAGAGGTGAACCCTGCGCATGTCCTTTAGCCGAGCCAGGCAATATTCCCGATATAGTATGTTGATGAGGTTCCACATGATCGAACTCCAGGTTTGATCATTGCGCCAGCCTACCACCATGTTGTTTCCGGATTTCTTCGTCGGCCGGGAAAATGGCTTCGCCAGAGGCGCGGAATATTTTTGCGCCCGCGGGCGACGAAACACCTTCACGGCGCCGTGACTGTTATTCCCCTTACGTTGGCTGCCGCAGCCCTTCCTTTGGACCTCAATCCATCTTGATGTCTTTTTCGTCCTTCACCAGCGTCAGCAGCCTCAGCGTCAGGAACGTCAACACCGCGATCGTCACCGCGACGTCATAACTGCCTAGCCCGACGGCGAGGCCAATCGCGCCGGTGGCCCACAGGCTCGCCGCCGTCGCCGTGCCTTGCACGGTCGTGCCGTGCTTGAGGATCGCGCCGCCGCCGATGAAGCCGATGCCGGTGATCACACCTTCGATCACCTTCGACATGCCATCGGGTGAATTCACCATCAACTGTTCGCTGGCCTGCACGAAGCCGCAGCTTGCCAGCGCCACCAGCGGGAACGTTCGCAGGCCTGCGCTGCGCGCCCGCTTCTCGCGATCCCATCCGATCGGTATGGCCAGCGCGAAAGCCGCGGCCAGCGCCAGAAAATGGATGCCTATCTGAGTCCAGTCCAAAACACGCCCTTCTGAAACAAAGGTCGCCCAACCCGCGACGCAGGCGTGTAACGCCGCAAAGCGGCGCAAGTTTCAGCGCGGCGGCGGTTGTGCTACCGGGTGCTGCCGACGACGGTCGTGCCCGGCGCTGCGCTCGTGATCGCTGCTTCGGTCCGGTACTGCGGCAAATGATGCTCGAGCGAATAGAAGACGCACAGCGCAAGGCTGGACCAGACGGCCAGGCTGAAATAAAGCGACATCCAGGCAATCTCGTCTTTCCACTCGGCAAGGTCGTGCGTCACAACCCAGCGCGTGCTGACGTCGCGCAAGCCCTCGCGCGGCGTCAGGCGCTTGTCGCCATCGGCGTCTCCGGTCCGCCAGCGCTTCAGGTACATCGGGACGTCGATCGTCATCAGAAACGCCAGGAAGCCCACAATGCCCGCGATGGCGACGACGAGGCCTATGCGAACCGCACCATTGAATTCCGGAAGCAGGCGGCAAAGTCCGACGCCGACGGCGAAGAAGGCAACCGCCCACAGCGAATTTTCGATGGCGTTGCCGAGATAATTCCTGGTCAGCACCGCATACCATGAAAGGCATTCCGCGATCAGGATCAGCGGCACGATCACCCACGCGACATTCACGGCCGTATCCGCGCCGGTCATCGTGCCGAGCTGGTGCAGGATAATCGCCCATTGCGCCACGAAGCAGATCTCGGCCACGGTTGCCACGGAACGTCCGACCATGACGCTCGACAGCCAGGTGTCGACCAGGCAGATCCGCTGGACATCGGCGCGCGGCAGAAACGACCTGAAGGCGCAGCCGAACACATAGGCCGCGCAGAACAGCAGCATCATCCGGATGCCGGACGAGCCGCTGGCAGCGCCGGTCGGCTGCACGGGAAGCTCGCGATACAGCGCGAACCAGATGGCGATATTGACGCCGCTCACCAGCGTCAGCAGGCCCCACCACCAGGACACGGGATTCGACCAGGCCAGGGAACCTGACCGCGCCTGCCATTCCAAGCTCATTCGCCGCTCCGCCGTAATCGAACTGACATCTGACTGTAATAATACAGTCACATATCGAAGCCAATGGCGACGAGAGTGGGGCGGGGCGGGATGGCACTCCGCCGGCGAGGAAGGCCATGCGGCGGCAGACGGGCCCGCAGCCTTCGAGCCGCGAGCGAAGACGCCGCTGCTCAGGATAAAAATTTCACGCCGTAGGTCTTGCCCCGGCGCCACACCACCTCGCATGACTGGCGCGTCGTATGGTCGGGCACCAGCGCCAGCTGAAAGCTATCCCTGACGTCGAACGCGACATCGGTCACGATCTTGGCGCCACCCGGTGAGACGTCCAGGACAAAGCATTCAATCCTCGTGATCCCGTTGTCGGTCGTCATCCATGTCGGCCGCTTGCGGAGTTCGCGTCGCGGTTCGCGCTGCACTTTTGTCCTTTGCTCGTCGACAATCATCGTGGCCATCCGTCATTGGACCCAGTGGCTGGGTCATCGAAGCAGGCGCCACAGTGAGGGAAAGTTCGTAAAGTTCAGTTAGCTTATCGATTCAAATTGACCGGTTTGGTTTGCGAGTTGTAAGCCGAGCTCTCACAACTCTGCCAGTCCCGTCGGGACGTTAAGGCCTACGCAATACGGTTGCAGCGGTGCCACCGGCGACCAGGATGCCGTCGCCTGCAAGGCCGGCGCGGATACGGTGAAGTAGGCGCTCCGTCCGTCATTCCGGGGCGCGCGCAGCGCGAACCCGGAATCCATCAGGCCGGATTTTGCGCTGTGAAATGGATTCCGGGTTCAGCCCTGCGGGCTGCCCCGGAATGACGGCGGGGAGGCGGATGGACGGTACGTACGGCGCTCACGCAGCTCACCTACGAACTTCTCAAAAATTCACGCGGTTCGAAATCGCGCCGTCGACGACGAGGTTCGAGCCGGTCGTGAACGAGGACGCCGGGCTCGCCAGAAACACGGCTGCGTTGGCGATTTCCTGCGGTGTCGCCATGCGGCCGGTCGGGTTACGCGCCAGCGCATCCTGGTAACGCTTCGGCATGTTCTGCTCGACCATGTTCCAGATGCCGCCCCTGAAATAGACCGTGCCCGGCGACACCACGTTGACGCGGATTTTCTTGTCCGCGTATTGCCGCGCCAGTCCCTTGGCCATGTGGATCAGCGCCGCCTTGATCGGGCCGTAGGAGCTGGCGCTATCCGCCTGCGCCGCCGAGATCGACGATATGATGATGAAGGCCGCGTCGCCGGTCTTCTGCGCGCTCGCTTCGAGTAATGGCCGCGCGGCCTCGAATGCGTTGACGGCGCCGAGCACGTCGAGCCGGAAATTCTGCTCCCATGAGGCGGGATCGCCGCCTTGCGCCATGGCGCCGGCATTGGAAAACAGCATGTCGATGCTCCCCAGCTCGGCGGCCGCATCCGACACCCATGATTTCAGCGCGGCCGCGTCGGTGACGTCAACCGGCGCGCCGGTCGCGCGCACGCCAAGCCCTTTCAGCTCAGTAACGGTGGCCGCGACCTGATCCGCATTGCGGGCGCACACGGCGACGCCCGAGCCTTCGGCCGCCAGCGTTTCCGCAATCGCCCGCCCGATGCCGCGCGTGCCGCCGAGCACGACGGCGTTCCTGCCTTTCAAACCCAAATCCATTTTGTTTTTCCTTCGTTTGATCCAACCATATTGTAGCGACCGTGGTCACGACGAAAGCTCAAACCGAGAAACCGTCCCCGGATTTCGCTCGCGCTCCATCCCGGCTACGCTGGCGGGCAGACCTTGAAGGTTAGGGGAGAGACACACCGATGCAAAGCCCTGGAGAAATCCTCTCCGATATCTGGACCTCCATCGGCGGCGATCCGTCCGCGCTTGGCGCGCTCACGCTGACCGGCGACGAACCGCAATTGCCGTCGTCGTTTCGCGTTGCCGCCGCGGCGCAGGTCAGCGTCGCCGCAACCGCGCTCGCCGCGGCCGAGATCTGGAAAACGCGCAGCGGCGAGACGCAGGACGTCGCGGTGGCTATGCGCCATGCCGTGGTCGAGTGCCGGAGTGAGCGTTATCTGCGCGTCGACGGCAACCCGCCGCCGCCGGCTTGGGACGCCATCGCGGGTATCTACAAAACCCGCGATAACGGCTTCGTGCGCCTGCACACCAATTTTCCCCATCACCGCGATGCTGTCTGCAAGGTGCTGAACTGCAAGCCCGAGCGTGACGCTGTGCAGGCCGCGCTGCTGCAATGGGACGGCGAGGCGTTCGAGACCGCGGCCTATGCGAGCGGTGGCGTTGTCGCCTTCATGCGCTCGCATGACGAATGGCTGGCGACACCACAGGCCAAGGCGCTCGCCGGATTGCCGCTGATCTCAATCACGAAGATCGGCGAGGCTCCGCCAAAGCAGTGGGCCAAGGGCGAGCGGCCGCTCGCAGGTATTCGCGTGCTTGATCTGTCGCGCGTCATCGCAGGTCCCGTTGTGGGGCGAACGCTCGCCGCGCATGGCGCCGACGTGCTGTTAATCTCGGGACCCGATTTGCCGGCGATCCCCTGGCTCGTCATCGACACCGGGAGGGGCAAGCTGACGAGCTTTGTCGAACTCAAGAGCGAGCAGGGGCGTGGCGTGCTGCGCGATCTGCTGGCGCAGGCGGATATCTTTTCGCAAGGCTATCGACCCAGCGCACTCGCCGCCCTCGGCTTCTCGCCGGAGGATGCCGCGCGCATCAATCCCGGTATCATTTGCGTCACGTTGTCGGCCTATGGTCATGCCGGGCCGTGGGCGGAGCGGCGCGGCTTCGACTCGCTGGTGCAGACGGCGACCGGATTCAACCATGCCGAGGGGCAGGCCGCCGGTGTCGACGGACCGAAGGAATTGCCGGCGCAGATGCTCGACCACGCCACCGGTTACTTCATGGCGTTCGGCGCCATGATGGCCAAAGTGCGCCAGGCGCGCGAAGGCGGCAGTTGGCACGTCCAGGTATCGCTGGCGCAAACCGGACGCTGGCTGTGGAATCTCGGCCGCGTCTCCGACGGTCTTGCGATCGAGGATTTGAGGGGGGAAGCGGTGAAGCCGTTCATTGCGGAGGCTGGCTCCGGCTTCGGGCCGTTGCGGTACGTGACGCACTCGGCACTGTTGTCGAAAACGCCAGCCTTCTGGGAGCGCCCGGCGATGCCACTCGGCAGCCACCCGCCGCAATGGCCCGTACGCGAATAGGAGGTCCCCTCGCTCAGGGCTGCCTCTCCAAACTTTAATCGCGTCCGGTACGGCTATTTTCGGTTTTGGGCGATCCCGATAGTTGTGGGCACATGCCCGTGTTTCCTGCCCACTCGGTTTGTGGTTGACGCGATCCGGCGGCCGTCCCTTGATGCCGGCAGGGATAACCGCAGGAGAAAGCCATGCGGATCGAGGAAAGCCAAGGATCCAGCCAAGGATCTAGCCAAGTATCTACGGGGCAACCAAACGGCCACGCGGCGCCGGCGAAATCGGCGCCCACGGCCGAGCAGATCCTCGGAGAGATCCGCGACTATTGCCGCCAGACGCGCACGGCCGAATCGACCTTCGGGCGGCTGGTGGTCAATGACGGCAAGCTGGTGTCGCGCTTGCGCGATGGCGCCCGGATCACGACAGGCACGCTCGACAAGGTCCGCGCGTATCTCGCCGAGCACCGGCCGGAATCGGACGGCGCGCCGGCCAATTCGCTCTCGGCCAAACCACTGAACGACGCGGCCACCGCCAATGCCGTCGCGCCGCCGGGCTTCCGGTTCTTCGACAACCGCCAAAAGTACCTGCTGTTCGTTTCGACCTGCAGCGAGAAGACCGAGGTCGGCAACCGTATTTCACTCGAGCTCGGCAATCTGCAGCCGGCGCCGCCGGCGCTTCGCATTTTCGATGCCGGCGTCGGCGACGGCACCGTGCTGTCGCGGGTGATGCGGGCCGTGCATGCGCGATTTCCCACCATGCCGCTCTATGTCGTGGCGAAGGAGATCTCTTACGAAGACGTCCGCCTGATGCTGGAGAAGATGGCGGACCGCCTGTTCGAGCATCCCGCCACCGTGCTGGTCGTGACCAACCTCTATTACGCCGAGGCGCCGTGGTTGACGCCACGCTCGGTGACGTCAGCGCAAGGCCTGATCTGGAAAGACGTCACGCTATCAGGCAACACCGCGCACGGCTTCGCCGAGCAGATCGGCGAGCTCGAAAGCTTTCTCGCCGAGAACTGGCGCGCCGGCATCAGCCCGACCACGGGCAATCCGGTCTATCAGCGCCCGGTGATCCTGACGCTGCGGCGCGAGGACCATTCCTTCCTGCTCGATCCGATCATGCCGCGGCCCGGCCGCGTGATGGCCGATTACGATCTGGTCATCGCCTCGCAACCCTATCGGGCGCGGGCGAGCGTCGAGTTCAAGGCTTCGAAAGTGGTGACACCGCTGGTCAAGGCCCTGCGGCCGGGTGGGCGGCTGATCGGCATCCATTCGCATGGCAAGGATCCCGGCATCGAGATCATCGATCAGGTCTGGCCGGGCGACGACCCCTTCAAGACCGACCGCTACGCGATCCTGCGCCAGGTCAAGCACGAGCTTGGCGCGGCCGCACGCCACTACAATTTCAATGCGTCCTCCGATGCGCGCTCGATCTTCCGCTACCAGATGCACACGCTGCCGGACGAGGTCAGCGGCCCGATCGGCACCTCGACGCTGTTCGCCGCCTGGAACGCCGCGATCTACGTGGCGCAGATCGAGGATAACAGGTTGTCGGAAGTGGTTCGCGATGGCCGCTATCTTGAAGCCACCGATCGCGTGCTGAGGAAACATGGCGGCCTGTGGTTCAACGACGAGACCTATGTGATCTCGCGCCGCCGCGCGCCGGCATGACAAAGGGAGGCGCTCGTGATCGTCTCCGATCAAGCATCCGCCAGATTAGCCGCACTACTGTCGAAGGCCTCCGTCGAAATTTCCTCGCGCGGACATCAGATCGCGGAACTGAGCGACCATTTCGCTGAAGGCACCGATGTCACGATTACGTTCCTGCCCGGCGACAATTACCGTCACAACATTGAGACGGCTGCCGCGCTGCGCCGCGCCGGCTACAATCCGGTGCCCCATATCGCGGTGCGCGAAATGGCCTCGCGGGAGGCATTCAACGATTTCCTGGCGCGGGCGCGCGGCGAAGCCGATGTCTCGCGCATCCTCCTGATTGCCGGCGATGTTGCCGCTGCGAGAGGCCCGTTCAAATCAACGCGCGATATTGCCGCCAGCGGCTTGCTCGAGGCGCATGCGATTGCAGCCGTCAGCATTGCCGGTCATCCCGAGGGGCACCCCTATCTCGATCTGCCGGACGCGCTGAACGGCCTCAAGGCGTGGCGCGACTGGGGGCGGCGGACGGGAACGCGGGTCGATGTCGTCACACAATTCTGCTTCGAGAGCACGCCGATCCTGGAATGGATCGGCGCCCTCGATCGCGCGGGCATCGATCTGCCCATCATCGTCGGCCTGGCCGGACCGGCAACGCCGGCGACATTGACAAAGTTCGCGCTCCGCTGCGGCATCGGCAATTCCATGCGCGCGCTGCGGGCCCAGATCGGCCGGTTCGGCCGCCTGCTGACGGACACCGGACCTGACGACGTCGTCAGGGGATTGCGAGCGGCGCCTGCGGCGGCAACCGCGCCGATCGCCGGATTCCACCTGTTCCCGTTCGGCGGCCTGCGCAAGGCCGGTGACTGGTTGCGCAATTACGACCGCGATCTGTTCGGACAGCAGCAGGCCGCGATGTCGACTGCCGGGCTTCAGAACCCGTAGAGCTGTGCGGGATTGTCGACCAGGATCTTCTTGCGGATCGCCGCATCCGGCGCCCACACCGGAAGCTGATTCAACAGCCGCCCGTCGTCGATCTGAAATAGCGGCGTGACGTCGGTAATCTTCTTGTCAGCAGGCGTGACCGAGTTGGGGTGCGGCCAGTCGGTGCCCCAGACGATACGGTCGGGATTGGCTGATATCAGCGCCTTGGCGAGCGGGATGCAATCGGTGTAATCGGGCGCGAGTTTGGAGGCGCGATAGGCGCCGGAAATCTTCACATAGGCCTTGCCCGATTTGACGAGATCCACGAGGTCGGCAAAGCCCGGCTGCTCAACGCCGAGGCCTGCCTTGGCGCCGCCGAAATGGTCGAACACGACCGCCACCGGCGAGGCCATCACCAGATCCTTGATCGCGGTGATCATCGCCGGGTTGGTGTAAATCTGCACGTGCCAACCGCGCGCTTTCATGCGCTCGACGGCGGCTGTGAAGCGTGGCCGGGCGACGCTCGGATCGTTGACGCCGCCGGTTGCGAGATTGAGGCGGACACCGCGAATGCCGGCCTTGCCCATGACATCGAGATCGCCCTCCGACGTCTTGTCGTCGATTACGGCTATCCCGCGCGCGGTCGGCCCCCGTGCCGCCATGCCGAACAGCGTGGCCGAGTTGTCGGTGCCGTAGATCGAGGGCGTGACGATCACCACGCGCTCCATGTGCAGCGCCTTGTGCAGGGCGGTCATTTCCTCGGGCGAAGCCAGTTCGGGCGTGTAGACGCGGCCGGGGAAGAACGGGAATTTTTCGGGATCGGGGTGGATATGGGTGTGACAGTCGCAGGCGCCCATGGGCACGTCGAAATTCACCGGCGTCGCCGGCTGCGCCGCTTTGGCAGAGGCGGTTCTATTGTTCATGATCACTCCGGCCGCGATGGAGGCGAACATCATACTGCGTCGCGTCAGCATTGGTGTCCTCCCTGCGATTTGTGTTGTTGATTGCTGGCGTTCGGACAGGTGTTGCCCGTCACCTTCAGCGTTTCCCAAGCGAGCGGCATTGCTTCGCCGCGGTCTGCGCGGAGAGAATATCGGCAGAAGTGGGCCGCGGGAAGGTATCCATCACGCCGGTCCGTCGTGCTGGCCGGGGATCATTGCGCGAACGTCGGCGACAAGTTCGGGCAACGGCCGCGATCCATCCATCCGCAGCACGGGACAGGGCAGTTTGGCGAGCCAGGCCTGATGTTTTGCTCGAGTACGGCTCACATTGCCTTCCTCATAGCCTGACGCCCATTCGATGAATTCCTCGGTCTCTGCATGCCGGTAGCCACCGGGCGCCACCGCCTCAGTGCCAAATTGGGTGGCCTCGCGGGCGCGCAGCCGCTGCAATCGTATCTCGCGAGGGGTTGTGAGGAATATCACCACGTCGAAATCCGGGATCAGCACATCGCCCCACCCGTTAAGCGATCCGCTCAATACCCAGGCCGCGCGCGGCAGGAAGACGTCCTGCATCAGCTTCAGGCGCTCCGCGACGTCGCGCATGTGCCGGTAGGGCGGATCGGTCGGCAGCCAGAAGTAATCGTCGGTGTCGTGATGCGGGATGGCCAGCGCACTGGCGAGAGCACGGCCGAGGCTGGTGACGCCCGCGCCCGATGCTCCCATCACGTGTATGCGGCAGCTCTTCATTCGTTCGCTCCGGTTTATCGCTTCGGTAACGCAACCGGTCTATCGAACCAGAAGCCGCCCAAATTTGACTAAACATTCGCCCTCCCGGAATATCTCGCAATCCCCTGGAATCAATTCATGAAGAAATTTTCGCAAAAATTCAAAACCGGCGTCTCCGTGGCCGCCGTGGTCGTCGTGCTGCTCGGCGTTTACAGCTATCGCAAGCTTCAGGCGCTGGCGGCCGATCCCGCGGGCGAAAAGGATTGCGGCCCGGCGGTCGGCGGCGGCGAGCAGGCGAAAATCGATCTGGAGCGGATCAAGGCGATAGCGCCGCTCAAGGACGTGAAATGGTCGCAGCTTGGCGGCAGCATCAATGATGCGAGCTGTCTCAACAAGACCGAAATCTACGGCGTGGTCGCGGTGCGCAGCGTCGAGGATATTGCGAAGACGCTGGCCTTTGCGCGCGACAACAAGCTCTCCGTCACCACCGCCGGCGTCCGCCACAGCATGGGTGGGCACGCCTTCCGCAAGGGCGGCATCGTGCTCGACATGCGCGGCTTCAACAGAATCGTGCTCAACGAGAGCGCCAGATCGATCACCGTGCAGCCGGGCGCGACCTGGCACGACATCCAGAACGTGCTGCATCCGCGCTTTGCGGTGCGCGCCATGCAGTCGACCGACATCTTCACCGTCGGCGGCTCGATCTCGGTCAATGCCCATGGCATGGACCATCAGGCCGGCGCGCTTGCGAAATCGATCAAGTCGATGAAGGTGATGCTGGCGGACGGTTCGCTGCGCACGGTATCGTCGACCGAGAATGCGGATCTGTTCAACCTCGTGGTCGGCGGCTACGGCCTGTTCGGCGTGATCGTCGATGCCGAGCTCGATATTGCTGACAACCTCGTCTACCAGACCGGCCGTCGCGTAATGGACTACAAGGAATTTCCCGCGCTGTTCGCCGGCGAGATCGAGAAGGACGCCAGTATCGGCCTGATGTACGGCCATCTCTCGACCGCGCCGAGCACGTTCCTAAGGGAATTGCTGCTCTATACCTACACCAAGATCGACGGCACCGATTTCAAGCGCCAGCCGCTCGGCGAGGTCAGCGGCACCAAGCTGCGGCGGCTGACCATCAACCTTTCCAAGCAAGGGCCGTTGTTTCAGGAGATAAAATGGCTGTCCGAGAAGCACATCGAGCATCGGATGGAAAACTGCACGGTGACGCGCGCGCAAGCGATCGGATCCGCGGAGGCCTGTCTCGTCAACCGCAATGATCCCATGCACGATTCCGTGCCTTATTTGCGCAACTCGCTGCCTGACGATACCGACATCCTGCACGAATATTTCATCCCGCGCAGCCAGTTCGTCTCGTTTGTCGACGGCATGCGCAAGGTGCTGATCGACAACAAGACCAATCTGCTGAACGCGTCGGTGCGGGTCGTGCATCAGGAAAACAATTTCCTGACTTATTCGCCGGAGCCGGCATTCTCGCTGGTGCTCTACATCAACCAGACGACGGACGACGAGGGCAACCGGCGGATGAAGAAGGCGACGGAAGAACTGATCGACCTCACCATCGCGCACAAGGGCCGGTTCTTCCTGCCTTACCAACTCTACTATTCGAAGGACCAGTTGCAGCGCTCATACCCGGAGATCAGAGATTTCTTCGCAGCGAAGCGGAAGTATGATCCGGGCGAGTTGTTCACGAATACGTTTTACCAGAAGTACGCGTCGTGATGCCTGTCTGCCATCCGGGAGCATCGTGCATCGCTCGGCAAAGCGAGACGGTAATCATGGACATCACAAGAAATCTCGCAGCCTCGCAAGTTCAACGACGAGTTCGGCGGAGATTATTTTAGGGATCAAATCGCCCTGTGGGACGGTATGAATCTCGTAGAGATGACGTTGGCTGAGCGGTTGCTCCAGAAACTTGGTGATGCATTCGTCCAAGGTGCCATCAAGCACCGAGTACGGAGCCGACCAGGCAGTGCCTTTGACGCGTTCGTTATTTTTCGAAGGCCATTTCTTAAGAACGGCAGGAGCATGAAAGTCCGTTTGAGCACCCCTTAAGGATTGGCTTCCCGGTTGGGAATGACAAAGGTCTGGCCGGGATAGATGAGGTTGGGATTGCGGATTTGCTCTCGGTTGGCCTTGTAAATCGTCGCATAGCGCGTGCCCGCGCCGAGGGTGGCCTGGCTGATGCGCCACAGGCTATCGCCGCGCGATACCGTCGTGGTCGTGACCTTCGGCACCACCGCGGTGGAGGAGTCCGCGACAGTCGGCAGGGTGGCAGCCGCAGCATCCGCCACCTGGGACGGGACGGCGGAGTCGGGCCGCCTGGACGGTGAGGTCTGCGGCGGTACGGAGGCGGTAACCACCGGGTCGGGCGCATTGAACGGCACCTCGGCGCGTCCACGCACCACGCCGGACTTCGAATCCACCTCGTCCAGCCTTACGCGATAGTTCCCGGGGCCGATTCCTTCATTGATCGTGACGGCAAAGCGTCCGTCCGCTGCCGCCGTTACCGACGCAATATAGCTGTCGTTGAGATAGAGCCTCACCGGAGCGCCCGAGCGCGCGCGGCCGCTCACATGGAATTTGCCGCCGGCCTCGATCTCGACCGCCTCCACAACCACCGCAGCGGTGTCCGGCTTCGCCTGGGCCGGCTGTGACATCACGACGGTAGGCTTGTTTGGCGTCATCAGGGCCACGACCGGCCGTTCCGTCAGGTTCGGCTCAAGCGCCACCGTCACGCTCTGCTTGGACATGATCTCTCTGCCGTCGGGCTGCTTGGCGCGCAACGTCAGATCGTAGGTGCCTGGCGGTAGCGGGCGCGGGATCATCACGAATTGTCCGGATTGATCTGCGACCGCGCGATCATGCAGTTCGCCATTGCGCAGCAGTTCCACGGTGACGCCCGGCGCCGCGCGTCCCGCGATGACAGCTTCGCCGGTCGGCTCGACGCGCGCGACGTCGAACGCCGGTCCGCCATCGCCGCTCTCGGGCGCGGCGGTCGATCCGGCCAGCGCGGCTGCCACGGCGTTTGCCTCCGCCTGCGCGCTTGCGAGCGTCGGCCCCTTAAGCCGCTCGTCAGTGGCCGGCTTTGGCGCGACGCTTGCGGTCTTGTCAGCAATCGGCTCGCGCCAGATGTACTGGATGGCGACCAGCGTTGCGATGCCAGTGGCCACAACAAGCCCTATCAGGGGCACGACCATTCGGTTCATTGGTGTCTTGATCATGGTCTCAGCCCATCGGCCGGAAGGTCGGCCCGCGTTCATTATACAGGGATTTCGGCCGAAATGGATACTAAAGCCGGGAGACAGGCTGCAAGTACAGAAGGATTAAACCGTTCGAGCCGGGCGGGGCGAGGATGGCTGGAACCCTGGTCCCTCAAAGCTGCGCGGTGAACCGATTCGGCGGCAGGCCGCTGCAGCCGCCCGCCTGTTCGGCGTCGAGCACCAGCAGCGCGCCGGCCGCGTAGAGACGGCCGACGAAACCGGCGTCGTCGGAACGCGCGATGGTGACGTAGTTATTCGACGCAAGAATGCGGCCGTTGGCCTTGGCGATCGCAGCCAGGGCCTGGGACGGCGGACCTATGACCGCCATCGACTTGCCGGGGGCTGAGCCGAAGGTCAACGCGGTGACGACGGCAAGCCAGCCGCACACGACGAGGGCGATCGCGCCGGCAATCTGGCCCCAACGCCCACCGCCGCGCTGTCCGTCAGTAATCATAGAAGTGCTCAATGCTTGCACCCCTGGCCTTGAGCTCGCGGTTGATATCGACGAGACGGTCGATCCTTGCCTTCAGACCCGCTCGGCGGAAGCCGGGCTTCGCATCGAGTTCCAGTGAAAACAGCTCCGTCGTACCCTTGATATCGAGCTTGGCGGCGTCGGGCGCTATCACGGTGATATGGATGTCGTGATTGCCCGCGATCTCTGCAACCCCATAACCCTGATCCAGCAGCCGCTGCAGGATGTCGGTGAACGCCTTGTAGCGCGGCGTCTGCACGAGCTGCCATTGTGCGTTGAGCGCGCGAATCGGCTTGATGCGCGGTTCTTTTGCCAGCATCTCCGGCGGCAATGTCGCGACGGCAAACATGATGTCGCGCGGCTCACTGTCATTGCTGGCGTCTAGCGCCTTCTGAATCAGCGCGGCGTAACCGATCTTGACGAAGTATTCCGCGCCGAGCGCGAAGTCGCGCTCCCGGCTACGCAAGCTGCTCGGCGTCGGCGCCGAAATTGCCATCAGGCCGTCGAGCTTCTCGCTGAATGGGTATTTGTACCAGGGAACAGTGTAGAGGAACGCGGCATAGTCCTGCAGTACGGCGCGGCCGAACTCATCCTGTGGGGTGCGCTTCTCGCCCCTGATCCATTCGAACGCGCGGCCGATCGTATTCTCGTAGAATCCCTTGACGGCGTATTCGACGGAATAACTGATGCCGATCACGTAAATCATCGTCTTCACTTCGGCCAGCGATTCTCCCGTTGCGGGCACGGCGCGATTGATGGTGCAGAAGCTGCGCCAGAAGCCGAAGATGTGGCCGAGATAGTTGAAATGGCTTTCGCTGGAGCGATCGAGGAAGCGGCCGAAATCCTCGAAGGAGTAGACGATGTACCATTCGGGAAACGTGAAGAACGTGTTGTTCAGCTTGCGTCGGTAGCCCGGCTCATCGATGGCGGGCAGGGTGACGGCCGGCGCAGTCGAGGTCGATGTGCTGGCCGCGGGCCGGCACGTGCCCTCGATATAGGCCAGTGGCAAAAGCACCGTCAGCGCAATCAGGATCGCGACGACAGCCAGGATACGCCGCAGCCACCTAAGCATGAACGGCGATCCGCGTCCGCGGCGCGAGCAGATAGCCGATCACGATCGCGACGCCACCGAGGGCGAGATGCGGCGCGTTGGCGAAAAACCGCGTCGAGAGCGGCAGGTTGAGGACGCCGTTGATCAGGATGCCGAAGTCGAGATAGCCGCTGCCGGTGAGCAGGCCGAGCACGCCATCGGCAAAATAGAACACGCCGAACAATTGAAAGAACAATTCCGAGGCGCGACGCGAGGTCATCGCCGCAGTTGCGGCCCATAGCGCCGACACCAGATGCAGCCCGTCGGCATACCAGGTGCGGCGAAACAGGCCGAAGATCATGTCATTGGCATCGATGAAGGCCGGGATGTAGCCGGTGAGGATGACGAAGCCGAGCAGGGCGGCGTAGCCCCAGGCGCACAATCTAATGATGTCCATGATGTCTCCGGCCGGTTCGAATCTCGGGCCAGTCTAGAGTTTTCCAATTGTCTTGAGCAGGGCGTCGTTGAACAGGCCGGGGTCCTCGATCTGCGGAATGATCTGGCAGGACCGATGGCGGAGGCAGCCACAGCTTTGCTCGTGCGCGGTCTTGTTTACCCTCCCCTGGAGGGGGAGGGTCGACGCGCGTGCAACGCGCGGCGGGGTGGGGTGACGGTCTCTCCACATCCAACAGTGCCCGAGCGGAGAGATCACCCCACCCCGTCTCGCATTTCGCTGCGCTCAATGCGAGCCGCCGACCCACGAGCGAGCTTCGCTCGTCTCGGACCCCTCCAGGGAGGGTACGTTAAACAACCTACTGCCCGGACGGCGTCCGCAGGCCGTGCCAGGCGTCGCGCACCTGGTGGTAGTGTACTTCCGGCAGATAGTCCGGCGTTTTGAGGCCGAGATTCTTGACGTCGAGCCGGCCGATTGCGCTCAAGAGCGTATAGGAGGCGATGACGCGGTCGCGCTGCGCGCCGATCAGCCGCGCCTTTGCCAAGATCAGGTCCTGCTGCGCGTTAAGCACGTCGACCGTGGTGCGCTGGCCGCCCGCCGCCTCTCGCTGCACGCCCTGCAGCGCGACGGTGGCAGCGCGCACTTCAGCTTCGGATGCCGTGACCGCAATCTTGGCACCTTCATTGGCGACCCAGGCGCCGACCGCGGCGGTGCGAGCCTGGTTGCGAACCTGGTCCAGCACCTGCCGGCTTTGCGCTGCGATTTCCTTAGCCTGCCGGGTCTGTGAGGCGGCCATGCCGCCATCATAGATCGGCTGCGTGAGCTGGCCGGTCACGGAAGCCTGGTCGGTCCCGAGGGTGCCAAGCGTGGGATCCGAGTCCTTGCTGCGGCTGACGCTTCCCTGCAGCGTGATGGTCGGCATCAGGCTGCTTTCGGCGACGCGGATCGAGGTGGTGGCGACGTCGAAATCGAAGCTTGCCGCCATCACGGCAGGATGCCCGCGGAAGGCCTGCCCGGTGGCGTCATCGCGGCTGCGCGGCAGCAGGCGATCCACGGCTTCGGCAGGGCGGAGCACGGTGGGCGCGTTGCCGATGACCTGAAGATAAGTCGCTTGGCTGACGGCCAGATTGACCTCAGCGGCATTCAAATCGGCGCGACCCCGGCTCAGACGTGCCTCGGCCTGCGCAGCGTCGGTTGGCGTGACGTCGCCGGCATTCAGACGCTTCTGGGTGATGCCGAGCGTTTCCTGCAGAAATTCCACGTTGGCGCGCTGGGCTTCGACCAGCGATTGGTTGGCGAGAACGTTGGTGTAGACCGTGACTGCATCCAGCAGCACGCCCTGACCGACATTGCGCAGCGCCTCGCGACCCGCCTGCACCTGCAGCTCCGCCACGCGTACACTGTTGGCGGTCCTGAAGCCGTTGAACAACGTCTGGGACACGGTCACGCCGATGGTCCAAGGCTTCAGATTCGCCGACTGGACGGTGTTGTCGGGCAAGAGGTTGCGCACCGCCTGAAAGCCGGCGGAGAGAGTGGCGACGATCTGCGGTCGATAACCCGAAAGTGCCTGCGGCACGTTCTCGTCGGTGGCGCGCTGGCGGGCGCGTTCGGCATTGAGCGCGGGATTGGTTTGGTAGGCCTTGGCCAGCGCATCGGGAAGACTTTCACCATGCGCGGCCGGCGCCGCAAATGCGAGGCAAGCCGCAGCAAGGCCAATGCCCGATCGAAGCAAGCGTCTTTCAACGTAGCCAACCCTAGCGGCGCGCCTGGTCATTTGATTCCGTAGTCAACACAAGAACGTGATAACCCTGCTTCGAGCCATCCCGTTCTATCTTCCAGTTTGAGCATGACCTTCAGGAGTGCCGGTTGCCCGCCATCCGGATCATGCACTGTCCGTCCGCCCCCGCCGACAGTCGTCTACCTGTTTAGGGGGCGCCATGGCCACAGGCAAACTGCCGCGCGACATCAGTACATTAATTCGGTGAAAGTCCGTGCTTGGCTGTTGCCGGTTCGTCACAGACGAATCTTGGGTGAAGATAGGCTATAGCTCTCGTGGCTGGCGTCCGATTCCAGGGCGGCTGCCTGCTAGCTACGCCCAGGTTCGCATGTGATGCAAAAGTTGTTTTCCGATCCCGAAGCGATCGCGGAGGATATCATCCGCGATGTCGGAACCAATCTCGTGGTCGGATTGCCGCTCGGGCTCGGCAAGGCCAACCACATCATCAACGCACTGTACGCACGCGCCGCTGCCGATCGTTCGATCAAGCTGACGTTATTTTCGGCACTGACGCTGGAGAAGCCGCGGCCCTCGAGCCTGCTTGAACAACGTTTCATCAGCCCGGTGATCGATCGCCTCTTTGGTGGTTATCCCGAGCTCGCCTATGCAAATGCACTGCACGCCGGAGAACTGCCGCCCAACGTCAAGGTGATCGAGTTTTTCTTCCTGGCCGGCAAATGGCTGCACGTGCCGTTCGCGCAGCAGCATTACATCTCCGCAAACTATACCCATGCTGCATCGTATTTGCTGGCGCGCGGACTCAATGTCGTCACGCCATTGGTGGCCAAGCGCGTCGTCGATGGCGTGACGCGTTACAGCCTGAGCTGCAACACTGACACGGCGCTTGATCTGCTGCGTGCGCGCGCCGAGGGGCGCGCTTCGTTCAAAGTGTTCGCGCAAGTCAATTCAGAACTGCCGTTCATGCCGGGTGCGGGCGATCTGCCGGGGGACGAATTTTCCGCGGTGCTCGACAGCCCCGCGACGGATTTCCCGCTGTTCGCCCCGCCGGCCGAGCCGGTCAGCGACACCAAATACGCGATCGGGCTTCACGCCGCGAGTCTCGTGCCTGATGGCGGCACGCTGCAGATCGGCATCGGGCAAGTCGGCGATGCGCTGGCGCAGGGGCTGATCGTCCGTCATCGGGACAGTACGCAGTTCCGGGCCATCATGAAGCGGCTCGCGCCCGGCGTGGAGCCGGTGGAGAGCGCGCCGTTCGCGAAGGGGCTGTATGGGGTCAGCGAAATGCTGATCGAGGCGTTTCTCAGCCTGATCGAGGCCGATATTCTCAAGCGCGAGTTCGACGGCGTCGTGCTGCACGGCGCATTTTTCCTCGGACCGAAATCGTTCTATCGCGCGTTGCGCGAGATGCCGCCCGACCAGCTCGCGCGCATCCAGATGATGCCGGTATCGTTCACCAACGAGCTCTATGGCGACGAGGATGCCAAGCGCCGCGCGCGTGTCGATGCCCGCTTCGTCAACAACGCGATGATGGCAACGCTGATGGGGGCGGCGGTCTCTGATGGTCTCGACAATGGCCAGGTCGTCAGCGGCGTCGGCGGCCAGTACAATTTCGTCGCGCAGGCGTTCGCGCTTCAAGGCGCACGGTCGATTCTTGCGCTGGAAGCGACGCGGCAGGCGGGCAGGAGGACGCACTCCAACATCCGCTGGAACTACGGTCACGAGACCATCCCGCGGCATCTGCGCGACGTGTTCGTCACCGAATACGGTGTTGCCGATGTCAGGGGCAAATCGGACGCCGAGACCATCGCGGCGATGCTCGCGGTCACGGATTCCCGTTTCCAGGATGAACTGGTGAAGATCGCCAAGGACGCCGGCAAGCTGCCGAAGGAGCATGAAATTCCGCGCGCGCATCGCGAGAACTTTCCGGAGCGGATCGCGGATGCCTTGAAGCCTGCGCGCGAGGACGGGCTGCTGCCGTCATTTCCGTTCGGCAGCGATTTTACCGAGGTCGAGCAGCGGCTGATACCGGCCTTGCAGTTGCTGCGAGAAGCGCAGCGGAGGCCGATGCTTCTGCCGGGATTGCTGTGGCAGGGGATGACCCAGCCGCCGGATGCCCCGAACCGCGAATGCCTGGCGCGGCTGGGCCTCGATCGTCCCACGACGTTCGCCGAACGTGCCTATCGCGCGCTGGTCAACGCGGCGCTGGCGCGAAGCGGGAGGTCCCGTAGGGTGGGCAAAGCGTAGCGTGCCCACCATCACTTTGTGCGGAGCGTAAGATTGGTGGGCACGGCGCTGCGCGCCTTTGCCCACCCTACGAAACCGAGCCCTACCTGTTCTTGTTCACCGGCTTGCGCTTCTCGATGAACGCCGCCATGCCTTCGGCGCGGTCTTCCAGCGCGAAGGTCGAGTGGAACAGGTTGCGCTCGACATTCATGCCCTCCGACAGCGGCGTCTCGAACGCGCGGTTGATGGCTTCCTTGGCCATCGCAGCCGCGGGCCGCGACATCGAGGCGATCTTTTCCGCGGCCGAGAGCGCTTCTTCCATCAATTTGTCTGATGGCACGACGCGGCTGACGAGGCCGGAACGCTCCGCCTCGGCCGCATCCATCATGCGTCCGGTGAGGCAGAGATCCATCGCCTTGGACTTGCCGATTGCGCGCGTCAGCCGCTGGGTGCCGCCGATACCGGGGATGGTGCCGAGCGTGATTTCGGGCTGGCCGAATTTGGCGGTATCGGAAGCGATGATGATGTCGCACATCATGGCGAGCTCGCAGCCGCCACCGAGCGCATAGCCGCTGACGGCCGCGATCGTCGGTTTCCGGCAGGTGGCGACGCGATCGCCGCCAATGGCGGTGAAATCGCTGGAGAACATGTCGATGAAGCTTTTCGGCTGCATCTCCTTGATGTCGGCGCCGGCGGCGAACGCCTTTTCGCTGCCGGTGAGCAGGATGCAGCCGATCTTGTCGTCGGCCTCGAGGTCATCGACCGCGGCAGCGATTTCACGAAACACGCCGAACGACAGCGCGTTGAGCATTTTCGGCCGGTTCAGCGTAATGATGCCGACCGCGCCCTTGCTCTCGACAATGATGTTCTCGAACGTTGCCATGATTCCACCCCGGATGGTCCTTTTCGCGGGCAATGTGCCCGCTGCCGGGGTGGGCTTCAAGTGGGCTGGCACGGATCCCGGATGCGGGGGTGCCGCGTCCGGTATGCCGATAGCTACGCCATGAACATGCGCGCGGCCGAGGCCACCGTCAGCAGGGCACCGAAGGCGATGAAGATCTTTCCGATGAGCGAGGTCTTGTCCAGGGTGGAACTCTCGTTGCTGGCGACCTGATCGGAGGTTTCCGATGCAGGTTTGGTCGAAGCCATCGCGACCGTCTGCGTGGCCGAGCCCTCGGGCGGTGTCGCCTGCAGCGCCCGATCGACATCGTTGAGCTCGTCGGAGGCAATTACGGTGGCATCGGCCGGCGCCTCGGCGTCAGCCGGCTTGTCCGCGGCCGATTGCAGGACGGTATTGGCCTTCTCAGACATCGCCGCCGACATCCCCTTGGCGCTGTCGGCCGGCGCATCGGCTGCCGTCATTTGCGCGTTGGCGTTGGCGAGCCATTCGGGCATCCCGGACGGAGTGCCGCCACTCGCATCGGCCACCTGCTTTTCCTCAGGCTGCTTGTTCTCGACAGGTTTCGATGCCGCACGCGTGGATTTGCGATGGGCGGAGCGCTTCTTCAGGGAACGCGAACCCTGCCTGGCGGACTTCTCGGACGTCGCGCCTTCCGGTTTCGATACCGCAGCGTCATCGGCACCGGCGGCCATCGTCGGCGATGGTGCTGCGAAACCCAACAAAAGCCCTGCCGCAAGAATGAAGGCCGACCCCGCGCTGGCTCGGATCGTCATGTGGAATCTCCCCATTGGCCGCCGCCCGGCGGCGAAATGAGACCCCTGAGGTGTCCACAGCGCGGCGGAAAATGGGAATCTTCGGGCAACACCGGGCAAAAGCTGGGCAATGTCGGTCAGCCGACGTGCTGGCGGGCATTTTGCCGACGCGGAATTAGCGAGCTACGCCGGATGCGAGCCTGCGCAATCGATGTTATGAGCCTGCCATCGCGCGGCCGGCCGTCCCCGATTCCCGGATGGGGAGCCAGCCCAAGCTGCCGACGGGGCCCCCCGATCACGAGTTCGTGATCGGGTTGTCCTGATGTAACAAATTGAAAGATCGATCGAATTGCAGGGTAGGAGCGCGGGTGCGCGAACGGGATGACGAATGGACCGCGCCTGATGCGGTCGGCCATTGCAGGCGACAGCGCGGCGTATCATCGCCTGCTCAAGGCCGTCACGCCGGTGCTCCGGGCCGCGGCGCGCCGCGGTCTGGCGCGGGCAGGGCAACCGGTCGATCAATCCGAGGACATCGTGCAGGACATTTTGCTGGCGGTCCATCTGAAGCGGCATACCTGGGATGTCACCGCCCCATTTGCCCCATGGCTGTTCGCGATCGCCCGCAACAAGCTGATCGACGCGCTGCGCCGCCGCGGCCGGCGGATTTTCGTCGATATTGACGATTTCGCCGAGACTCTGCCGGGCGAAACGCCGGCCGAAACGGCTTCGCCAAGCGAAGTTGCCGCCCAGCTCCAGACGCTGCCGGCCCGGCAGCGCGACGTGCTGCAGTCGATCGCGGTCGACAGCGCCTCGATCAAGGATACGGCGGCGAAATTTTCGATGAGCGAGGGCGCGGTGCGGGTGGCGCTGCACCGGGGGCTGACCAGCTTGACGGCGAAGTTGCGGGAAAATTGAGCATGGATACCGATCAGCTCATTCGAACGTTGGCGGCCGACAACGCGCACCGCGCGCGGCCGGTCGGCTTCGCGCTGATGCTGGCGCTCTTGGCCGCGGCGCCGGTTTCGCTGTTGATGTTCTTCACCGAGCTCGGCGTCAGGCCCGACGTGATGGTTGCGATGCGCAATCCGTTCTTCGACCTGAAATTCGCGGTGACGCTGGCGCTCGCGATCTCGGCAATTGCCGTCAGCCTGCATCTGTCGCGGCCCGAAGCCTCGCTGCGCGGATTTGGTTGGCTGCTGCTGGCGCCGGTGGGAATTTTGACCGCCGGGATCGGCGGCGAAATGATGATGCCGCAACGGCTGCCGATGATGACGCGGCTGGTCGGCAAGAATTCGTGGGTTTGTCTGACGGCAATTCTGCTGCTGTCGCTGCCCATCCTGGCCGGCGCGCTGCTCGGATTGCGTCACGGTGCCCCGTCGCGGCCTGCATTGGCGGGCGCCATCGCCGGACTGTTGTCGGCGGGATTGGCGGCAACGCTCTATGCCTCGCATTGCACGGATGATTCACCGCTGTTTGTCGCGACCTGGTACACGATCGCGACCGCGCTGGTGGCAGCGATCGGCGCGCTCGCCGGAGCGAAGCTGCTGAAATATTGATGCTCTTACCCTCCCCTGGAGGGGTCCGAGACGAGCGAAGCTCGCTCGTGGGTCGGCTCGCATGAGCGAAGCGAAATGCGAGACGGGGTGGGGTGATCTCTCCACTCGGGCACTGTTGGATGTGGAGAGACCGTCACCCCACCCCGCCGCTACGCGGCGACCCTCCCCCTCCAGGGGAGGGTAAGAAGCTCATGCCGCCGGCACGTTCTGCTGCATGCGGTGGAAGCGCAGCACCTGCTGCGCCGTCGAAGGCCGCAGCCGCTCATAGGTGTCCTTGCAAGCCGCCAGATCGGTCGGCTCCCCGCCGGACAGTTCGTCGCGCATCCTGATGATGGTCCTGACCGTCGACCATGACAGCCCTGCGACCTTCGCCAAAATCATCACGCCTTCGGCTCGGCTTTCGATCATCATGTTCTCGGCGATTGCGACCGGCACGTTGGCGAGCGCCGCAATCGAGGCGTTGGCCTCGTCGAATTTTCCGGCATCGGCAAACGATGCCAGTTCGGATTCGTCGAGCCGGCCGTGCTCGTACAGCGACTTGACCAGCGCGTGCGCAATCTCAGTGTCCTTGGTGATCTCAGAGGTCGCCGAGCGCGCGCGCCGCGTTGCCTCCTTGACCACGTTCGGGACCTCGGACGCCTGTTGCGGATTGGCGGCCTCCAGCCGCCGTCGCACCGTGTCGGAGGCCTTGGCGAGCAGTTTCAGGTAGAGATGCCGCGGCACGGACGGACGCATGCCGATGCAGGCGGTGAGATCGTCGTCGCCTTCGGCGCGGCTGACGAGGCGGGTAAAGCCGCGCTCGGTGAATTCCGCGCCGGGATTGTTGACGGTCGACTGGATCACCTGATCGTTGCCGCGCTGAACCAGCACGTCGGTGACCGCGCCGCTCAGCGTCTTGCGGGTCGAGATCGCCATCAAATGCGCCTGGCTCTTGCTGCGCGCATTCTCGATCAAGGTCTTGTCGTCGAGCCGCATCGATTGCGACAGCACAGGACCCGCAACCTCGATGACGTCGTCGAATGCAAGCGCGCGGATGGTGAGCGGCGGGGCAGTGTCGATCGGGGCGAGACGGTTGGCCAGCAGCATCTTGGCCGAGGTTTCGATGTGGTCGATCAGGCACTGGAAGACGTCGTCGAATAGCCCGACCTGCTCGTCCGAATAATCCACCGCGCCGTTGATGAAGAGATCGGTCACTCGGCGCAGCGTCTCTACCCGGCGAGCAACGGTTCCGTGCGCAAGCGTGGACTGCAGTTCGTCGAGCAGGTTTCCGGGAGAAGGAGAGGTGGCGGTCTTCGAAATCATGACTCTGTCCTGGAGCAAAAAGCGGCGGAGCTTCTTCGCCGCCGGAGCTGAAATATGTCGGATCAGGCGCTGGTAATACGGTTACGTCCCTGCGCCTTGGCTGCATAAAGCGCGCTATCGGCGCGCGCGAGGAATGTGTCTGATGTTTCGTTTGGGTTCAGCGTTGCAACGCCTGCCGACATCGTCACCTTCATGCCGGGCGAGAACGCGCTCCAGTCGAGATCGGCAATAATGGCGCGCAACCGGTCGAGCGCCTGCATGGCTTGGTCGACGTCCATGTCGGGCAGCACCAGCAGGAATTCCTCGCCGCCATATCGGCCGAACCGGTCGATGCTGCGGATGTTGGCAAACATGGTGATCGAGAATGTCCGCAGCACCTCGTCGCCGGTCGGGTGACCGTAGGCGTCGTTGATGCGCTTGAACCAGTCGAGGTCGATCAGTGCGATCGAGCAGGGCGATCCGCTGCGGCTCGCGCGGGCAATCTCCTCCTCCAGCATTCGCATGATGCTGCGGCGGTTGGACGACCCGGTCAGTTCGTCGAGTTCGGCAAGCTCCTCGATCCGCTTGTACGCCGCCTTCAGTTCGAAGCTGCGGTCGTAGAGCATCTTGCGCATGGTAGAGCCATACAGCCCCACGAAGGCGCATTGTCCGATGGTGAGGACAAAGGAAAGCATGGCCGCGACGCGTTCGGTCTGGGTGGTAATCGGCAGGCCGATCGGGGTGCTGGCAAACAGGAAGATCGGCGCCAGGCCTACGATGGTGAGGGTCCAGGTGATGATCGCCTGCCAGGACGTCATTCGCAGCGCGCCGAATCCGAAGATCAGGAATACGACGCTCAGGAAGGCAAACCCGATCTGTGGCGCGGCCAGCAGAAAACAGAGCTGGAGCGCGACGTGGCCGGCGACCTGGAAGATCGTGAGATAATGGTCCTCGAACCGGTCGTTGAAGTGGGCTTCCGACAACACGACAAAGACCGACACCAATCCGATGCCGGAAAGGAAATAGGTCGATGGAATGATGATCGGGACGGTGCCGGCGTAGCAATAGACCAGCAGGACCGAGGTGATGAGCAAATAGCTGACGCCTTGCACGGCCAGCATCTGGCGGCGCTGGCTGGTTCGGCGCTTCAATAGTTCCAGCGGCAGGCGGGCGACGCGCGTGGTCGCATTGTGGGAGCCTTGCCCCTGAAGCAATGATGCCGCGCTGCTCATGTCCCGCCGCTGTTGGTGATGCCGGACGAAACTTTAGGGAACAAAGCCTTTAGGTTTGGTATCTTTTGAGGCCGAATCGGCTCCGTTAAAACCCGGCCATTGCACTGATTTCGCAACGGAAATCTGCCGAATTCCGATAGTGCGGAGCCTGCCCGTGCGGGAACCCTGGGGCTTCACGCAAATGCTGCCCTGCCGGCGAAGCCTTGCTAAAGTCTGGGCGGCGCGTTTTCAGGAAAGTGTTTCCGTATTATGCTACCAATCCCGGGATTTAGCTCCTTTCTGGCGGCAAAATGGCCTGGCAATGGCCATCTGTGGGATAAATCACACATGCGATTCGGGCATTGCCGTAATGTGAAGAATCTCACTCTTCACATCGAACCGCCGGCCACCCCCGTCAGACCAACCTTGCGAGACGGCCATTGAGCGCGACACAGGCGGCTTCAGACGAAATTCTGATCGCTCGGATCGCTCAAGGCGACCGGCTCGCCATGCAGGTGCTTTACGGAAGGCACCATGTCAGGGTGTTCCGTTTCGGGCTTCGGCTCGTAAGGGACGAACAGGTCGCGGAAGACCTTATCAGCGAGGTTTTTCTCGATGTGTGGCGTCAGGCTGGCAAGTTCGAAGGCCGATCCGCCGTTACCACCTGGCTGTTGGCGATTACGCGGTTCAAGGCTCTTTCGGCACTCAGGCGCCGCAAGGACGTTGGGCTGGACGAGGAAACCGCGAACGCGATCGAGGATACGTCCGACGATCCGGAAGTGGTGGTGCAGAAGAAGGATACGGGTGAAGCGCTGCGCAAGTGCCTGACGGCACTTTCGGCAGAGCATCGGGAGATCGTCGATCTCGTCTACTACCACGAGAAGTCCGTGGAAGAGGTGGCCGAAATCGTCGGTATTCCGGAGAACACCGTCAAGACGCGCCTGTTTTATGCGCGCAAGAAATTGGCCGAGTTGCTCAAGGCAGCAGGCATAGAGCGAGGTTGGCCATGATGGCAGCGAGCAAGAAAATGCTGGATCACGAGCCCAGCGAAGTTGAGATGCTGTTGCCCTTCCACGCGGCCGGCACCCTGAGCGCGCGCGATGCACGCCGCGTCGAGGAAGCGCTTGCCGGGGATCCCGAGCTTGCCCGGCAATATGCCGTCATCCGCGAAGAATACGCCGGGACGATCAGCCTCAACGAGAGCCTGGGTGCACCGTCCACGCGCGCCATGCAGAAGCTGTTTGCCGCAATCGACGCGGAGCCTGTGCGCGAGCCCTCACGCTCGGTGAGCCTGTCCACGCGCGTATCGGAATTTTTCGCAAGCCTGTCGCCGCGTACGCTCGCCTGGTCGGCGAGCCTCGGTGCCGTAGCGCTCGTGTTGCAGGCCGGCGTGATCGGCGCCGTGCTGATGAAGAGCCAGACCGCGTTGTTCGAGACGGCGTCGCTAAGCCTGAACGAGCGGCCATCGGCGCCGATTACGCGCGATCTCGCAGGCAGCCTCGCGCCACCGCGCGCGCTGGTGCGGTTCGCGCCTGAAGCGCGCATCGCCGACATCACGGCGCTGCTCGACAACTACCAGGCATCGATCGACGGCGCCAAGGGCGGCATGTTCCGGCTGCAGTTCGGCAACAAGGCGATGAGCAAGGACGAGGTTGCTGGCCTGCTGAGCAGGCTGCAGCGTGAGAAAATCGTCAGCCTGGCGGTGGCAACGCCGTAAGGCCGCCTGGCGCTGTCAGGGCAAGCTGAGGTCCCATGGTTCATGATGGCGTGAGTTGGTGGACAAGGACCCAGTGTGCGGCATGGGTGGTGTCGGCCGCGCTGTTGCCGCTGATCGCTGTCGGACCCTCGGCGGCGCATGCGCAAAGCATCATGCGCACCCCCAATCTCAACGTCGGCGCGCGAGTACCCACCATCAATCCGACGGTGACGCCGCGGATCAGTCCGACCGTTGCGGCGCGGCCGGCCATGCGCGCCGATACCGTCGCACGGACGCCGCCGTCCCGGATCGGCACCATGAGTTCGACCCTGCGAGTCCGTCCGGGGGCCGGTGTGCAGTCGACGCTTCCCCATGCGCGGTTTTCGCCCAACCTCTATCCGGCTTGCGCCTATGCGCTCCGCGGTCCCGACGGCGAGTGCTTCGATCGTCCGGTGATGTCGGCCGGCGGCGGCAACGGTATCTCGGCCAAGAAGGGCAAGGGCGGATCGGGCAACAACAACGCACAGGCGGCGGTCAACCTGCGCGCGGTCAAGAACGAGCTCGTCGCCGAAATCGACGGCGCGTTATCTACTGCCGAGGCCGACGAACTGGCGCGGCGCCACGGCCTGGAGCGCATCGCGTCGCAGAACTTCCCGCTGCTCGGCGGCACCATCGGTCTGTTCCGCATCGTCGATAACCGGCCGGTGGACACCGTGCGCCGCGAACTCGCGGCCGACGCCAGCGTGCGTTCGGTGCAGCTCAATTTGCGATACTTCCTGCAGGATCAGAAGAAGGCTTCGACCGCGGGCGATGCCGCGCAATACGCCGTCACCCAGCTTCGGCTGCCTCAGGCGCACGCGCTCGTCCGCGGCATGAACGTCACCATTGCGGTGATCGATTCAGGTGTCGACGCCAAGCATCCCGAACTCGCCAATTCGGTTGCCGACAGTTTCGATGCGCTCGGAAGCAAGGAAGGTCCGCATGTCCACGGCACCGGCATTGCCGGCGCGATCGTGGCGCATGCCAAGCTGATGGGTAGCGCACCGGAGGCGAGGTTGATCGCGATCCGCGCGTTCGGCGCGGGATCGAAGGGTGCGGAGAGCACATCCTATGTCATCCTCCGGGGATTGGACTACGCGGCCGAGCACGGCGCGCAGATCATCAATATGAGCTTTGCCGGTCCGAAGGATCCGCTGATCGAGCGAGGCATCGCCGCGACGGCAGCCCGTGGCATCCTGATGGTGGCTGCGGCCGGCAATGCCGGTGCGAAATCGCCGCCGCTCTATCCGGCCGCCAATCCCAATGTCATTGCGGTGAGTGGCACCGACGCGCAGGAAAGACTGTTTGCGGCATCGAACCGGGGCAACCACATCGCGGTAGCCGCACCGGGCGCGGATATCTTCCTGCCGGCGCCCGATGAAAAATACCAGATCACGTCGGGCACCTCGTTCTCCGCCGCCTATATCAGCGGCGTCGCGGCGCTGATGCTGGAGCGTAATCCTTCGTTAAAGCCGGGCGATGTTCGCGCAATCCTGACCAGGACCGCCCGTGATCTCGGCACCCCCGGCCGTGACGATCAGTTTGGGGCAGGCGGAGCCGACGCCTTTGCCGCCGTTACCGCCACGGCCGCCGCACCGGCGGTTCCGCTTGCTTCGGTCTCCGGTAGGCCTGCGGGGGAGAAAGCGCCGACGCATGACCCGGCTGCGGATAACACTTCCGTGAGCCGCGCACTGAACGAGCCCGTGCCCTCAATGGCAGCGGACAAATCGGCGGCAAACGCCGCAAAATAGCCTGCCGCGCAGCGATTTTCCGACGATCGTCCCCGAACGCAAGGTTAAAAAACCGTCCGGCGTTTTGAACGTCAGGCGAGGGTCCTGCGACTTATCTATGTGGGAGCGGTAATCCCTCCCCATAGGCTGTATTCGGCGCGAGCGCCCATCCACCCCAAGCGCCCATATAGCTTGACCCGTCCGGTTGTCCCCCCGGACGGGTCTTTCATTTTCAGCGCAGGTTTTTGGACGCAGCTGCGTTGCGTGCGGCACCGTGACGGCTTGCAACTGCAAGTTTTCCGACTCATCTGCGCGATGCCGCAATTTTCCCGTGCATCTTCTCAAATGAAATGATCGAGGCTCGCCGCGGTGCGGCCATGCTGCTTGATCGCGAATAGAGCGGATTAACCCGTATTTGTGCGGGTTTCTTCGATTGCTGCGTACTCCCGTAGCTTCACGCACTGGACAACGAAAAAGTTTTCCACAGAATATCCCAGTCACACCCCACTGATTCGTCTCGGTTGCGTCTGCGTCCGTCCCTCTCTTACGGGCTGATTTATGGCACATCCTGCAGACGTGGCACGTGGCCGCAACATCGTTGCGCGCTGGTGCAGCCTTGCCGAGCAACGGCTGGAATACCTCACTGAACTGTTCGAGACCGGGCGCTGGCGCCGCTTTCACACCGAACGCGAATTCCTCGAAAACATCCAGGAAGCCAAGGCCGCCGTGGCAACCTGGCGTGACCTGTTGAGCCGCGAAGCCTCGCTCGACAACACGCAGATCGACATGGCCTGGCTTGGCCGCCGTCGAACGACGCCGCTACTGCTGACGCCGCTGCCGCGCGACGAGGGCTATCGCCCGCCGGTCGTGCAGCTTCAGCCGCAACCGGCGCCGATGCCCGTGACGCCACCGCCGACCGCGCCCGCGCCGCCGCCCGATATTCCTGCTGATGTTCTGGTCGCGCTGGAAAGCCAACTCGTCGTGGCGGACGAGGCGCCGTCCGTGCCGGATGTGCTGGCGCTGGAGGAAATGCCATTCCCGGCGATCGATTTCGACGCGATGAAGGAACGCTATCCGGCGTTGCGCAACGCGCTGTAGGCGGGCGAGAAGGGCGAACTACCGTCGCACGGCGTTGCCGCCGACAACCACCTGCGCGTAACGCTGCGCGCCTTCAGCCGACAGATCGGTCGTAATCGTGCGGGCGTGATCGAGCCCGACCACGGCGCCGCGCGGGGTTTGCGAAATCATGTTGTTGTTGACCAGGGCCGTGCCGGCGCCTGGCAGCACCGATACGCCGATGCCGACGAAGGCGTTGCGGATCACGTTGCCTGATATCGCGACGTCGCGGAGATATTTGCCCCATCCGGCGATGACGCCGAACGAGGGCGCGTTCTCGATCACGTTGCCGGTCACGGACGAATCCGCCTCGACATAGATACCGATCCCGGCGTCGTCGTCGGGCGCGGTGCCGATCGGCCGCTTCGGCAGGAGATTGCGGATGATGTTGCCCTGGACGACGGCGATGCGTCCGCCCTCGTTGAAATTGCAGACGGAGATGCCGACGGCGGCGCCATCCACGGTGTTGTTGGCGATCACGGCGCCTTCGAATGCAAATTCCGAATAGAGCGCAACCTCGCGGACATTGCTGACGCTGTTGTCCGTGATGTGAATATTGGACGCCGAATTGCCGCGCACGGCTGAATAATCGCAATTCTTGATGCGGTTGCCGCGCACGATCACATTGCCGGCGCGGAAGGCGTTGATGGCGTTGCCATACTGCCCGGAGCCGCCGGGGCCGGCCTTGATGTCCTCGATCCGATTGTCGAGAACCAGCGTGCCGTCGTCGCCGATCGCGGTGCGCAGGATTTCGATGCCATTGTCATTGGTATCGGTGATGGTGTTGCGCGCCACGATCAGGCCGAGTGCGTCGAAGGATACGACCGCGGTCGTCGCGATTTTCGTGAAGATGTTACCGGAAATATCGCCCGAGACCTGCTCGAGCCAGATACCGTTGCCACCGCTGCCTGATATTTCGCAGTCGGCGATGCGGACGTCGCGACCGCCGAGGCAATGCACCAGCCCGCGGCGCGTCGGCAGCGGAATGCGACCGCCGTCGAAGGTGATGCCCGTCAGGCCGACGCTGTTGGCGCCTTCGCTCTGCAGCATCGAGGCGCCGCCCGTAAACACCAGCTTGGTCGCGCCTCGGACGCCGACCAGTTGCGTGCCGTTCGAAAGGCGCAGCATGCCGGTGCGATAGACGCCCGGCGGTAGCGCCAGAGGCACTTGTGCGCGCGCCGCCTCGTCGATCGCGCGCTGCAGTTTCGCGGTTTGATCGTCGGGGCTGCCGGGACGCACGCCATATTGCGTGACGTCGCGGCCGAGCATGGAGGTGAGGGGCGCTGCGCGCGCAGCGTCAGGCGACATCGCCAGCGCACCGGCTGCACCGGCGGCGGACGCTCCAATGAGATGGCGGCGATTCATATCCATGGCTGATGACCCTAGCGCGATGCAGGTCGTGGCATTCGCGTTTCATAGGTATCGCGAAAATGCGTCCGGGCATGGTGAAGACCGGGAAGAGAGGCGGCGATTGTTAGGGGTAGGGTTAATGTTGGGTGCGGCGCTGACAAAGGCGCGTTTGCGCCGTGCCCACCATTTCCATTTGCGGACCGCAATGGTGGGCACGCTGCGCTTTGCCCACCCTACGCTCTCCGGGCCAGCCGCACCATTTCCATGAGCATCGCTTCGCCGGCATCGACCAGCTCTTCCAGCGTGATCCGCGGAAAGCCTTTTCGTTTGACCGCGCCGCCGCGCGCCAGCGGCGGGATGTGAATGAAGGCGGCGAGGCGGGGGCAGTTGTCGGCATCCACGGCTTCGATCGCGCGCCAGCTCAGATAGTTGCAAAGATAGCTTCCGGCGTCGCGCGAGGCGCGGGCATCGATCGCGGTACCTCTGGCTGCGCGCAGCAGCTTGGCAGTGTGAGGGCCAAACATCTGCGCGTCCGCGCCGTCGGCAATGGAGCCTTTTCGGGCGCGGGTTTGCGCGGCGTCAGGCCACAGCATGGTGACGGCGTTGCGGGCGCGGGTTTCGATCCGCAGATGCGACGTGCGAGATGCGAGGCCGAACATCAACAGCGCATGCGGCCGGTGCTGTTGCAGCGCCAGCGGCAACTCGTGGTCGACCGCCTTATAGGTGACGGGGAAGATGTGGCTGGACAGTTCGACGTCGCTAAAGGCCGGACGTCGCAAGCGCGTCAGCCTCGCCACCAGCGGCTGCGTCGGATTGTAAGGCGCGCCGGGGAACGGACCGAATCCGGTGATGAGAATGCGAAGCTTGTCGCTCACCGCATCCACTCCGCGATCTGCTCGGCGGCGACCGCCGGCGTGATGCGGCCGTCGGCGACCTCGGCCTCGGTCTTCCTTACCTTGGCGCGGATCGCGGCATCGGAGCGGAGCCGCGCCATCATGCGCTGCTCCAGCATCGACCACATCCATTTCACCTGCTGCTCGCGCCGCCGGCCGGCGAACTCGCCCGAGGCGTTCATGGCGGTGCGGTGATCCAAAATCTTCTGCCACAGCGTGTCCATGCCCATACCGGTCAGCGCCGAATAGGTCACGACCGGCGGATGCCAATGCTCCGAGCGCGGGCTGAGAATATGCAGCGCGGAGCGATAGTCGGCCGCCGCCAGATTGGCGCGCTTGACGTTGTCGCCGTCGGCCTTGTTGATCGCGATCATGTCGGCGAGTTCGACCAGGCCTTTCTTGATGCCTTGCAGCTCATCGCCGGCGCCGGGCAGCATCAGGGCGAGAAAGAAATCGGTCATGTCGCAGACCGCGGTTTCGGACTGGCCGATGCCGACGGTCTCGACCAGCACCACGTCGAAGCCGGCCGCCTCGCAGAGCAGCATCGCCTCGCGGGTTTTGGCGGCGACCCCGCCGAGCGTGCCTGACGAGGGCGAGGGGCGGACGAAGGCGGCTTCCGAATTCGCCAGCCGCGCCATCCGCGTCTTGTCGCCGAGGATCGAGCCGCCGGTGCGGGCCGAGGAGGGGTCTACCGCCAGCACCGCGACCTTGTGGCCGCGCTCGATCAGGAACATGCCGAGCGCGTCGATCGTGGTGGATTTGCCGACGCCCGGCGAGCCGGTAATGCCGACGCGCACCGCCTTCCCGGTGTCAGGCAACAGCGTCTGCACCAGATCGCGCGCCGCGGCCTGGTGATCGGAACGCCTGCTTTCGATCAGGGTAATCGCACGCGCCAGCGCCGCACGTTGGCCGGAGCGGAGTTCTTTGGCGAGTTTCCCGACATCGGGGGAAGGATTCTTCGGCAGGGTCATGGCTTGGTTTACAACGCCCGCGCCATGCAGGCGAGGGGGCCCCGCGCAATCCTTCAGCGCGCCGATGTGGCGGCGACGGGCGCGCGTTTGAGCTTCCGCCATACCCAGACCAGCACCGGCCAGATCAGCGCGCCGATCGCCATGGCGGCGAGGATAGCGGCGATCGGCCGCTCGAAGAACGGCAACACGCTGCCGTCAGACTTGATCAGCGAGGTGACAAAACTCTGCTCGATCATGGTGCCCATGACGATGCCGAGCACCATCGCGGCGACCGGGTAGCCGTTTTCTTCCATGACATAGCCGATGACGCCGAAGGTCGCGACGATAACCACGCCGAATATGTTGTTGCCGATGGCGAAGGACCCGACCGCGCAGCACAGCATGATGACCGGCATCACCGTGGAGCGCGGTGCGCGCAGCACGTAGCTCGCCAGGCGGATCATGACGATGCCGAGCGGGATCATGATGATGTTGGCGATGATGAACATCAGGTAGATCGCATACATGCTCGACGCTTTTTCGGTGAACAGCGTCGGACCGGGGTTTAGGCCCTTCATGTAGAGCACGCCGATCGCAATCGCCGCGATGGTGTCGCCGGGAATGCCGAACAACAGCGAGGGCACCCAGCCCGAGGCGATGCTGGCGTTGTTGCTGGCGCCGGCCTCGACCAGGCCCTCGACATGGCCGGTTCCGAACTTCTCGGGTTCTTTCGAAAAGCGCTTGGACATGGCGTAGCTGACCCAAGCGGCCATGTCGGCGCCGGCGCCCGGCAGCACGCCGATGATGATCCCGATGATGTTCCCGCGCGTCATCTGCCAGTTGTATTTTTTGGTGAGCTTCCACTGGCCCGCCAAGATGCTTCCGAATCTGCGCCGCGGGATCGGCGGCGGCTCCGGTGTCAGCATCGCGCGCATCACCTGCGCCACGGCGAAGACACCGACCAGTGCCGGGATCGGTTCGATGCCGCCGAACAAATTGGTCATGCCGAAGGTGAAGCGCGGCACGCCGCCGGGGTTTTCGATGCCGATGCAGGCGACAAGCAGACCGATGAACATGCTGGCGATCGCCTTCACCGGGGAAGACCGCGCGACCAGCGTGGCGCACATCAGGCCGAGGAATGCGAGCCAGAAATATTCGAAGGTCGAGAACGACAGCGCGATTTCGGCCAGCGGCGGCGCCAGGATCATCAGCGACAGCGTGCCCGCGATGCCGCCGACGGCGGAGAACCACACGCCGGCGCCGAGCGCGAGTTCGGCCTCGCCCTTGCGCGTCATCGCATAGGCTTCGTCGGCGTAAGCCGCCGAGGCCGGGGTGCCGGGAATGCGAAGCAGCGCTCCGGGAATGTCACCGGCGAAGATCGCCATCGTGGATGCCGCCACGATGGTAGCGATCGCGGCGATCGGTGACAGATAGAAGGTGACGGGGACCAGAAGTGCGGTCGCCATGGTCGCGGATAGCCCCGGCAGCGATCCGATGACGAGGCCATAGACCGATGCCGCGAACATCGCGACGATGACTTCCCAGGTGGTGATGAGCGCGAAGGCTTGCGTCAGGGTATTGAGCATCGATCACCAGGGCATCGGCAAAACGCCGGGCGGCAGCGGCACGCGCAGCAATTTTGAGAAAATCAGGTGGATGCCGATCGGCGCCAGCAGCGCGAGCGGCAGTGCGACCTTCCAGCGGGCGCCGAGCGCAGTCGAGGTCACGTAGACGATCATCGCCGCCGTGAGGATGAAGCCGAGCCGGTCGGCGATCGCCACGTAGAACAGCAAAAGCGCCGGCGGGAGCAGGGCACGCAGGCCATAGAGCTTTCCGGTGGGCGGCTGCGGCTGGCCGCCCTCGACGGGAATGAGGTGTTCTTCCTCTTCAAAACTGCGGCCGATCCCGAATGCAATCGCGAGCCCGCAAAGGGCCAGGCCCGTTCCGATCACCAGCGGAAAGACATTGGGCCCGACCGGCTGGCCGGGCACCGGCGGCAACTGCCAGCCGCCATAGGCGGCAGCCGCGCCGAGGCCAACGAGAAACAATCCCGTGACGCGATCGGGTAGGCGCATGAACTGGCTCCGCGGATATCGGGCGATGTCAGCCGATCAAGATCAGGCCTTGGAGAGACCGGCGGCCTTCATCGCCACGCCCATCTGGGCGTCGCCCTTCTCCATGAACGCGGCGAATTGCGCCGCATCGCCCCACACCGTTCCAAAGCCGCGATTGCTCATGAAATCCTTGAACTCCTTGGAGTCGTAGACCTTCTTCAGCGACGCGGTGAGTTTCGTGGCCACGTCGGCGGGCAGGCCCTTGGGGCCGGCAATGCCGCGCCAGGCGCCGGTCGAATAGTCGATGCCCATCGCTTCCTTCAGCGTCGGCACGTCCGGGAATGCGGGGTTGCGGGCCGTAGCCATGACGGCGAGGCTGCGCGCCTTGCCGGCCTCGATGATCGCGCGGGCTTCCGGCACTGAGCAGGTGGTGAGGTCGAGACCGCCGGCCGCCAGATCCTGCATCGCGGGCGCCGCTCCGTTCGACGGCACCCATGCCACATGATTGGGGGCAAGTCCCATCGCCTGCATCCAGCCGACCAGCGCGAGATGCCAAATGCCGCCCTGGCCAGTGCCGGAGGCCTTGAACTTGCCGGCGGGGGCGGCCTTGATCGCATCCGCCAGCTCCTTCACGGTCTTGTAGGGCGAGGTGGAACTGACCTGGATGCCGGGCGGATCCTCGTTCATCAGCGCCAGCGGCGTATAGCTCTTTGGCGCCAGTTCGGTGAGCCCCTGCCAGTGCATCATCGAGATTTCCACCGTCAGCATGCCGATGGTGTAGCCGTCGGGCTGTGCGGTCGCGATCGCGGAATGGCCGACCACGCCGGAGCCGCCGGTGCGGTTGACCACGTTGAACGGCTGGCCGAGATCCTTTTCCAACAGCGCCGCGACAATGCGCGCGGTCGCATCAGTACCGCCGCCGGCACCCCATGGCACGATCACGGTCACCGGCCGGGACGGATAGGCCTGCGCTGAAGCCGGCTTGAAACCAAAGCCTGCGACGGCCGCGGCAGCAGCGGATGAAGCCGCAAAGGTGCGGCGCGTGATCTTTTTGGACATTGATGGTCCTCCCTGCGGCGTCCGTGATGCCGGGCGCTCTTGTGATGAGACATTCTAGGCGGCTTTGCGTTGGGGTCGCAAGGCATTGGCGAATGATGGAGATCGCCGCCGCCGGGTGGCATCTCGCCACATCCGGAAATCGGGTGGCGGCGATCGGGCCACCCGGAATAGGTATCCATGCGGCCCAGTCATCGCGCCGCGATCAATTGCGAAGAGAGAGCCATGACGACAGCCTATTACAGCACCGTGCTGGACCATCCCATGGAAACCGTGTGGGCCCTGATCCGCGATTTCAACAATTATCCGGCCTATATCGAAGGGGTCAGTGAGAGCGTGATCGAGGATGACAAGGACGGCGACGAAATCGGCGCGGTCAGGCGCTTTTGCTATCTCGGCAATTGGATCAGGCAGCGGCTGGCGGGCCACTCCGATGAAGCGCATTCGCTGACCTATGCGGGCATCGAGCCGCTGCCGTTTCCTGCCGGGCTTACTCCGGACGCACCCACGCCGGTGCGCTATGAGGGAACGATGCACTTGCTTCCGGTCGTCGAGGGCAACCGGACCTTCATCGAATGGTTCGTGAAGCTCGACACCGCGCCGCAGGACGCCGATCGCTGGCAAGCGTTGTTCCAGTCATGGATTCCGGATTGGACGCATTCGCTCGAACGGTCGCTCGGCCGGCTTGCTGCTTGATCCGCCGTCAGTGCGGCCGGTCTTCGTCTTCCTTCGGTCGCGCGCCGCCGAAAATTCTGGCGCCCTCCGGCGTCAGATATGGCTTCAACGTCTCCCACGGCACGAAGGCGACATACTCGCCTTCGGCATAGGAGCCGACCGCGTAAGGTGGGTAGTAGAAGTTCAGGCCGGAGCTCTTGCCTTCCTCAGTCGATGGCGCCAGCGCGATCGGGCCGATCTTGAGAAGCTTCGATTCGATACCCTCGATGGCGCTGGCGTCCGTGTCTTCCGCGCCGCGTTTCTTTTTCTCGGCCGTGAGGGAGGCAATGACGCCTTGCCGCATCGCTTTCAGCGTCGGGCCGTTGTCGGCCGTTTCGGTGAAGAACGGACGGATGCTGATGCGCTTGCCCGCTGACTTGTCCCAGAGGATCGTGTCCGACGAGCTGTTGGGGTGCGCGCCGCCAGTATATTCGTAGTCGGCCCTGACGATGCTGACATAGCGGCCGTCGACCACCGAGCGCGTCTCGTATTTCCGTTCATACGACCACGCGTTGCGGAACAGGTCCGGATCCTGCTTGCGTTCCTTGTCGGCATCGGCGCGGTTCTTCTGCGCCCACGCTTTTCCCTCCGCCAGGCAGTTCGCCGCCAGCGCTGGATCGGCCTTGATCTTGGCGTCGAGGAAGACGCTGGCCTCGAGCCATTTGGTCTTGATGGAAAAGTCCGGCTTGGGCTCGGCGGCAGACGCCATGCCCAGCGCCACTGTACATGCGAGGGCGCCGGCCAAACCGATTGTCCGGGGGAGGAATGCAATGCCGCGCAAGAGCGATCCTTTGGAAAAGCTTGAAACAGCGGCGGCCTACTCCGCCGCCTCGCTATGGCCGAGCCGGGCGTTGAGCTTGTGGATCAGCTCCTCGGCGGCGTCCGAGATCACAGTGCCGGGCGGGAAGATCGCTTCGGCGCCGGCCGCATAGAGCGCCTCATAATCCTGCGGCGGGACCACGCCGCCGATGATGATCATGATGTCCTCGCGGCCATGTTTCTTGAGCGCGGCCTTGAGCTCCGGCACGGCGGTGAGGTGCGCGGCGGCCAACGAGGAGACCCCGAGAATGTGCACGTCGTTCTCCACGGCCTGCCGCGCCGCCTCGTCGGCGGTAGCGAATAGCGGCCCGATATCGACGTCGAAGCCGACATCGGCGAAGGCGGATGCGATCACCTTCTGGCCGCGGTCGTGGCCGTCCTGTCCGATCTTGGCGACGAGGATGCGAGGCCGGCGGCCCTCGGCAGTCTCGAACGCATCGATCAGCGCCTGCACCTTTTCGACCCGGTTTGACATGGCGGACGCCTCCCGCTTGTAGACGCCGGTGATGGATTTGATCTCGGCGCGGTGCCGCCCGAACACCTTTTCCATCGCGTCCGAAATTTCGCCGACGGTAGCCTTGGCGCGCGCGGCATCAATCGCGAGCGCCAAGAGATTGCCGTTGCCTTCGCCGGCGCTGCGCGTCAGCGCGGCCAGTGCAGAATCGACTTCCTTCTGGTCGCGCTCGGAGCGCAGCCGCTTCAACTTGTCGATCTGCAGCCGCCGCACGGTGGAGTTTTCCACCTTGAGCACGTCGATCGGCGCTTCGTTGACCGGCTTGTACTTGTTGACGCCGATCACGGCCTGCTTGCCGGCGTCGATCCGCGCCTGGGTCTTGGCGGAAGCTTCCTCGATCCGCAGCTTCGGCACGCCGGCTTCGATCGCCTTGGCCATGCCGCCGAGCGCCTCGACCTCCTGGATATGGCCCCAGGCTTTCACCGCGAGATCCCGCGTCAGCCGCTCGACATAATAGGAGCCGCCCCAGGGATCGATGATGCGGTTGGTGCCGCTCTCCTGCTGCAGGAACAATTGCGTGTTACGCGCGATGCGGGCCGAAAAATCCGTCGGCAGCGCGAGCGCCTCGTCGAGCGCATTGGTGTGCAGCGACTGGGTATGGCCTTGCGTCGCCGCCATTGCCTCGATGGTGGTGCGCATCACATTGTTGAAGACGTCCTGCGCGGTCAGCGACCAGCCGGAGGTCTGGCAATGCGTGCGCAGCGACAGCGAGCGCGGATCCTTCGGGTCGAACTGCTTCAACAACTTGGCCCAGAGCAGCCGCGCCGCGCGCATCTTGGCGACTTCCATGAAGAAATTCATGCCGATCGCCCAGAAGAACGACAGCCGCGGCGCGAAGCGGTCGACATCGAGGCCCGCCGCAAGCCCGGCGCGCAAATACTCGACGCCGTCGGCCAGCGTGTAGGCGAGCTCGAGATCCTGGGTAGCTCCGGCTTCCTGCATGTGATAGCCGGAGATCGAGATCGAATTGTACTTCGGCATCTTTTGCGAGGTGTAGGCAAAGATGTCGGAGATGATCCGCATCGAGGGTGCCGGCGGATAGATGTAGGTGTTGCGCACCATGAACTCTTTCAGAATGTCGTTCTGAATGGTGCCCGACAGTTTTTCCGGCGGAACGCCCTGTTCCTCGGCGGCCGCGACGAACAGCGCGAGGATCGGCAGCACCGCGCCGTTCATGGTCATCGACACGCTCATCTGGTCGAGCGGAATGCCCGCAAACAGCGTGCGCATGTCGTAGATGGAATCGATCGCAACGCCCGCCATACCGACGTCGCCGGACACGCGCGGATGGTCGGAATCGTAGCCGCGGTGGGTAGCGAGGTCGAACGCGACCGAAAGGCCCTTCTGACCGGCGGCGAGGTTACGGCGATAGAACGCGTTGGAATCCTCCGCCGTGGAGAAGCCGGCATACTGCCTGATCGTCCAGGGCTGGTTGACATACATGGTCGGGTAGGGGCCGCGCAGATAGGGCGCGACGCCCGGCCACGTCTCCAGGAAATCAATGCCTTCGAGATCGCCCTCGCTATAGCCGGCCTTCACCGGAATGCCCTCGGGCGTCAGCCACGGCTCGGCACTGCCGGCGGGCTGCGCGGGCGCGGTGGGTTCAAGGGCGACGTCTGCGAAATTCGGTATACGGCTCATGGTACCCATCATAGCACATGTGAAATCGAGGGCCGCCAATCCCTAATCATGGTCCGGATGCTGGTGGCTGACGATGGTCGCCATCTTCTCCGGCCCGTAATTCTGCTGCGTTGTCTGGCTCGGCAAATTGGCGATGCCGACCACCCAGCCGAGCCGGGATTCGGTGCCATATTGCCGGGTCGGCACGACCAGGTCTGGGCGGTCGAACGCGCCGGTCATGATCTCGATCCGGGGGCCGCCAATCAGCCGGTAGGTCAGGGGCGTGCCGCAGGCCGCGCAAAAATCTCGCTCGGCGATGGAGGAGGATTGGAACGAGGCCGGCTTGCCGCGGGTCCAGGTGAAATGCTCGTGCTCGATATCGGCGAGGGAGGCGAAGGGCGCGCCCGATGCCTTCTGGCACATCCGGCAATGGCAGATGCTGACCTTGGGCGGCACTTTCGACACCGCAAAGCGGATGGCGCCACACTGGCAGCCGCCGGTCAGGACCGTCTTGTGGTTGGTTTCCGTCATGCTCGCTCCATCCGCTGCCAGGCTTCCCGCAGCATCGCCAGCGCGTCGCCGCCGGCAAAGATGAAATCGCCGACGCCGGCGGAACGCAGCGCGGCCTCCTGTGTGCCGGGCCGCCCTGCCAAATAGATATGCTTGGCGCCAGCGGCTTGAAGGGCCTTTGCGGAGTGTTCAGCGTGTTCCGCGTACACCTTGTCGGAGGAACACAGACAAGCCATTGCCGCGCCGGACGCCGCGAAGGCATTGGCAAGCGCCGCCGGGTCGGCAAACCCCTGAGTGTCCAGCGCCTCGATTCCGCCAGTCTCGAAGAAGCTCTTGGCAAAGGTCGCACGCGCCGTGAAAGCGGCGGGCGTACCAAGATTGGCGAGAAAGATTTTCGGCCGCGCGCCCGACGCCTTGAGCTTTTCGTCCGATTTGTCCCTCAGCGCCTCGAAAGGTGCGGCCAGCCGTATCGGCGTGAGCGGATCGAACTTGTACTTCGCCTCGCCATACGGCGGCAGCACGATCGGCTTGGCATCGAGCACCGCGATATCGTCCTCGTGCAGGTTCGGGAATTTGCTCGCGCCGGTGAGCACGTCCCTGCGCTTGGCAATGTTGGTTTCACGTGCCGCCCGCGTCGCGGCGACCTTCTTCTGGATCAGGTTCTGCTCGAGCGCTGCGAAGATGCCACCGGCCTTCTCAATTTCCTGGAACAGCGACCATGCAGCTTCGCAAAGCTGCTTCGTCAATGTTTCGATGCCGCCGGAGCCGGCGGCGGGGTCGCTCACCTTGGCGAGGTTTGACTCTTCCAGCAGCACCAGTTGCGTGTTGCGCGCGACACGCCGCGCGAACGGATCGGGCAGTCCCAGCGCCACCGTGTGCGGCAATACGGTAATGGCGTTGGCGCCGCCGAGGCCGGCGGAGAAGGTCGCCATCGTCGCGCGCAGCATGTTCACGTAAGGGTCGCGCTGCGTCAGCATGCGCCAAGCGGTATCGGCGGCGATGAACAGCGGTTTGGGCGTCAGGCCACAGGCCTGCTCGATCCGCGCCCACAACAGCCGCAGCGCGCGGAATTTAGCCAGCGTCAGGAACTGGTCCGCGTCTGCGGCAAGCCGCGCGTAGACCATCCCTTGCGCATCTTCGAGCGCGATTCCCGCTTGCTCGATCGCGCGCAGATAGGCGACGCCGGAGGCGAGCACGAATGCAAGCTCCTGCGCTTCCGATCCGCCGGCATCGTGGATCACCCGTCCATCAGCCGCTGCGAACGGACCCTTGAAGCCCATGGCGGTGAGGCCCTGGATCGCACTCGTAACCGCGGGCACGATTTCGTTCCAGCTATAGGGGCTGGAGCCCGACACCGCACAGGATCCGAGCGGGTCGAGACCGAAACGGATATCGCAGGCCCCGGGATTAAGCCCTTTGCGTTTGATGTATTCGGCGACGTGAATGGCCGCCATGCGCGACTGCGGACCGATCTGCAGCTCGATACTGATGCCGGCGTCGAGATAAATGCCGTCGAGAACCGCTTCGACGGCTTCGGCCGAAGGATCCAGTCCAAACCCGTGGGCGCCATTGGCGCCGGCAAACACCAGCGTGAGCCCGGTCGCGCCGTTTTCGAGATCATGCAGCGCCTGCGCGTTGGCCGCTTTGGCGTCGGGATGATCGATCCGCTGCATGACCTGCCAGGGCGCGGCGGCCGCACGGCCGGCGACCACCGCGGCGCCTTTCGCGCGGCGATAGATCGGATCGATTTTCAACCCGTCGGACGTCTTGCTGACCAATTTCTCGAACGACGCGCCTTTCAGCACCCCGTCGACCAGCTTGCGCCAATCCTCGTAGGTCGCTTGCGGAAACTCCGCGGCCAATGTCAGTTCATCATTATCAGTCATCCGGCCCATTAATCCCTGGTCGTCTCTTGATTTGGCCGGAAATTGCCACGGGGCGGCCGCCAAGCCAAACGGTGTTTTGGGTCGTTTCGGGGTCAATCGAGGTCGGGTAACCGCTCAATCCCCTCGGTCGACAATTGTGCCAGCGCATCCCGCACACAGCGTCCCGCAATGACACGGTCGGGAACGATCTCGGCCAGCGGCACCAGCACAAAGGCGCGCTCGAAAGCCCGCGGGTGCGGCAGCGTCAGTTCCGGCTTTTCGAGGCTAACGTCATCATAGGCGATCAGGTCGAGGTCGAGGGTGCGCGGACCCCAGCGCGTCTCATGGGCGCGGTCGCGGCCGAACTTTTTCTCGATCTTGTGCAGCGTAAACAGCAGCGCATGCGGATCGAGGCTGGTTTCGATCTCGATGCAGGCGTTGATGAAGGGCGCCTGGTGCTCCTCGCCCCAGGGCGGGGTGATGTAGTCAGAAGAACGCGCGAGCAGCGCAGCCTGGGTCATGCCGCAGATATTGGAGATGGCCTTTTTGAACGTCGCGCGGACATCGCCGACATTGCCGCCGAGCGCGATCAGCACGTCCGCCATGTCAGGGCGATTGCCGTTTGCGCATGAGTACCACGCCGACATCCTCGAAGATCTCGGCGATCGGCGCATGCGGCTTGTGGACCGTGACCTTGACCGCATGGACGCGTGGGAACGCGGCGAAGATCGCGTCTGAAACGGCGCCGGCCGCACGCTCCAAAAGCTTGTAGTTGGTGTTCGTGAACGCGGCGGTGGCGGTCTCGACCACGCTGGCATAAGACACCGTGTCGGACAGGCGGTCAGAGTGCGAGGATTCCGACAGGTCGATGGAGAGTTCGAGATCGATCACGAACCGTTGCCCGACTCTCGTCTCGTGCTCCATCACGCCGTGGCGGGCATGGATGACGACGCCGGTGATGAAGATCGTATCGCTCATCCCTGTTCCCTGATTGCCGTGGCCACGCGCAGCGCCTGTACGGTTTCGGCGACGTCATGCGCCCGGATGATCCGCGCCCCGTTCTGGGCCGCCAACAGATGCGCGGCGATCGAGCCGCCGAGGCGCTGATGCGGTTCCGATGGCGTCACCGTGCTGATGAAACGCTTGCGCGAGGCGCCGACCAACATTGGAAGGCCGAGCGACTGCAACTCGCCGAGCCGCGCCAGCGCGGTCATGCTTTGCTCGGGCGTCTTGCCAAAGCCGATGCCAGGGTCGAGCACGATATTGTCGGATGAAATTCCGGCTTTTGCTGCGATGTCGAGCGAACGCGCAAAGAAAGCGGCGATATCCTGCATGATGTCTACAGCAGGATCGGCACGCTCGCGGTTATGCATGATGATGACCGGCGCGCCACGCTCCGCGACCAGCCCGGCCATGCCGGAGTCGCGCTGCAGCCCCCAGACATCGTTGACGATGGCGGCGCCCTGATCGAGCGCCCAGGCGACGACGGCCGATTTCATGCTGTCGATCGACACGGGAATGCCGAGCGCGACGACATCGGACAGTACCGGCTGCAGGCGCTTCAATTCGTCTTCCGCCGAGACCGGTTCCGATCCGTAGGGCCGGGTCGATTCCGCGCCGATGTCGATGATGTCGGCGCCCTCGGCGATCATCCGCCGGGCCCGGGCCAGCGCCCGCTCCGGGGCGGCGAATTGACCGCCGTCGGAGAATGAATCGGGCGTCACATTCAGCACGCCCATCACCACCGGATAGGGCTTGGACAGCAGCGCAGGCAGCACCGATTGACCGGCGGGACCGGACGCAGCGGGAGGTCTGGGCTGGGCTGCCATCATGCGGTGGCTTTGCGCGGTCCGCGCCGCCGAGTCAAGGCGTGAGAGCCGGCACTGCGGGGCCGGCCGGGCGCTTCAGTCGCTGATCTTCAATAGCTAATTTTGGGCGGCAGCTTGCGCGCCTGCTCGATCAGTAGCTCGACCGATCGCTCCGAGGGCAAAACCCGGACGAGTTTGCACTTCGTGTTCACGTCTTTCATGTTCTGGGCGAGTCGCGCCGGATTGCGATGGGCGAGTTCGCGTACCGTGGTAACGCCCGCGGCGCGCATCAGGCCTACCTTGGCCTTGCCCATCCCGGGAATGCGCATGTAGTCGGAAAAATTGGCCCATTCCAGCAGTTGCTGCTCGCTGATGCCGGTCTTCGCTGCGAGCGACTTGCGCCCTTTCACGGTGCGAGCAGCTTCCAGCAGCGCATCGGTCGTGCGAATGCCCAACGATTTCAGTTTCGAGGCAGAGTAGGCGGTCAGGCCGTCGATCTCGGAAAGGGGATAAGTCATGATACCAGATGAAAAGAGAATGTGCCCGGGCCGAATGTGCTCACCAAGTTGACTATGCGAACTGGCTGAGGCCCGGTGTCCCCGAAATGATTTCGCCCATTTGATCTGCTCCGATTTTGTCGCGACCGAACCTGAAAAGTTCACGCGCCACGCTTTGAATTTCGCTCATGCCAAGACCGAGCGCCATCAGCCTGGTGCCAACCGCCATCAAGCCTCCGCCCATCAGCCGCGCGAATCCGCTATTGCTGCTGGAAGCCGCAATCGCAGCCTCGGCACCCGGAATTTGGTCGATCAGGGCCTGAACCTTGTCGGAGGGGCCCTCGGTGCGGAGAAAACCCAGAACGATGCCGATGGTTTTTTCAGCGACAGCGCGATCGATACCGACCTTGGAGGCCAGTCGCCCTACCAGTTCGTCCATATTTGCCCCGTCCCCAAACCGGCTTTACCGGTCGTCTACTTGCAAATTGATCTTGAGCGCCTGCGACCTGAAATACAAGCGATCCGCGGGTGCGAAGGCCCAGATCGACTCGCGAGTGTTGCAGCAATGCAAGAGTGAAGGCCGGATTCATGCTGACTTGTTGCGCTGCGCTCTCGATTTTTCTGCCGAAGGTTGGAAAAAAGTATGAGAAAGCATGAACGAAGAGGCGGGCGAATGCTCACGTATGTACCGCCGACGGTTTCAATCGGCGGGCAGGATGCGATATGATCGCCCACCAAATCCCCCGGCGCGCGAAGAGGCGATGCGATGGCGACTTCCGATAACAAGACAGCCGATACTGACGACAAGATCTTCATCGGAAAGGGCGAACAGACGGCTTGGCTGACGTTGGCGCTTGCCAATCGGCATGGCCTCGTCACCGGAGCGACCGGCACCGGCAAGACCGTGTCGCTGCAGGTGATGGCGGAGGGCTTTGCCCGCGCCGGTGTTCCCGTGTTCGCGGCCGATATCAAGGGCGATCTGTCCGGAATTTCCGAGATCGGCGAGGCCAAGGACTTCATCCTCAAACGCGCCGGCGAGATGGGCCTCAATTTCCAGCCCGACCAGTTCTCGACTGTGTTCTGGGACGTGTTCGGCGAGCAGGGCCATCCGGTTCGCGCCACGGTCACGGAAATGGGACCGCTTTTGCTGTCGCGAATGCTCGACCTGAACGACGTGCAGGAAGGCGTCCTCAACGTCGCGTTCCGTGTGGCGGATGAAAACGGCCTGACGCTGATCGACATGAAGGATCTGCGGTCGCTGCTGGATGCGATCGCGCCCGCCGGCGGCAAAAGGGGGCCGGATGCCGAGGAGGATGAGCTGGCCGAAATCCGAAAGGCCGCGCAGAGTTACGGCAATGTCAGCAAGGCAACGATCGGCACCATTCAGCGCCAGCTTCTGGTGCTGGAAAACCAGGGCGGCACTAAATTCTTCGGCGAGCCGGCGCTTTTGCTGAAAGACTTCATGAAGACCGATAGCGACGGCCGGGGAATGGTCAACATTTTGGTCGCCGACAAGCTGATGCAGAACCCGAGGCTCTACGCGACGTTTCTGCTGTGGATGCTGTCGGAGCTGTTCGAAGAGCTGCCGGAAGCCGGCGACCTGCCGAAGCCGAAACTGGTCTTCTTCTTCGACGAGGCGCATCTGTTGTTCAACGATGCGCCGAAGGCATTGCTCGACAAGATCGAGCAGGTGGTCCGCCTGATCCGCTCCAAGGGCGTCGGCGTCTATTTCGTCACGCAAAACCCGATCGACGTGCCGGACAAGGTGCTGGCGCAGTTAGGCAACCGCGTGCAGCACGCGCTGCGCGCCTTCACGCCGCGCGACCAGAAGGCAGTGAACGCGGCGGCGCAGACCTTCCGGCCGAACCCCAAGCTCGACACCGCTCGCGTCATCATGGAGCTCGGCAAGGGCGAGGCGCTGGTGTCGTTCCTTGAAGGCGGTGGTACGCCGACCATGGTCGAGCGCGTCATGATCCGGCCGCCGACGGCTCGGATCGGGCCGATCACGCCGGAAGAGCGCAAGGCGATCATGGGCAAGAGCCCGGTCAAAGGCAAATACGACACCGCGGTCGACGCCGAATCCGCCTACGAGATGCTGCAGAAGCGGGTAGCCACGACGGCGGCGCCTGCGGAGGGCCAGGATGGTGGCGGCGGCGGCATTCTCGGCCAGATCGGCTCGATCGTCGGCACGATCTTCGGCACCAACGTCAGGCGCGGCAGGCTGTCGACCGGCCAGGTGATTGCACGAGACGTTACGCGGTCCGTCACCAACAAGGTGGTCGGCGGCATCGTCGCCGATCTCGGCAAATCGGTTGGTGGCTCGCTCGGCGGTTCAGTTGGTCGCGCGCTGGTGCGCGGCGCGCTCGGCGGCTTGCTGCGGCGCTAGAGCATGATCCGGAAAAGTGCGAAGCGGTTTTCCGAAAAGATCATGCTCAAACAAAGAGATGAGACTTTTTCGAGCGAAGGTGTTGTCGGTTCGCGTGAAGAGCTGCGACGTAATCTCCTCTGAATCCGGAACGAGCGTGTGCTGAGATATCCGTCGCTACGAAGGCCGCTCGATATCCTGTTTCTGGTATGTTGCATCGCTTTGACCGCCGATGTCCTCGTCCCGGAACTCTGGGGCAACGGCAAGACCAAGGACTATCCGCTCTGGTTCTGGGCCGGTCAGCAGGTGCTGCAGGGCAAGAATCTCTACCCTGACGACCCCGCCGCCTATTTCGAATTCATCTATCCGCCGCTGTCGGCGGTGCTGCTGGCGATCCCGAGCTGGTTCGGCAAGATCCCGCTCTATCTCTGCCTGTCGTTTCTTAACGTCGTCGCGTGGTGGATGACGGCGCAATTCTCGCACGCGATGGCGGGATCAGGACATAAGCCCGGGCCATGGCTGGAAGCATTGCCCGGCTTCGTCACCGTCACCTTCGTGTTCGACATGTTCGACCTCGGCCAGCCGAACTTGCTGCTGCTGGCGCTGATGCTCTACGGATTCTGGCTGCTACGCGATCACCGTGGCTGGATGGCAGGAAGCATGTTTGCGCTCGCTACCGCGATCAAGGTGTTTCCGGTCGCGGTGTTGCCTTATCTGGTGTGGCGAAGACAGTGGGCGGCAGCCGCGAGCATGCTGGTTTTCATCGGCCTGTTTCTGTTCGTGCTGCCGGCGCCGTTTCGCGGCTTCCAGCACAATTTCACGGAACTGAGGACCTGGTACCAGGGCATGGTGGGTTCGAGCTCGGAGAAGGGGTTCGGGCAGCGCGATACGCAGAACTGGTCGTGGGTCAACCAGTCGATCATCGCGGTGACGCACCGGCTGACGCGGCCGGTCAACTACAACCAGGACAATCCGGCCAAACCCGTGCGCACGATGAACATCGTCGACGTCGATTTCAGGACGGCGAACTGGATCGTGGTGGCGATCTCGCTCGCGATCGGGCTCGGCTATCTCGCTGTCATGCCGCCGGCTTCGCGCCGCACGGAACGGTCGGATGCCGAAGAGATCGCCATCCTGTTTTGCCTGATCACGGTCGCTTCGCCGCTTGCCCGGCAATACTACTTCCTGTGGCTGTTCTTCCCGATCACTGTTTTGATCCACCGTGCCGCTTACGATCCGCGCCCGGCGGTCAAAACCGGGACATGGACGTTGCTCGCCGTCGCGGGCGGGTTGCTGTGCCTGTCGCTGCCGCTGTTCCCGGTTGATCTGCAGGCCTATGGCAACAATCTCGCCGCCACCATCCTGCTCGTGGCGGGGCTGGTCTGGCACATATTGCATCCGCCTGCCGCGGATGTTGCCTTGCCTCAGGCCGCGGGCCAGCTACAACTTGACGCTAACAACAAGGCTCATAGCCAGGGATAGCAAGCCATGTCCAACGCCAAGATCCAGCCGGTCCTCGATCACATCGACGCCGATTTCGACAACAGTCTCGAGCGGCTGTTCGCGCTGTTGCGGATCAAGTCGATCTCGGCCGATCCGGCTTTTGTTGGCGATTGCAAGGCGGCCGCCGATCATCTGGCGAAGGATATCGCCACACTCGGCTTCAAGGCCGAGGTGAGGCCGACGGCGGGGCATCCGGCGATCGTTGCCAAGCTCAATGGCAGCAGCGACGGCCGGCCGCACGTTCTGTTCTACGGGCATTACGATGTGCAGCCGGTCGATCCGCTCAATCTGTGGCACCGGCCGCCGTTCGAGCCCGTCGTCACCGACCATGCCGACGGCCGCAAGATCATCGTCGCGCGCGGTGCGGAGGACGACAAGGGCCAGTTGATGACTTTCGTCGAGGCCTGCCGCGCCTGGAAGAAGGTCACAGGTTCGCTGCCGGTCGACATCACCATCATTATCGAAGGTGAAGAGGAAATCGGATCGAAGAACTTCGTGCCGTTCCTGGAAGCGAACAAGGCCGATCTGAAGGCGGACTTCGCGCTGGTCTGCGACACCGGCATGTGGGATCAGAACACGCCGGCGATCACGACTTCGCTGCGCGGGCTTGTCTATGACGAGGTCAAGATCAAGGCTGCCAATCGCGACCTGCATTCCGGCATTTTTGGCGGCGGCGCGCGCAACCCGATCCGGGTGCTGACCAACATTCTCGGCGGCCTGCATGACGAGAACGGCCACATCACCATTCCCGGATTCTACGATGGTGTGAAGGACCTGCCGCCGGACATCCTGGCGCAGTGGAAGAATCTGAACCTCACGCCGGAGTCATTCCTGAAGCCGATCGGTCTTTCGATTCCGGCCGGTGAAAAGGATCGCCTGCTGATCGAGCAGGTTTCCTCGCGCCCGACCTGCGACATCAACGGCATCATCGGCGGTTATACAGGGGAAGGCTCCAAGACCGTGATCCCGGCGGAAGCTTCCGCGAAAGTTTCGTTCCGCCTGGTGGAGGGACAAGACCCGGAAAAGATCCGCAAGGCTTTCCGAGATTACGTTCGGGCGCGCGTGCCTGCCGACTGCAAGGCCGAGTTCACCGACCACTCCAACGCGCCGGCCATTGCGCTCGACTGGAACATGAAGCCGCTGGCCGCCGCCAAGCAAGCGCTGACGGACGAGTGGGGCAAGGAAGCGCTCCTGATCGGCTCGGGCGCCTCGATCCCGATCGTGGCGGATTTCAAGCGCACGCTCGGCCTCGACACCGTGCTGGTCGGCTTCGGCCTCGACGACGACAACATCCATTCGCCGAACGAGAAGTACGATCTCAGGAGCTATCACAAGGGCATCCGCTCCTGGGCGCGGATCCTGGGCGCGTTCGCGGAGACGCCGCGCTAAGCGTGTAGCATGTAGGGTGGGCAAAGGAGCGCTAGCGACGTGCCCACCATCTCTCCGAGCCATAGCCTTTGAATGGTGGGCACGCTTCGCTTTGCCCACCCTACAGGCCAACAAACAAAAACGCCGCCCGGGATTGGACGGCGTTTGATTCCGAGACGTGTAGAGGGTGTGTAACAGGCAGTTTAGCGCATCCACGCGGCTTGTCCACCGGTTACTCTCGCGGTGCCGTCACTCCACCGGGTAAGGTCCCCCGCGAAAAACGCGGTCGTGATAGCCCTTGCTGCCAATCTCCCGCGCGAGTGGACTGCGGATGTCCTCGCCGGCCCGCAGCCGCGCAATCAGTGCGCGGAAATCATGGCGCGGTTGCCAGCCGAGTTCGGCACGTGCGCGGTCGTTGACGTAGACGCGATCGATGCCTGGAATCATCGTCCAGCCGCGCCGCGCAAATTCGGCCTCAAACTCCGGCACGTAACGGCGGACCACACGCGGCGCGTCGTGGCGCAGTTCCGCCGTGTCGTTCCGTGAGAATGGCGTGGTGGCGCTGATGATGTATTTCGCGAAATCGGCCGATGGCGCGCGGTCGGCCGCCATCAGATGCGCGCTGACCACGTCTTCGATATCGACGCGGCGATAGAGGAACTCGTTGGTCTTGATGTTGGCGTCGGTGTAGGCCTCGCGTGTCGCGCGATTGTCATCCTCTTCAGGGAAGAAACGCGAGGTGCGCAGCACGATGGTGCGAAGCGCGTGATTTCGCGCGAAGAGCTGGCACAGATCCTCCGCGGCAGCCTTGGTGACGCCATAGATATTTTTCGGCACCGCCGTGACGTTTTCGGTGATCCATGCCGCCGGCTCGCCCGGCGGTGGCACCAGCGCCTCGCCGAAGACGCTTGTGGTGCTGGTGTAGACAAACGCCGTGACGCCGGCTGCAGCGGCTTCTTCGAGCAGATTAAGCGTGCCTGATATGTTGACGTCGATAAATTCCTGGCGGCTGTGGGTCGCGACATGCGGCTTGTGCAGCGTCGCGGCGTGCAGCACGGTCGTCACGCCCTTCATGCAACGGCGCACGAAAGCGCGGTCAGCGATCGAGCCCAAATGGTGCGTAAACACGCCGGGCAGAACGTCAATGCCGATGGCCTTGCGCCGCTGCGCCTGCAACGTACGCATCAGCGCCTCGCCGAGATGGCCGGAACTGCCGGTCACCAGTACCGTCACGCCGCCACAACCTTTCGCGCGCTCGAGAATTGTTGATTTTCGGGAGCGAACGTAGCCCTGCGCCAGCTCAGCAGCAAGGCACGGGCCGGGCGCGGCTGTTATGCGGGATCAGGGCGCCGGAATTGCCAGCAACGTCGAGATGGCGCGGCCGCGGATGTCGTAGACGCGCGCGAACACGACGTCGTCGCGCTTGATTTCCACCATGACGGGCGCGGTGAGGCCCTTGCAGTAGAACTCGCCCAGCGTCATCGCGAAGTCGGCCGACTGGCTGTCCCAACCGATCGTGAAGTCCGGGCCGAGCGCCACCTGCGCCGGACGCTGCGGGCCGCACACCGCGACCTTCCACTTGCGTCCCAGTGGCGGAAATTCCTGCCGTTCGACCAGATCCTCGCGCAGACCGTCGGAAGCCTGCTTCAGCGCCAGCCCCCAGTAATCCAGCATAAACATCTTGTCGGCGCCGCGAACCGTGCCGGCAATGTGATTGAAATGGGTGTATTCATAAGGGTGCAGGCGGATCATCTCGCTGAGCGGCAACAGCAAACCGAACGAGAACACTGCAAGCGCGGCGGGCTGCCAACTGCGGCGATTTTGCTTCAGCCATTTCATTCCCCAGGCGAACGCGACGCCCGCAAGCACCGTCATCGGCGGAACGACGAAGATGAAATGCCGGATGCCGTTGTAGAGCGCCGGCCGCTTCACCATCGCGATCACCAGCGGCAGCGTCGCCGCCAGCGTCAGCATCAACAGGATGGTTTTGCGGCGGGCAGCTACGTCAGCGCGCGACAGCGACATGAAAGTGCCGACGACACCGCCAACCAGAAGTGCGAGCAATATCTCGGGAAGCTGCAGCGCGAACAGCGTCGGCAGATACGACCAGGGCATGTCGGGCACCGAGACCAGCGCGCCGTCGAACATTTCCTTCCAGGGCTTTTCGAAGAAATGCGAGAAATAGGTCAGCGCCTGGAACGGATGGCCGGGCTCCATGATCGACCACGGCCACACCAGGCCCATGATCAGGTATCCGAACACGAGCCCCGGGACCAGGACGTACACGACATGGGCGAAGCGGCGGATCGCCTCGCGCCAGCCTTGCGTGCGAACGTCCTCGATCAACAGCGGGACGAAGCCCACCATCGCATAGACCACCGCCAGCCCGCCGAGAATCCGGCAGCCGATCGAGAGACCGGCGCCGAGGCCTATGATCAGGATGGTACGCGGTGAGGGCGCGGGATACTCCTCGGCGAGGCGCACCAGACCCAGGATCAGGATCACCATCGAGACGGCAAACGGCGCGTCCTTCGGGTTCATGAACATGTGCCCGTAGAAGGTCGGGCACAGCGCCAGCAGCAGCAGCGTCGCGAGCCCGGCAAGCGGGCCGCCGACGCGCCGCGCCAGCCGCCAGGTCACGGCAAGGCCGATCAGGCCGACGACGGCGCCGAGCAGGCGGCGCGTTTCGAACAATTCGAGTGGAATGACCTTGTGCAGCAGGGCCGCCGCCATGTCGAAGCCGCCGCCATACATGTAGAGATTGGCGAACGATAGCGCGCCGGTGTCCGTGAAGCCGGAACCGTACATCCGCAGCAGCAGATCGGCATATTCGGCGTGCGTGTAGTCGTCCCAGCCCAGCCCATAGTCGCGGAAGGTCAGGCCAGCAACGAGCGTGACAACGGCCAACGCGAAGATGGCGAGGTCGTCACAGGTCCGCTCCACCGAGCGCCGCGCAGGCGTATCGAGAGCAGAAGTCGTAATGGATGACATGGCGATTGGTAACCCAGCGTCCCCTATGGCCCAGCGTGGATATTCTTGAGCCTCATTCCCCGGGTACCCATATAGCGCAGTTCCATTACCAAGTAATTGGGAATTGTGGCGTAAATCCCTGATGCAATGCAACAAAAGGGCAGTAATTGGTAGGCGGTAAAGTTACGGGTGCCGGAGTGAACGGCACCTGAATGGCACGAAACACCTGCGACCAGGATTCCTGTCAGAATTCCTGCAACCGAACAACGCCATGCGGAACCCGGTGTGCAATTGGCGGGGTGGCGATGCGCACAGTATGACGGTATCGTGGCGTTGGGCGGCTTGCGAGCGTTTCGGGCGCGGCTGAGGGGTTAGTTCAATGATGGTTGTTATGTTGGTCGCCGGGATCGGCCTCGTTTTGGCGGGGCTGCTGGCGATCGGCTTCGGGATACCGATCAAGGAATTCAGCACCGGCAACACGCTGATCATCGCCGGCGTGATCGGCGTCTGCACCGGCGCGATCATGCTCGCGCTCTGGATAGCGGTCCGGGAGCTGAAGAACGTTGCGCGGCGGCTCGGCGCCAGTATGCCTGAAGCGCGCGGCGAGGCTGCGGTGCGGCCGGTGCTTCCTGCTGCGGCGACGCGGGATTCCGCTGCATTCGGCGGCGGTTTCCCGGCCGCCGAGCAGCCCACTGGTCCCGGACCATTCTCCCCAACCGCACCGCCGCCTTTCTCGCCGGCGGCGCCGCCGCCTTGGCAGAACGAGGCTGTCCTGCGGGATCACCCGATCCCGGAGCCGACACACCCCGAAACCCCACCATCGGCTCCGAAACCGAAGCGCAATTTGCTGTTTTCCTCGACGTCACGAAGAGAGCGCGAGCGCGCGCAGGGGCGCGCCAGTGAGCTGCTGCCGCCGGACCTTTTGTCATCGGACCTTCGTTCCAATCCACCCGCCGTGCCGCCGGCCGAACCGCCACGGCCGTCGTTCGAGGATACCTGGCCGAAAGCGGAGCGCGCAAAATCCGGCGAAACCCCGCTGCAGCGCCGCGGCGGCCGCACTCCCCCGGCGCCCGAGGAAGCCAATGGTGGACCGCCGCGCACGGAGGATCAGCCGGCGGTGACAGTGCTGAAGTCCGGCGTCGTCGATGGCATGGCCTACTCCCTCTACTCCGACGGTTCGATCGAGGCCCAGATGCCCGAGGGGATGATGCGCTTCGCCTCGATCGACGAACTGCGCGCGCATCTCGATCAGCGGTCCTGAACCGGCAATACTTGCCGGACGGCGACTATTGGAAATAAAGCAGCGCCGTTCTTGTCAATTTCCCGGCACTTCGTTCATATACGCCAAGTTGTATAGGATGCCGCCGATGTATAGGTGCGGTTGGATACTGTCCGAACCGTACAGATGCATCGTGATCCCAGAAGGTTGAGCCATGACCGATCCCGCAGGCAAGACGCCCGTCGAACTGACCGCCAATATCGTATCGGCCTATCTCAGCAACAATCCGACCCAGGCCTCGGAAATCCCGAACCTGATCAGCCAGGTCCATGCCGCGCTGATGCGGGTGTCGAGCGGCCGGCCCGAGACCCCGCTCGAGCCAGCCAAGCCGGCCGTATCGGTCAAGAAGTCGATGACGCCGGAATATCTGGTCTGTCTGGAGGACGGCAAGCGCTTCAAGTCGCTGAAGCGCCATCTGCGCACGCAGTACAACATGACGCCGGAGCAATACCGCGACAAATGGGGGCTGCCGCCGGATTATCCCATGGTGGCGCCGAACTACGCGGTGGCGCGTTCGCAACTCGCCAAGAAGATGGGACTTGGCCAGCAGGCGCGGAAGCGGAAGTAGCCAAAGCGTTTTCAAGCGAAGTGGGAACCGGTTCGCGTGAAGAAAACGCGCCAAATATAGGCCTATCTATAACGAGGCCGCGGCAAGCGCCTCACGCGCGTCGGAGCGGATGCGCTCGACCATGGAACGTAGGCCGTTGGAACGCTGCGGCGTCAGGTGCTCGCGAAATCCGAATTCGTCGAATACCTCGAGCGCATCGGTTGAAAGGATGTGCTGCGGCGTGCGGTCGGAATAGAGCGTGAGCAGGATCGCGATCAGGCCGCGCACGATGTGAGCGTCGCTGTCGCCCAGATATTTCAGCCTCGGTTCGCCGTTGCCGCTGCGGTCGATCTGCCTGGAAAGCCAGACCTGGCTGACGCAGCCATTGACCTTGTTCGCGGCGGAATGCTCGGCCTCCGGCATCGGGTCGAGGGTGCGGCCGAGTTCGATGACGTACCGGTAGCGGTCGTCCCACTCGTCAAGCAGTTCGAAATTGTCCCTGATTTCGTCGATCGTCATCTTGGCCCGCGTCCGTTTTCGTAAGCCTTATATAGGATGCGGATTGAACGAAAGCGACGGAAACGGAACCGGTTCCGCGGCCTTATTTTGAAGCCAAGGGCGTCCGCGGCATCCGCCATTCGATCGCCATATCGTCCTCCGTCAGCGCGTCAGTGGGCGAGGCGGCCGCGATGACGGCCTCGGCGTCGCCGGCGGTGCCGATCGAGCTGGTATGGTCGGGCTTCTTTTCGGGGACGGCGGGCGGCTCCGGCTTCTTGTCGGTGATGATCTTGTACAACTGGCGGGCGCCGTCCTGGGCGCGCTGGCCGAGCGCGGTGGCGGCCTGGCCACCGACCTCGCAGGCCGCCGGCTGGCGCTTGCAGAACTGTCCCATGTCGGAGACGGCGGCGGTCGCAGCCGATACGGCCTCGGACGCGCCGATCTGCGGCACCTTGTCCGATTCAGGCGTCTTTTCTCTGGGCAACAGCACGAGCACGAGCCCGAGCCAGAATGCCATGCGAAGCAGAAAAAACATCTCGCGACCCCGGTCGTCTCTTATGGTTGTGTTGCGGTTAAGTCCGCTAGCTTTGTTTCTGACTAACAGCCCTCGATAAATCGCAAGTGTTTGCATTGAGGTAAAATCGCCGAAAATTTTCTGAAAACCGCAACGATTCGATTCGGCGTAAATTTTCGATTGACGATCACCGCCGCGCGAAAATTCGCGCCGCTCGCGTATCCACCATTTCGAAACCATAGATCGATCGCGCTGGAAACCTGTCGTTCACCATCCGGGTCGAATGACCGTCGTGTGGGACGTCAAAACTCCGCGGATGCGCGTTGTTGGTCGGCCATGCGCCGGGCCTTAGCGTTCGCTTAAGCTCACTCTGACACGGTGACGCAAAGATAAGGGGGCGTTCCGGCGCGTCTGTCTGACGAACAAGCCGAAGCGCGAGAGCCGTGACTGTTTTGAGTATCATCCGCGATTGTCTCGATGCGCTGCTGCATCCCTCGGCACGATATGATGCGCTGACGAGTGCGCGTCATCGCGCTTTCATGGCGCCGCGGCTGCTCGGCAGCCTGGTGGCGCTTGCGGCCTTTCCGGTCTATCTGGCGATGCGCGGTGCGCCCACGGCGCTCGAGGTCGCTGCCTTCGCCTGGCTGATCGCACCCATCCTGTTGTCCTGGTTCCTGTCGCGCACCGGCCGCTACGAGGGCGCGCATATCCTGTCCGCGCTGGCGCTGGCGGGCCTTGTCATGATGGTCGCCGTGACCACCGGCGGCATCGAATCGTTCGCTGCGGTCTGGCTCATCGTCGTTCCCCTGGAAGCGGCGCTGTCGGCCTCGCGCCGCGTGGTCGTGTTTGCCTCTGCGCTTGCGCTGTCATGCGCCGCCTCGCTGATCGCGCTCGGGCATTTTCACCTGCTGCCGATGGCGGAGCCGAACGCGGCGCTGCGCACCGTCTTGATGGGTGCCGGCGTTGCTTCGGCAACGCTCTATGCGGCGGGACTGGCTGTCAGCGCGGAATCGCTGGCGCGCACTTCCGTGTCGCTGCTTTATCTCGAGGAAGACCGCTACCGTCTGCTTGCGCGAAACATGAGCGACGTGATTTCGCGTCACAACCGCAGCGGCGCCGTGGAGTTCATTTCGCCGGCGGCGGAAGCCATGCTCGGCACGCCCGGCGCCCGGCTCACCGGCCATGGCCTGTTCGACCGCGTCCATGTCGCCGATCGTCCGGCCTATCTCACGGCCCTGTCGGATGCCGCGCGCGGCAGCGAGCAGCGCAGCGTCGAATTCCGCCTGCGCCGCGACGCGGTCCGCGGCCAGAACGCTTCCGCCGATTTCATCTGGGTAGAGATGCGTTGCCGGCCGCTCGAGCAGGTTTCGCCCGAGGCCGACGTCGTCGCCGTGATGCGCGACGTCACCGACCGCAAGATCCAGGAGCAGGCCCTTGAAACGGCGCGCACCGCCGCCGAGCAGGCGGATGCCTCCAAGACGCGGTTCCTGGCTACCATGAGCCACGAACTGCGCACGCCGCTGAACGCCATCATCGGCTTCTCCGAGATGATCGTGCACGAAGAGGCGATGATGCTCGACGCCGCGCGCCGCAGGGAATACGCGCAGTTGATCAACGACTCCGGCCAGCATCTGTTGTCGGTCGTCAACGGCATCCTCGACATGTCCAAGATGGAAACCGGCAATTTCGAAATTTCGCCGGAGCCGTTCGCGCCGCGCGCGGCACTGTTGCACTGCTGCGATTTGCTGGCGCTGAAGGCGCGCGACAATGGCGTCGACCTGATCACCCGCGCATCAGAGGACCTGCCTGTGATGAACGGCGATCCCCGCGCGTTCAAGCAGATCGCGCTGAACCTCATCACCAACGCCATCAAGTTCACCGAGCGCGGCGGCAGCGTGACGGTTTCCGCCGCGGTCGAGGGATCGCGGCTGATGCTGAGTGTCACCGATACCGGGGTCGGTATCGCGGCCGAGGATCTCGCGCGGATCGGCGATCCGTTCTTCCAGGCCGGCAAGACCTATCAGCGCAAGCACGAAGGCACCGGCCTCGGCCTGTCGATCGTCAAAGGTCTGGTTGGATTGCACAACGGCGAGATGAACGTGCAGAGCAGGGTCGGCGAGGGTACCACGGTGGCTGTTACCTTGCCGCTTGACTTTGCGCCGTCGCTGACCACTTCGAGCAACGTCGCGACGCTGAAGCCGGCGCTGCGACCCGAATCTCAGGATCCCGAATCTCAGGATGAAGTCCATCAGGTGAAGAAAAGTGCCTAGGCGTATTGACGACGATGACGAGATGCCGCGCCGCCGCCGTCGCGGCGCGAAAGCGGTTGCGATCGAAGCAGCGGAGGAAGAGCGCGGCCTCGTGACGCGCATTCTCCTGCACAGCCCGAAAGACATGATCGCGGGCCTGCTCGCGGCTGCCGCAATCTGCGCCATCGTCGCCAATGCGCTGTTCCTGCAGGCCGGCCGCCATCCCTCGCCGATGTTCGGCTCGGTCGTCACGCTGCCGGCGTCGCAAGCTGCCCTCGTGAGCCCGCTGCCGCGCCCGCGCCCGGTCGAAATAACAAGGCCGGTCGATTCCGATCCGCCGGAAATCAGGCCGGTCGAGGTGAGGGGCGCCGATCCCAAACACGTCGAGGCCAAGAGCGCCGAGCCCAGGAACAATGATTCCAAGAACGCCGATTCGATGACCAATCTGGTGGTCAAGTCGACCGGCGCGCCCGCCGCGCCCCCTAGCAATGTGGTGCGTCCGCCGGCGCCGATTCCGGCGAATGGACAAAGTGCCGGCGCGCGCCGCGTGGCGGCGGTGCAGCGCGCGCTGACGCAATATGGCTACGGCCAGTTGAAGCCGACCGGCGCGGTCGGTGCGGACACCCAGGCCGCGATCTCGAAATTCGAGCGCGACCGCAAGCTGCCGGTGACCGGCCAGATGTCCGATCGCCTGGTGCGCGAACTCACGGCGATGATCGGGCATCCGATCGACTAGCATCTGCCCGCTCGTCGGCCTATCGTTGATCTCATGCGATTGAAATCATCCATCTGGGTGGCCGCTTACCTGCGCCGCTGCCAGAATGAGGGAATTTTTGGCGCCGTGCGCAAGCGCGGGGCTGAGGAGGCGGGGGCGGTTTTCGTCAAGGTGGCGCTGCTCGACGGCAACGCCATGCTTTATGCGCCTGCGCCGCAGACCGTCTATGACGAGAGTCGTCCAGCCGAGCGGCTGTTCGCGCCGGCCTCGCCGCAGCCGGTGCCCGAGCAATCGGTGGAGGAGCGTCTCGCCAAGGAACTCCGTTTCGATCCCGACGCCTGGATCGTCGAGACCGAAGACCGCGCAGGGCGGCATTTTCTCGATTTGGCGAAAGCTTAGCGCTTCGAGCCGTCGGTGCCGGTGCGTGCGGCCGGCGCGGTTCCAGGCTGCACCGCGGGACGTGTTTGCGAACCCGCCGCACGCGCGCGGTGCCGTTCTTCGTCGTACAGCGCGGCGCGATATTTGGCGCGGCTGACTGCCATGGTCGAGCCGCGCCATGCGGCCAGCATGACGAGCGCGGATCGTTCGCTCAAGCAGTCGTAAAGTCGCGACAAGCGATAGACGTTGTGCACGGATGAGCCGAATTCCGGATTGAGGAACAGCAGCACGCGCTGGAAGATTGCGCTCGGCATGTCGAGCGCCTTCGCTGCGCATGCCAGCGGCTCGCCGCCGGGATCATTGACAACTTGCGTTGCGATCCGCGATGGCAGGATCAGGGCGTCGCCGAGTTCGAGCGCGAAGCTTTCGGCGTCCTCGGCGAACGCGGCCATTTCCAGGATATGAAGCGCGCGGGCGGCGCGGGCTGCGGGAATTCGCGCCGAGGCCTTCAGCGGCGTATCGGCGAGATTGTGCAGGATCAGCGCGCGCTCGCTGGGACCGGCCGTGAAGAACATATCGCTGATCTCGGCGGCATCGTTGGGCCGCATTGCCAGATTGGACGCCATCCGCAACTGCGCCTCGGTCGGCGCCTTCACCGTCGGCGCGTCGGTCGGGGGAGCGGTGATTGCAGCCGCGAGCGGCAGGGGCTGGTCGGGGTGCGCACGCCGCAGCCCAAGCCTGTCCATGACCTCGGCCGGTGTCGCCGGATAGATCGCGAGCCGCGCCCGCACCGCCGCGCGGGTGGCGTCGTCGACCTGGTCGATCAGGCGGGACGTCAGTTCGATGAACTGCCGCTCCTCGTCGGCGGAATGGGCGCTGGCCTGGACATAAAGGTCGGTCAGCACGCGCAGCAAGGTCGGGCGGATATCGACGCCCTCGCGGCGCGAGAGCGTCATCAGCCCGTCGAATCCCGGAAACAATGGAGCTGCAGTCATGTCAGGTGTACGCGACTTCGGTAATCCCTCGCGTCAGGCTACGCAGCGCGCTTTAATGGTTGGTTAAGGAAAACAGCCCGTGAAGGAATTCGATAAAATGCGAGCTTTTCGAACGGAGTAGAGGCGCCGAACCCGTAACTGTACCGGTCCCTCAAATTAAGATGCCGTTAACCACGTTCTGTTCTGAATGATGGCGTGTCGCCGGCCAAGTGGTGTCGGCGGCAACCAGAGAGAACGGAATATGGGCACCATCATTGAATTTCCGGCGGATGCGGCTTCGCGACGGCCGGGCTCAGCCATGGATGGCGCTCCACGCGATGGCCTGGGTACCGTGCTTATTCTTCCTGTTGTCCGTATCGAACGCGAAGCCGGCGGAACCGGTGACGGGCGCGGGCCGGAAGAGGGGACGGCGCCCGGTCGCCGTCGCCGGCGGCGCCCCTGAACGACGGACGTTTGCAATGCCGGAAAAGTGCCTCCCGATCCGGACCACCGGGCTTCGGTCACTCCCGGCCTTCATGCTGCTTGTTGCAGGTGCAGCGCTCGGCGGTTGCAGCGGCGGCGATTTCGGCCGCACCCGCGCCGACATGCGTAACGACGACATGCACCGCTGGCTAGGCGCCGAGGCCACGGCCAGCGTCGGCCTCAAGCCTTCACACTTCCAACTCACCGAAAACGAACGCCAGCTTCGCGATCTCGCCTATCCCCTCATCGAACCGCCGCATTCGCGGCCCGCCTGGAAGAGCGTGTTCGGCGATTATCAGCCGCTGCCCTCGCCATGGCGGCAGAAAGTGGTGTTCGACCGCACCACCTACGGACGGGCGCTGATCGACGAGCCGCACCGCTCGCACACCTCGCGTTACCAGCAGTTGATCGAAGACGTTCGCAACGACATCACGAGGTTCGAGCCGTTCTTTGCCTCCGCCATCCGCGTCATCGAACTCGACCGCAAGCGCAGCGCCAGCCTGAAGATGGTGTCGGAACTGTCGCCGCGCGAACAGGCCGATGCGATCGCGCGCATGGAAGAGAACACGCTGATCGTGCAATGGGTCCAGCAATGCCTGGAGCGGCGTATCTCGTCGTATCGCTGGGCGCTGGAGCGGCTGGTGATCCACGCGCCGGACGGTATCGCAGCCGACGCCGACCGCCTGATCGGCGAACTCGCTGCGCAAACCGCCAATCCGCCGGTTGCGGCCCATCCGGTGATCGGGCGGGCCGTGACGGTGAAGGGGTAGACCAGCGCGTTACTCATAACATCCGGGCAATTGAACAAATTCCCTTAATCTAGTTTAGTTCGCCACTAGGTTGTCGGTACAACTGAGCCTTTCAATAGGCGACACGGAAAGTCACATCGGCGAATGGAAGAGGCCGCCAACTAAGGCGGACCTCTTTAGATTATCAACATGAGCAAGATGAAGGTTACAGCGGAAGAGCTCCTTCGCAAGATCGTCCAAGAAATCGGCGATCCCGGGGGGCTTGGCATTTATGTACTCCGTTCAGATGACGGCGGGTGGTTTGCTGAGGTTCGCAGTGGAAGCGAACTTATACCGGGCAGCGGGTTTCAAGCCGCCGTTGATGAGATCGTCGCAAAATTGCGCCTGCAGTATGATCTGTGCCCATACAGCGACGTGCCACCTATGTTCGCGGAAGCTGCACGAAACCATGCCAGGCTTCGCTTTCCGCCAGGGCACTACCTGCGGGATGAGCTATTTCGATATGCTCAGTGCAGCGAAGTCGGCCCACATGCCCCTACGTGGGTCTTTTATCGGAAGTTCAGAAAGCCGAGCTAGGCCATTTCGGCTGAAAGCAAATAAGTACCAGTCGGCACCTGTGACGTTGACCCCAAGTCTGCTTTGAGTCAAAGGCAAAGTTCCGGAGTGATCAGCGCATGTCTGCTTTTGCTTCAAAAGCAGACATCTCTTATTTAATCCGTGCTCGTCCTAGCGCCCGGTCTTTGCCGGCCGATTTGGCGCGACCCGCTTTGGGCCGTTGCCGCTGCAGTTTCGTGATGAAGTTCTGTAAGGTTTCCGACGGCGGTCGCGCCGCGCTGTAGGCGAGCCCGACCTCACGCTTCACGTCGACGTCGATTGTGCGCACGACGACGTCGGAATTGGCGCGCGCCACGCCTTCGGGCACGATGGCAATGCCGACGCCGGCGGCCACCAGCGCCATCGCCCAGTCTTCCGATTCGGCAATCGCCGCGGGCACGCGCGACGGTAATGCGGCGCGACCGAAGAATTCGCTCTGCTCGCAATGGCAGCGATCGACCATGGCGGCGGCGGCGAGATCCGCCGTGCGCAATCGCTCCTTCAGCGTCAGTGGATGCGACGGCGGCAGCGCCGCGACGTAGCGCTCGATCCATAGCGAGACGAAGTGCTCGTCGGACTGGAGAATATTTTTGGAAATGATTCTGGCGTCGGCTGGCTCGTTGATGCCGACGAGACGGAGCGCGACATCTGACGTGTTGGTCAGCGGTTTCAGGAGCGCGATCGTGCGGGGCATATCCAGCGTGCGCATCAGGCCGAGCGTCAGCGCGTTTCGCGTTGCAGGTTTTCGGAACAGGTTTTTCGCGGCGTCCGCCTCGTCGATGATGCGCCGGGCGACTGCGTGGAATTGTTCGGCCGCTTCCGTCGGCGCCACGCCCTTCTTGTGCCGGATGAACAGCGCCGTGCCGAGCTCGGCCTCCAGGTTGGTGATGGCCGCCGAGATCGAGGGCTGCGAGATGAAGCAGCGCTTGGCGGCTGCCGTCAGGTTGCGCTCCCTGAACACGGCGGCGAAGTAGCGGAGCTCGCGGATATCCATAGGTTTATCCTATTGATATTATCGGATATCAATATTTTACCTATGATAGACCGGATGGCAAGCAAGGTGCCTCACCCCAAGGAGGGATCGTCAATGCGTGTCCATCATTTCAACACCGGCACCATGTGCCCGATCGGCCGGCGTCTGGTGAACGGCACCGGCAGCATTTTTCAGCGGGCACGGATGGTCTGTCATTGCTTGCTGGTGGAGACCCATGACGGGCTGGCGCTGGTCGATACCGGCATCGGATTGGACGACATCGCGAACCCGCCGCGGCTCGGTCCCAAATGGGTCCGGCAGACGACACCGCGGCTCGATCCGGCCGAGACGGCCGTGCGGCAGGTCGAGGCGCTCGGCTATTCGAAAGGCGACGTGCGGCATCTGCTGCTGACGCATCTCGACCGCGATCATGCCGGCGGCATTCCGGATTTCCCGAACGCAAAGGTGCATGTCCATCGCCGCGAATACGACATGGCGGTGGCGCGGACGGCGCCCGCGCCGAAGGGCCGCTACATCACCGATCAGTGGAAGCACGGTCCGGATTGGGCGTTCTACGGGGAGGGTGGCGAGGATTGGTTCGGCTTCAAGGGCGTGCGCGCGCTCGGCGACCGCGAACCCGATATCCTGATGATCCCACTGCCAGGTCACACATCAGGTCATTGCGGCATCGCCGTGCGCAGCGGCGACAAATGGCTGCTGCACGCCGGCGATGCCTATTTCTTCCATGGCCAGATGCACGCTTCGCCACGAATGCCGCTAGTGCTCGGCATGTTTCAGCGCCGCGGCGACATGGATCGCGCCATGCGCGTCCAAAACCAGGAGCGCTTGCGGACGCTCAAGGCCAACCACGGCGATGCCGTAACGATCTTCAACAGCCATGATCCCGTTGATTACGAGCGCTGTCGTTGCGGGCAACACGGGGATGTGTCGCTCACCAGCAGCCCGTGATCAGCGCTTGGACCGCGGCGCGGGGGCGGGGGCTGGCGGGGGCGGTTCGGGTTGCTTCGCCGGTGGCGGCTCGATCTCCGTGGTGCAACGCGACGCGGCGAGCGCTGCTTGTGCCTGCATCACATTGTCGTCGCTCCCCTCGTTCTTGCCAAACAGCACTTGCACCACCATCCGCGTGGGGACCTCTATGTTGCCAGAAACGGTATCTCGACCGCCAGTGTGTAGCCGTTGACCATCAGCAGGCCACCCGCGGCACCGACGATGCCGCCGACGATCGCAAGCCAGGGCAGCGTCGCGACGATCGAGACCGAGATCAGCACGATGGCGATCTGCAGAAGAGCTTCGGCATAGTCGAAGTAGGGATCCTGCTTCAGCGCATGGTCGCGCCTGCTCTCGTAGTCCTTGGCCAGCACCATCAATTCCTTCTTGCCCTCCTGCGTCTCGGGCTCGGACTCGTAGCGTGCCGCCGTCTTGCGATAGGCCTCCGCTTTTGCCTTCAGGGCCGTCCTGGCCTCGGCGTTGAGGCTTCCGTCCTGCAGGAACGCCAGTTCGATCGCATCGGCCGCGAGGTTGTAGTCGGTCTGGCGGATGTTCTTGGCCTGGTAGAAGGCATAGTGGTTCGCGGCATAGATGTTGTTGTTGGTCGCCTCCTTGCCGGCGTTGGCGCCGCCAAGCCCGGTGATGGCCAGCAGCATCGCCAGAATGGCGATGCCGACGGCCGCGCGCTGCTTGAAGCGGTCGTTCGCCTTCTCCTGATCCATCATGTCGGCGGCGTCTTCGGCTTTCATCGATCGGCTCCTCCTCGCTCCTAAAGGGCAGGCACGATAAACAACGGCGTTATGTCACCATCGCGACGCACGAGCACGTTGATTTGTTCCGTAGAATGCGGCAGGCGCGATCGGTCATACGAAGGGATCGGAGCACGGCGATGCCGTAACGATCTTCAACAGCCACGATCCCATGGATTACGAGCGCTGCCGTTGCGGGCAACACGGGGATGTGTTGCTCACCAGCAGCCCGTGATCAGCGTTTTGACCGCGGCGCGGGGGGCGGCGCCGGCGGGGGCGGTTCGGGCTGCTTGGCCGGCGGAGGCTCGGTCTCCACGGCGCAACGCGACGCCGCGAGCGCGGCTTGCGCCTGTGGCATCAGGCCGGGCTCCGGCGCCAAGGCCTTCAGCACGATCAGGCCGGTCGTCGTCGGGGAGTCAATGATCAGCCGGTCGGCGGCGGTGATTTCCTCATCTTCCGGCAACTCGCCGTGTTGCTCCTCCGTCATCAGATCGAGCTCGATCACCTTGCGGCCGGCCGAGCGGTCGTTGATGGCGTAGTAGGCGACTTCGTTGCGGGTATAGAACGACACCGACGTATAGGCCTGACTGACCGGCACCGTCAGCTTGAGCGGTCCCCCGGAGAGGTCGTAGCGGCAGATCGCGACTGCAAAGGCCGGGTCCATGAACGGCATCGGCGCGTTGTTCGGTTCGGCGAGCGGCAGCGCCGTGACGGCGTTCTCTTTGGTCATCGGCGTCAGCCGCGAATAGGCGTCTTGCGTCGCGATGCGCGGAAGCGCGAGCACGCTGACGAGATGCACCACGCCGCCCAGCAGCACGCCTGCGATGATGGTGAATGCCAGCCGGATCATGGGCAGTTCACCGTGGTGACGGCGGGCATCGGCGCGTCGCGCTGCGTGCGCGTCGCAACGCCGACCGGCGTATCGTAAAGCCGCAGCATCAGCGCGTAGCGCTCGATGCCGCCGGTCGGCAGCCAGTTGCCGGCTCGCGAGCGCGCCGCCACCCGGATCTCGAACCCGCCGTCGGAGCCACGGACGATTTCCTGGCTGGTGAAGCCGTAGCGTTGCAGCGAATTGGCGACCAGATGCCCCTTGCGGTCGAACAGCGTCAGCGTCCAGAACCGGGCCGCCGGCGTCACCCCGCTGACGACTACGTCGCAGCGCCCGTCGAGCGGCTTGTTCTTGTCGTCGGTGGTGGCCGTGAAGGCGATGCCGTCGCCGGTGCCAACAGGCAATTCGCCGCTGCGGGCAATCGAGGCGCGCGAATAGGGATCGATTTCGGAACTGCCGGCCTTGGGCCGCGCGGTCCAGGCGCCGATCGTGAGCGTGCCGAGATCGGTGCCGCGCGTCGCCGTCAGGTAGGTCGAGCCGAGACCTACGGCCGTGGCAAGCGCCAATGCCAGCAAGGTGATGAAGATCAGCCGCACAGGCCAGTGCTCCGAACTCTCACGGCGTCAGATTCCGCTTGAACCGGCTTCATCCGAAACCTGAAGCGCTGCTCTTGTTTCGAACATGTCGGGGCGGACGCTTCGCATCTGTTCCGAGGAACGCCGGTTAAGATTCTGCCGGATCATGCCTTTTAATTCTTCCGCTCCGCCGGCGCGGCCCGCTCGCCAGCGGCTGCCACATAGTTCTCCGGGAACGCCAGCGCGCCTGACGTGATCGGCTTGGAGGGCTGCTTCTGGTCGTTGGACGAGGTCTTGCCCGCGGCCCTCCCGGCCTCGTCGAGCAGTTTCTCGACGCGCACCAGAATATCCGCGCCGCGCTTGGTCAATACTGGCGGCGGCCCCGGCTTGGTCTCCGGCGCCCGTGCCGCGCCATTGGCCGCGGCGCTGGCGGATTGGGCGGGCTGGGGCTGCTTCGTGCCCATGCCGTAGCCTGGGATCTCCTTCACCTCGACGCCCTGATGCGCGACGACCATGATGTCGTGCCAGGTCTGCGCGGGAAGCGAGCCGCCGGTCATGCGGTTGGTGGGCGAGTAGTCGTCGTTGCCGTACCAGACCGCGCAGGTGAAGTTGCCGGTGAAACCGACGAACCAGGCGTCGCGGTAGGCGTTGGTGGTGCCGGTCTTGCCCGCGGTCGGGATGCCGTCGATCGCGGCGCGGCGGGCGGTGCCTTCGCTGACGACATGGCTCATCATTTCCGACATGTCGGCGGCGACGGAGGCGGGAATGGCTTGCACCGGCTTCTTGCCGTCGCGGTCGAAGCGCCAGACCAGGTCGCCGGCGCCGGTGCGCACTTCCAGCACCGCGTGAGGTTTCACCGCTTTGCCCTTGTTCGGGAAGGTCGCGTAGGCGACCGCGTGTTCGAGCACGGTGACTTCATCGGAACCGATCGGCATCGAGGGCGTATCGGGCAGGGGCGCCGTGAGGCCGAACCGGCGTGCCACCTCGGTAATCTTGGCACGCCCAGCCTTGGCCGGGTTCGCCACCTTGCCGCCGAGCGCAATCGACAGCTTCACCGGCACGACGTTGATCGAGCGGGTGATCGCCTGGGTCAGCGTCACCGAGCCGGAATAGGAGTGGCCATAATTCTGCGGGCACCAGTTGCCGATGCAGACCGGGCCGTCGACCACTTTCGAGTTCGGGGTGTAACCGTTCATGAGCGCCGTGGCATAGACATAGGGCTTGAACGAGGAGCCCGGCTGCCGGTAGGCGTCGGTCGCGCGGTTGAACTGGCTCGCGCCATAGTCGCGTCCGCCCACCATGGCGCGGACGCCGCCATCGAGGTCGGCAACCACGACGGATGCCTGCGTCGCGTGGTAGTCGCGGCCGAACTGGCGGAGCTGGTTTTCGACCGTTTCCTCGGCGGCGCGCTGCACGTTGATGTCGATCGAGGTACGGACCACGAAGACGCGCTCGGTGTAGGATTTCGGGAAGGTATCGACCAGCCTGCGCATTTCCTCAAAGGCGTAGTCGAGATAGTAGTTCGGCGAGTTTTCGTCGCGGCGGTCGACGGCGAAGGCCGGGTTGCGCCGGGCGCCGAACACCTGGCCTTCGGTCATGAAGCCGGCATCGACGAGGTTGTCGAGCACGATGTTGGCGCGGGCGCGGGCGGCGGGCAGGTTGATGTGCGGGGCGTATTTGGTCGGCGCCTTGAACAGCCCGGCCAGCATCGCCGATTCCGCCAAAGTGACGTCGCGCGCCGACTTGTTGAAGTAGAAATGCGCCGCGCCGTCGACGCCGAACGTGCCGCCGCCCATATAGGCGCGGTCCAGATATAGCTTCAGGATTTCGTTCTTGGTCAGCCGCGTCTCGAGCCAAATCGCAAGGAAAGCTTCCTTCACCTTGCGCTCGATGGTGCGCTCGTTGCTCAGGAACAGGTTCTTCGCCAATTGCTGCGTGATCGAAGAACCGCCCTGGCGCACGCCGCCGGCCTGCGCGTTGGTCACAAGCGCGCGCGCGGTACCGGGGAAGTCGATGCCGAAATGGTCGTAGAAGCGGCGGTCTTCGGTCGCGAGCGTCGCCTTGATCAGATTGTCCGGAAAATCTTCCAGCGGGATCGAGTCGTTATGCTTGATGCCGCGGTTGCCGATCGGGTTGCCGTAGCGGTCGAGGAACTGCACCGCGAGATCGGATTTCTTCAGCCAGTCGTCGTCGGCGGTCTCGCGAAACGCAGGGATCGCCAGCGCCAGCATCACGATCAGGCCACCCAGGCCGATGGTGGCGGCTTCCGAAAATGGTTCGATGAATACCCAGCGCTTCCAGCGGCCGACATAGAAGCGGTCCATGAAGGTGGAGTAGCGCTCGTACAGCTCGCGCAGGCCCTTGCCCGACGAGAACAGCGTCGAGTCGATACGCGCATCCAGATCCAGAAGGAAGTTCCGGATCTTCTGCTGCAGCTCTGGAGGTACGATCTGGCGCACCGGGGCCCTTGATCTGTTCTGGTCGCGTCCGGCGGGGCCGGTCGAGACGTCTTGCTTGGATGTTGCGGCAAACCCAAGGCGCTTTTACGGCCTCGGAGACTCGCCATTGTTCTATCCGAGCGGGGGCTATAAACCAATGCTCTCGCTCACCATTTTGACGGTCAGGCCTAACGCTGCCGTTGGCTTTTGGCTCCGTAGTGTGCCCCGCTTGCGCTTCCGTTGCCGGACCTCCTAGAAGGGCCGCAGCCGACCGAGCCTGAGAAAACGATTGATTGCATGACCGCGCCGCGCAAATCGCCTTCCGGCCAGGAGGGTTTCTTCTGGAAAACCAAGACGTTGGAGGAGATGTCCAACGCCGAATGGGAAAGCCTGTGCGACGGTTGCGCGCGCTGCTGCCTGGAAAAGCTCGAAGACGAGGATACCGGCAAAATCTACTTTACCCATGTTTCCTGCAAGCTGCTCGATTCCGGCCTGTGCACGTGCAAGGACTACCAGAACCGTTCCGACAAGGTTCCGGATTGTGTCCGCCTGACGCCCGAGAACGTCCGCACCCTGACCTGGCTTCCGCCGAGCTGCGGCTACAAGCTGGTCGCCGAGGGACGCGATCTCTATTGGTGGCATCCGCTGATCTCGGGCGATCCCAATACCGTGCATGAAGCCGGCGTTTCGGTGCGCGGGCGGGTCCAGGGCACCGAGGACGAGATCCCCGACGAAGAGCTCGAGGACCACATCGTGCAATGGCCGGCCTTATTGCCGAAGCGGGCGCGGCTCAAGAAGCGGCCCAAAGCCTGAACCTCCCGACCTGATCGATCACGGAAACGCGACGATATTCTCGCGGGATGCACCCATGCGCACGAGGCGCTGCCCCGAGAGGAATTTGCCCTCTAAGGTGCTCGCTATATGGCGAATCCATCTCGGCGGCTTTGGTCGCGCAGAACAATATTACGTCCGACATGAACCAGCACCAACGGCAGGGCCGTGAACCTGCCGACCAGACGACATTGCCCGACGATATCGGCGGCGAGCTCTCGCGCATCACGACAGAGGTCATTGAGGTCAGCGATGCGCCGCCGATTGCGCCGCCCGCGCCGCTGACGCCGGACGAGGTCCGCACCATCCTGATGAGCCTGCTGCTGACGATGTTCCTGGCGGCGCTCGACCAGACCATCGTGGCGACGGCGCTGCCGACCATCGGCCGCCAGTTCAACGACGTCAGCAATCTGTCCTGGGTCATCACCGCCTATCTCCTGGCCTCGACCGCGGTTGCACCCGTATTCGGCACGCTGAGCGACATCTACGGCCGCCGCGTCATGATCACGGTTTCGCTTGCCCTGTTCACGGTCGGCTCGATTCTTTGCGCGGTGGCGCCGAACATGCCGGTATTGATCGTTGCGCGCGGCCTGCAGGGGCTTGGCGGCGGCGGCATCATGCCGGTCGTGCAGACCGTGATCTCCGACGTCGTGAGCCCACGCGAGCGCGGCAAGTATCAGGCCTATTTCAGCGGCGTCTGGATGGCGGCTGGGCTGATGGGCCCTGTGCTCGGCGGCGTCTTCGCCGAGCATCTGCACTGGTCGATGATCTTCTGGATCAACGTGCCGCTTGCGGTCGGCGCGATGTTTCTGCTGCTGCCGAAGATGGGCAAGATCCCGGTGTTCCACCGGCGCCGCAAGGTCGACTGGCTCGGCGGCGTGCTGCTGATGGCGTCAGCCGTCGTGGTCATGCTGGTGCTCACCTGGGGCGGCAACCGTTATGCCTGGCTGTCGCCCGCGATCATGGCGATGATCGGCGCCTCGGTGGCGCTGGCGCTCGCCTTTGTCTGGCACGCGCGCAATGCCGAAGAGCCGTTCCTGCCGCTGCCGCTCCTCGGTGGGACGGTGGTGCCATACGCCATGGTGGCGGGCGCTTGCGCGCTCGGCGCCATCACCGGGCTGACCGTGCATCTGCCGCTGTACTACGAGGTCGTCTATCATCTGACCGCGAGCGAAGCGGGGCTCGCGCTGATTCCGCTCGCCGCGATCTCCACCTGTGGTGCCGCGATCGCCGGACGGACCATGGCGCGGGCCAAGCATTACAAGCGCGTGGCCATCGTGGGCACTTCGGCGGCGGCGATCTTCGGTATGGTGCTGACCGTGACGACGCTGCCGCTGTGGGGCTTGCTGATCGTCCTGTCGCTGTTCGCGCTCGGGCTTGGCACGACGTTCCCGGTCAGCGTGGTCTCGCTGCAGAACGCGGTGGCGCGCCCGCAGATCGGCACCGTCACCGGGGCGATGAACTTCTTCCGGGCGCTGATGTCGTCGTTCACGGTCGCTGCCTTCAGCGCGATCCTCTTGATGGCGCTGGGCGCCGGGATCTCGCTCGGCGAACACCGGGGACCGGCGAATGCGATACCAATAGCCGACATGATCACCGCATTCCGCTACGTGTTCGGCGCCGCCACCGCGCTCTTGGCCTGCGCCGCGCTTTGCATTGTTGCGATGGAGGAGCGGCCCCTGGCCGGCCCGTCGACACCGGCGGAGATGGCGGAGTAGGGCTGCTTGGCTATTCAAGCTGGATACGGACACCCTTCGCGCCGTTGAGGAGCCGCTTTAGGTGAAAGTTGGCCAGAGGATCCTCGGCGTGCGAGCCGACGAGCGCGGCAAAGGCCGGCATTGCATTGCCATCACCGGCCTCGAGCCTGGCGAAAGCTTCGCCATACTGCGATGCCGCCGGAGCACCGAAACTCGCAGCCGATAGGGGCTCGTAGGCGCGCAATGGTTCGCTGCGCCCACGCAGCACGAGATCGCCGACCGGTCGGCCCATGAAATTCTCCACTGCGTTTACAATTGTCGCGCTGACGCAGATCCGTGTGCCGAGAAACTTGTTCGCCGCTTCAAGCCTGGCTGCCGTGTTGATGGTGTCGCCGTAAGCAGTGTAGTCAAAGAAGCGGCTGCCCCCGAAATTGCCGACCAGTGCAGGACCGGCGTGAACGCCGATGCGGGTGGCGCCGAAATTCACGCCTCTCGCCTTCCACCGTTCGCGAAACGCTTCCCCCCATGCGTCGAGCTCCCGCGCACAGGCGACTGCACGCGTCGCATAGTCGGGCTGGTCGCTGGGCGCATTGAACAGTACCTCGATCGCATCGCCGATCACCTTTGCCACGGTCCCCTCATGCGCGAAGACGACATCGGTCATTCCGGCCACATATTCGTTAAGCAATTCTCCAAGGAGTTCGGGCGCGGCAGTCTCCACGAGCGAGGTGAAGCCGGTTATGTCGGTGAAGATGACCGCAACGTCGCGCCAGGTTACCTCCGTGCCGTCGCCTACGCTGGCCGCCAGCCGCTTGGCGAGCGCGGGCGAGAAATAGCGGGAGAGCGAAGCATGGGCGCGCTCGGCTTCCACCTGACGGCGACGCGCCTCGCGCAGCACTTCTATGTGCCGAAGGGTCTTGTCGATCGTCGCTTCGAGATCGGCGAAATCGATCGGCTTGGTCACGAAATCGAATGCGCCGCGATTCATCGCGGTGCGGATGTTGTTCATGTCGCCGTAAGCCGACACGACAATGGTCGATTTCTTGTCCTCAAATTCTTGCAGCTTGGCAAGCAGCGACAAGCCGTCCATTCGTGGCATGTTGATGTCGGAGACCACCAGGTCGACGTGCGGATGCGCTTCGAGCGACTGCAACGCCTCGAGCCCATCACGCGCAAACATGAAGCTGACCAATCCGTCGCGAACCTGCCGTCGGAATTTCTGAAGGATCAGCGCCTCCAGATCCGGCTCATCATCGACCACGAGGATGGTTGCGGTCATGCGGCTTGCTCGAGCCTGGCATCGATCTCCTGACGCAGCGTCACGAAGTCGATCGGTTTGGTCAGAAGGTCAGTTGCGCCATTCTCGAGCGCCTTGCGTTTGGTGTCGGCATCGCCATAGGCCGTGATCATGATGACCGGTACCTCTGGCCGCATCTCCTTGACCTTGGGCAGCATTTCCAGCCCGGTCATGCCGGGCATGTTGATGTCGGACAGGATCAGGATCAGCGAATGCTCGATGGTCGAGCCGACCCGCGCCAAAGCGTCAGGCGCTGACCTGGCGAAGTCCATGACGAATCGCTGTGCACGCAGGTCGCGGCGGAATTGCTGGCGGAACAACGCTTCCACGTCGGGCTCGTCATCCACAACTAGAACCAGAACACTCACGGCTATCCTCTGGACTTTTCCGCAAAATTGCTTGTTCGCGGCAGCACGATGCGGAATTCGGTGAAATGGCCTTGTTCAGTATCGACGTCAATGGTGCCGCCATGTTGCTTCACGATAATATCGTGGCTCATCGATAGGCCCAGACCAGTACCTTCGCCGGCCGGCTTGGTGGTGAAGAACGGATTGAACATCTTCTCCCTTACCTCGGGCGGAATGCCGGTGCCGTTGTCGCGGATGCGGATTTCGACGGCATCGCCGAGGTCCTTGGTGCCGGCCCGCAGTGTCGGCTCGAAGCCGGGTTCGCCGCTTTCCTTTCGGCGCTTGGTCACGGCATAGAACCCGTTCGAGACGAGATTGAGGAGGACGCGGGTGATCTCCTGCGGGAACAGGTCGACCTGACCGGCGGCCGGATCGAAATCGCGCTCGAGTGTGACGTTGAAGCCCGGCTGCTCGGCGCGGGCGCCGTGATAGGCGAGGTTGAGGCTCTCATCGACCAGCGCATTGATGTCGGACGGCCGATGCTCGCCGCCGCCTTCGCGCGAATGCGAGAGCATGTTCTTGACGATGGAATCGGCGCGCTTGCCGTGCTGTACGACCTTTTCCAGGTTGTCTTTCAACAGCCCCGTCAACTCATCGACTTCCGCACGGACCTCTTCGGCGAGCTCAGTGGGCTTGAGGACGTCGTTCAGCTCGTCGGTCAACTCCGCTGATAGGGCTGCGAAATTGTTGACGAAGTTCAGCGGGTTCTTGATCTCGTGGGCGATGCCCGCGGTGAGCTGCCCGAGCGAGGCGAGCTTTTCGGTCTGCACGAGGCGGTCCTGCGCGGTGCGGAGGTCCTCGAGGGATTTTGACAGCTCGCGCGTCCGCGCCTGCACCTCCTCGAACAGCTGCACATTGCCGATGGCGATCACCGCCTCATCGGCAAAGGTCCGGAGCAGGGCGATTTGCTTGTCGCTGAATGGCTCCACCTCTTGGCGGCGAAGCGTGAGGGCTCCCAGGCTCTCGCCCTCGCGCAGCAGGGGGACGCTCAGGACGGTGCGGACGCCGTCGCCGCCGGTGTGATGCGACAGCTCCCGGCTGCCGGCGAAGTCGTTCGCTTGTTCCGAGAAAACGTCGGTCACGTGGACTGTGGTCTGGTCCAGGAAAGCCCGACCGGCTGCCCAGTCGCGTCCGATCGGCCATTTCTCGACATTGATATCGATGGGGCCATGATGCGCCCTGAAGCGCAGATCGTCGCCGTCCCGGAGCTGCACGACCGCATCGCTTGCCGCACACAGATCACAGGCGCTTTCGACGATAGACTGCAGTACCGGATCGAGGTCGGTCGGCGAGGAGGCGATCACCTGCAGAATGTTGGCGCTGCCGGTCTGGTAGGTGAGGGCTTCCTGCAGATCGCGCGTCCTGGCCTGCACCTCTTCGAAAAGTCGCACATTGCCGATGGCAATCACGGCTTGATCGGCAAAGGTCTGCAACAGGCTGATCTGCTTGTCGCTGAAGGCAACGGGCTCCATCCGGCGAAGGGCGATCGCGCCAATTGCTTCTCCCTCCCGCAACAACGGTACGCTCAGTGTACAGCGGTGACCCTGTTCGCGCGACTGCCGCTGCCCCTCGGGGAATTCGGCCGCGTCCGGAGCCTCGAAATCCGGGACCTGCACCGGCACTTTGTCGACAACCGAGCGTCCCGTGACCCATTCCCGATTGAGCGGACGCGCGTGCGTACCTGTCGGTATTGGCCCGTGATGCGCGCTGAAATGCAGATCGTTGCCGATCTTCAACAGCACATTGGCGTCATAGGCATCACAAAGCTTGCAGGCGCTCTCTACGATCGCTTGCAGCGCGGGTGCAACCTCCGTAGGTGAAGAGGCGATGACGCCGAGGATGTTGCTGCTCGCGGTCTGATAGGTGAGAGCTTCCTCAAGCTCACGGGTCTTGGCCTGCACCTCATCGAACAGGCGGACATTCTTTATCGCGATCACGGCCTGGTCGGCGAACATCTGCAGCAAGCGGGTATGTTGTTCGCCGAACGGGCCGGGCGCGACGCGGGTGACGGTGATGATGCCGGTCGCCGCGCCGTCATTCATCAGCGGTGCGAAAAGCATGCTGCGGTAGCCGCGGGCGCGCGCGATGTCGCGCGCCGCCGGTTCGAGATCGGTGTCGGGCAGTTCAGCCGGCGCGCCGTCGCACGTCAGCCGGTGGGGCGGAAACTCCTCCAGCGGCACCGGGAATGAGGACTGCAGCACGGCATCGCCGGCCGGATCAGTTGGCGTGAAGGCCGCCAGATGGATCTTGTGGTCGATGTAGCGGAACACGGCGGCCGAGAAGCCGCCGATCAGGCGATTGGCGCTGTGTGCAATGGCGTCGAACACCGGCTGTACGTCGGACGGCGAGGACGCAATGACCTTGAGGATATCGGCCGTGGCGGTCTGCCGTTCCAACGCTTCCTTGGTTTCGTTGAACAGCCGCGCATTCTCGATTGCGATCACCGCCTGGTCGGCGAAGGTCTGCAGCAGTTGTACGTGGTGAGGCGCGAAGGCGCCGGGCTCTTTGCGCGTCACGCTGAGCATGCCGACCGGCGTGCCGCGGTTCATCAGCGGCGTGAACAGCACGCTGCGGAAGCCGCGCAGCCGGGCCAATTCACGGTTTGCGTCCGGCACCTCTTCGGCTTCGGTATCGGCAAACTGGATGGTCTCGCCGTTGCGGACCAGTGCAAAGGTCGGGAATTCCGCGAGCTTGCGCGGGAAGGAGGCCTTCAGCGCTTCATCGGCTTCAGGACTGGTCGGTGTGTAGGCGACCAGATGAAGCTCATCGCCGATGAAATGCAGTACCGTGGTTGAGAACCCGCCCAGCAAATGCTTGGCGCTTTCTGCGATGGCTTCGAACACCGGCTGCACGTCCGAAGGCGAGGAGGCGATCACCTTGAGGATGTCGGCGGTCGCGGTCTGCCGTTCCAGCGCCTCGCGGGTGTCGTTGACCAGCCGTGCGTTCTGGATTGCAATGACCGCCTGGTCGGCGAAACTGTTCAGCAGTTCGCACTCCCGGTCCGTAAACGGCACCATCGAGGTGCGGCCCACGAAAATCGTGCCGATTGCCTGGTCTTTCCAGAGCATGGGTGCAATGGCCATCGAATAGTTTTGCCCGATCCTGCGAGCGGTCTCGCGCAGGTCGATCGGCACGTCCGGATCGTTCTGGACGTCGGCAGAACGCACCAGGCGTCGCTCGCGAATCGCAAGCTCGCTTGCCGTTCCTTCAATCGGAATTGGAAACCGCTCGCGCGCCGCCTCGGCGTTTGCCCCGCGCGCGGCGGCAATTTGCAACAGGCCTTCTTCGCTGGCGAGAAAAATCAGGCTCTCCTCGCTGTCAAAAAGATGCTTGATGCTGGAGAGGATGCTTTCGAATACCGGTTTGGTATCGGCCACCGAACTGCTGATGACACTGAGAATGCCGGCGGAAGCCTTCTGCTGCTCACGCGCGAGGTTCAGTTCTCGACGCAGATTCGCATTCTCGATCTCGAGCTCGACCTGGCGTGCCTTCGCCTCGTTGCGTTCGGCGCGGGCGGATTCGAGGCGCGACTCCATCTCGGTGATGGCTGATTCCAGCTCATCGATCGCGACCGACCTGTTCTCGGGAAGCGTCGCCATTCCAACTGTCCATGCCCGGAGCGCGGCGCATGATCGATTGGTCACTCGCGCCGCGGTTCCAACTGGATTATTTCATCTTGGAAGCGTTAGAGCCAGCGCTCATGGAGGTCTAAAGGTGGCCTTTCGGCGACCATCGGGAATGAGCGGCGCGATCCATTCGAATCCGTCATACACGCCTGCTGCCGGGCGGTGATGTCCTCATGAAAGAGCGGCCGCTCGCCGGCCCGGCGGAGTAAGGCGTTACCGCGGCCGCCGAGCCTCCTCTACTTTGCATGGGGTTGTTTTCGAGATTTTTGTTTGGGGACCCTCCGGTGCACTGCCGAAGCCCGGTTTAGATGATGGTGACGCGCGCATCGGCGAGGGCGGTTGCTCGGGCCTCAAGTCCCCGGTCGCGACACCTCGGTCTCCTTGCTGGTGATGAATTCCAACAGCACCGGGACGCCTTCTTGCGTCTTCTGGATACCGCGCTTGATGGCGGGGATGATGTCTTCCGGCCTCAACACCCGCTCGCCATAGCCGCCGAACGCGCGCGCCATCGCGGCGTAGTCGCCGGAAATGTCGGTGGAGCGGTATTTCTCGGTCGAGATCGGCATCACCTTCAATTCGATCGCCATGGAAAAATTGTTCAGCAGGATCGACATGATCGGGATGCGCTCGCGCACCGCGGTTTCGAAATCCATGCCGGTGAAGCCGATCGCGGCGTCGCCCCAGACGTTGATGCAGAGCTTGTCGGGTTTTGCCAGCTTGGCGCCCATCGCAAGGCCAAGGCCGTAGCCGAGCTGCGTGGTCTTGCCCCAGCCGATATAGGACAGAGGCTCGACCGATTTCCAGAACGGCGAGAGCTGGTCGCGCGGGCTGCCGGCGTCGTGGGTGATGATGGTGTTGTTGATGTCGACAGTGTGCTGCAGGTCCCACAGCACGCGATAGGGGCTCAGCGGCGCCTCGTTATGCGTCAGCTTCGGCATCCATTTCGCCAGCCACTCCTTGTGAGAGGCGGCGATCTCGGCGGCGACCGCGGTTGCGTCCCGATCGGACGTAACGGTCTTGCCGATCTCTTCCAGCAAGGCATCGAGGACCAGGGCGGCATCGCCGACCAGACCGATTTTGGCCTCGACATCCTTGTTGAGATGATTGGGATCGAGCGTCGAATGAATGATGGTCTTGCCCTTCGGCATGGCGATGCCGAACGAGGTTTCGGTGAACGAGCAGCCGATGCCGAAGATCACGTCGGCGTCGCCCAAGAATTTCGGCACCGCGCGTGGCACGGCGAGGCCGCCCGAGCCCAGCGATAGCGGATGGGTCTCGGGAAATGACGACTTGCCGCCAAGGCTTGTCGTGACGGGGATGGCGAGGCGCTCGGCCAGCCGTCTGAGCTGCGGCCAGGCCTTTGCGTAATGCACGCCCTGACCGGCATAGATCACCGGACGCTTCGCTGCGACGAGCAGGGCCGCCGCTTCCTTTACATGCACGGGGTCTGCACCGTAGCGGGTGCGCAGCACCGGCGTATAGTTGAGAGGCTCCGGCACTTCCTCGTTCCACATGTCGGCCGGGATTTCGACAATGACAGGTCCCCCCCGGCCGTTCTTCAATTTGGTGAACGCTCTCCGGAAGATGTTGCAGACTTCTGCCGCGATATTGATCGGCTCGGATGACTTCGAGAACGCCTTCATCGCCTGGCTGGAATTGAAGTTCGGGTCGACATTGGCGAGCCTGCGCGCATAGCCCATCGGCAGCACCAGCACGGGAACGGATTCGCCGTAGCATTGCGCCACGCCGCCCATCGCGTTCTCGGCGCCGGGCCCGTGCTGCATGCAGAACGCGCCGATCGAGCGGCCCGAGGTAACGCGCGAGATCGCATCCGCCATGTGAACGCCGATGCGTTCCTGCCGCACCATCACCGGGCGGATATCGGCATTGGCGGCATATTCGATGAGATGATTGACCGGATAGCCGCAGAGGATTTCGATTCCCTCGCGCTTCATGATTTCTGCGATGGCGGCGCCGAGTTTCATGACGGTCTCTCCCCCTGGATGCAGGCCGGTTTGGGTCCGGCCGATTTGCGACAGTAGGAACAGGATTTCCGCGCGCGGTAAAGCGAAGCGGCACGTGCGCGCGGAAGTGCTGATATGCGTTTCGTAAGCTTTGGCCGCGATCGGCCGTCAACAGGGTGAGAACGTTGTTGCTATAAGCGCGGCTTATCTGACTGAAAAAGTATCGTCCGACCTGCGGTTCGATCCCACTGCGTTGCGAAAACATCACAGCCGCAGCCCAAGTGAAGCGGCATCACGGGCTTGTCATTCACAGTAAGGATTTTTGGATTACCAGTGCAGCATGCAACTGCATGAATCGCAGGACAGGAGAGTTTAAAATGATTGGGGCGCGCACACTCATTCTCGGCTCAGCGGCAAGTCTGATCGCCCTGAGCGGTGCACAGGCGGCCGATCTTCCGGTCAAGGCCAAGGCAGTCGAATACGTAAGGATCTGTTCGCTTTACGGCGCCGGCTTCTTCTACATCCCGGGTACCGATACCTGCATCAAGATCGGCGGTTACCTGCGTGCGGACGTGACCTTCAATGGCGGGGCTCACGGTACGCCGGCCTGGAGCGGCGATCTCGGCCAGCAAAACCGCTATCGCGATTATTTCGTCGCCCGCTCCCGTATGGCGCTGACGGTCGACACCCGCACCGCGACCGAGTATGGCGTGGTCCGCACCTTCGGCCAGGGCGACTTCCAGTTCAACAATATCGGTGGCGGCAGCGCCAATCCGACTCTGCCATTCAGTTCGAATTCGCTGTCGACCGCCGGCGGCGGCTATGTCGCAGTCGAATACCTCTTCATTCAGTTCGCCGGTTTCACCTTCGGTAAATCCGCATCGGCCTATTCCACGCCGTGGCAGGGGTTCCCGGGCAACATCAACTCCAACTTGCTCGGCGGTCAGAATACCGACACCGGCGTCAACAACATCCAGTACACCGCCGAGTTCGGCAACGGTGTATCGGCCTCGATCGGTCTCGACGATCCGACCGTGTGGGAGCGCACTGCCGTCTATAATCTGAGCATCCCCAGCGCGATCGGCGCCAACGGAACTGGGTCGAATGCCTATGCTGGCGTGCACGCTCCGGACATCGTCGGCAGAATCCGGGTCGATCAGGCCTGGGGTCTGTTCCAGCTTTCGGCTGCCGCGCATGAGGTGAACGGCTCGTACAACACGTTAGGCGCCGGCGCTGCCCCGAACGCACTTTCCGAAATCAGCGGCCACCCCGAGAGCAAGTGGGGCGGCGCGGTGATGGCGGCGTTGCAGATCAAGAACATTCCGACCGGTGCAGGCGACGACATCAAGCTCGACGTTTCCTACGCCAAGGGCGCCACCAAGTACGTCATCTCCACCAGCGGCTCCTCACCGAATTTTGCGATGTTCGGCGATAGCGGCTTCGGCTATCAGAGCGTCGGCTTCGGCGCGACCACCGACGGCGTCTACTTCCCGGGCGCGGCCGGCACCGGCGGTATCGCTTTGACGACGGCCTGGGGCGTCCGCGGAGCATTCAATCACAACTGGAATCCGTACTGGTCGACCAGCCTGTTCGGCAGCTATGCCGCCGTCAGGTATGACGGCGGAGCCGACGACAACCTGCTGGGTGCGGGAACCACGACGGCCAAGGGCGCTTATTGCAACGCTTTCGCCGCGAGCCACGCCGGCCAGACGGGTGTTGCCTCCGCGGCTGGCACCTATAGCTGTAACCCCGACTTCAACGTCTCGCAGCTCGGCGTCGTGACCCGCTGGACCCCGGTCAAGAACCTGACGTTCTCGGGCGAAGTCCAGTGGTTCCACCTCGATCAGAAGATGTCGGGCTCTTCGGTTTTCACGGCGACCGCGCCGAAGCCGAACGCGCTGTACGAGTTCAAGGATCAGGACACCGTCCTGCTCCAGTTCCGCGCCCAGCGTAACTTCTGAGAACGACCTTCGGACCGGGCTCCTGCCCGGTCCTAGTTCAACTCAACGCCACGGCGGGCGGGGTGACTGCCCCGCTTCGCTCCGGCGGCTGAACATCGCCGCAATCAGCTCGAGTACCAGATCCACGATAGCGTAGTTCGCGGCCGCCGAGATGTCGGCGACGCGCCGCTCCTCGGTCTCGTCGTGCAAGAGACCGATGTAATTCCTTCCCGCTTCGCGCTTCTGCGCAATCATGTGCGCTTACTCCGCAAGACGCCGGTCGGGCGAGGGTGGCCGGTCGGCACACAATCGATGGTAAATTTTCCGTACCGCATGATTCCGGGGCGGGATTCCTCATCAGTCTTAATCAGTCGTTCATTCTGTTCCGCAAGGCCTCTTCAACCGTTCCGACCTAGAGTTTAAGCAGTACGGCGCGGGAGAATTTCGGGGAGCGTCGACAGGAGTTTGTCCATGCGTCGATTACTGGAACGATTTGTCGACGATGAATGCGGTGCTACCGCCATCGAATATTGCCTCATTGCGACCGGCATCGGCATCGTGATCGTCACCGCCGTCAACGGCGTCGGCATCGCGCTCGGCACGAAATTCAACGACATCAGCACCTCGCTCAAGTAGCGGCAAGGCCGCACAGACACATGCTGGAACTGCTGTTTGGGCCGCTGTTGGTGTCCTGGGGGCCGCCAATTCTAGCCTACGTCCAGCAAAATCCGTGGCGCGTGTTCTCCGCGATATTGGTCGCAGCCTTGTTGATCGATTGGATGGTCAGCGACCGGTCGTCTGGTGGTTGCGATGGCGGGTTGGACTTTGGCAGTGGGGACGGGGACGGCGGCGGGGATTGAAACCGGCGCTACTTGTCTTTTGGGTCCGCATTGAGGGCCCGCAGCATCGCGATCCGCGCGAACATCAGCCAGCCGCCGCCGGTCTCGGCCGCGTTGATCAGATTTTCCACCGCGACCTGCCAGTGCGCCTCGTGCTGCACTTCTTCCGGCAATGTCATGACATAGTCGGCGGCCTGCTGCAGCGTCGCGAGCTTACGGCCGCCGCGAAGCGGTATCGGATCATCGAACGGGGTCGACCACGGCATCGCGCGCTAGATGGTTCTATCTATCGCGCTCCTTGCCCGATCATCCGGCCTTCTTGGTGCGGGCGGCGGTACGCGCCGGCTTTTCCGCCTTCTTCGGCGCTTCCTTCGCCGTCTCCTTGGCGGCGCGCTTTCCGCTACCGCTGATCGGCAACAGCATCTCGCGCTGGCCGGCGGCGGCCTTCTTCGGCTTCTTGCCCTTGGTCTTGGCGGCGGCAGGGGCGGCCTGCTGTTCGCTGGCAAGGCTGCGCTTGAGCGCATCCATCAGATTGATGACGTTGCCGCTGGTCTTCGGCGGCGCCTTGGCCTTCGTGCTCAGGCCGTTGCGCTTCTGGTTGATGAGATCGATCAGCGCCTGCTCGTAGCGGTCCTCGAACTGCTCGGGCTCGAATGAGGCGGATTTCTGCTCGACGATATGTCTTGCCAGATCAAGCATATCCTTGGTGATCTTCACGTCCTGGATATCGTCGAAATATTCCTGCTCGTTGCGCACTTCATAGGGGTAGCGCAGCAGCGTTCCCATCAGCCCCTTCTCAAGCGGCTCCAGCGCGATGATGTGCTCGCGGTTGGTCAGTACCACGCGGCCGATCGCGACCTTGTCCATGCTACGGATGGTTTCACGGATCACCGCAAACGCATCGTGGCCGACCTTGCCGTCCGGCACCAGATAATAGGGGCGGATCAGATAGCGGCCGTCGATATCGGATTTCGGAACGAATTCGTCGATCTCGATGGTGCGGGTCGATTCCAGCGCGATGTCGTCCAGCTCATCCTTCGACACTTCGATGTAGGTGTCGGTGTCGATCTTGTAGCCCTTCATGATGTCTTCGCTGGCGACTTCCTCGCCGGTCTCGGCGTCGACCTTGGCGTATTTGATGCGGTGGCCGGTCTTGCGGTTGATCTGGTTGAACGAGACCTTCTCGGTGTCCGACGTCGCCGGATAGAGGGCGACCGGACAGGTCACGAGCGACAGGCGCAGAAAACCCTTCCAATTGGCGCGGGGGGCCATGGGCTACTCCGAAAATACGCAACAGACGACTGGGAAGGATACCACCGGATGACCCCGGCTCAAACATGCCGGGCTACGGAATCTCGGAACGGCGTTAACCCTCGAGGGGCCGTTCTGCGGCCGCGGCCTGCGACCTTTTTGAACACGGCGGCCGCGCGACACGGCCCAATACCGGAACATCACATTCGATCATGCGTTGCTTTCACAGGCAATGTCGGAGCATTCGCTGACATTACAGGCACTTACTCGAAGAGGTCCCCATGGCAACGAAACGACATGGCCAGATCGTCGAAACCCCGACCGAGGCACGCCAAGCCGAACCCGGTCCGTCCGTGCTTGCGCTCCTGACAGTATCGACCGGGCTCGCGATTCTGATCCTTGGCATCGTCTGGTTCATATTCTTCCGCACGTAAGGGACTGACCGAGGCTGCGCGACCAGGATCTGCGCGGCTGAGACGTGGGTCCCGCTTTTTCGGGAGCCGTTGTAAGCAACCTGCCGGCCCCTTGGGCCATCCGATCGGGCATGTTAGGCGTTTGGCCTGCGGTTTGCGGGCGCGCCCGGGGCCGCAGAAAGCGTCATGACGAAAAAGTCGCACTGCCGGTGTGCCTCGTTCATGGCCCGTTCACCCCGCTGAGCCTCATCATGAGAACTGATATTGTAGGGCTCACTATTGGAGGCCAGCTTGCGCCTGCTTGTTGTTGAGGACGATCCGGATCTCAACCGTCAGCTTACGACGGCTTTGACGGATGCCGGTTATGTGGTTGATCGCGCGTTCGACGGCGAGGAGGGGCACTATCTGGGCGACAGCGAGCCTTATGACGCCGTCGTGCTCGACATCGGGCTGCCGAAGATGGACGGCATCTCGGTCCTGGAGGCGTGGCGCCGCAACGGCCGTGCCATGCCTGTCCTGATCCTCACCGCGCGCGACCGCTGGAGCGACAAGGTGCAGGGGTTTGATGCCGGCGCCGACGACTATGTCGCAAAGCCGTTTCACCTCGAAGAAGTGCTGGCGCGCATTCGCGCGCTGCTGCGCCGCTCCACCGGCCATGCCCAGTCGGAACTGACCTGCGGCCCGGTCTCGCTGGATACCCGCACCGGGCGGGTCAGCGTCTCAGGCAATCCGGTCAAGATGACCTCGCACGAATACCGGCTGCTGGCCTATCTGATGCATCACACCGGGCGCGTGGTGTCGCGCACCGAGCTGGTCGAGCACCTCTACGACCAGGACTTCGACCGCGACTCCAATACCATCGAGGTCTTCGTCGGCCGCATCCGCAAGAAGCTCGACGTCGACATCATCCAGACCGTGCGTGGGCTCGGCTATCTCTTGACGCCGCCGTCACCGGGCGCCTGATGAGCCTTGCTCTTTTATTCGAGCATGATCTTATCCGAAGGCCGGTCTCCATCCGCAGGATTGGAGCCTGGGGATACGCTTTTCGGGATCTTGTTCTGATGCGCGGAAGTTCGCTCGCCACGCGGTTGTTCCTGTCGGCGACCGCGTGGGTGGTCGTGATCCTGGTTATCACCGGCGTGATCCTGTCATCGGTCTACCGGAACGCGACCGAGCGCGCCTTCGACCGCCGCCTCAACCTCTACCTCCGCACCCTGATCGCTGAAGTCGCAACGCCGGACGAACCGCCTGAGCAGCAGTTCCAGTCGCTCGGCGAACCGCTGTTCGAACTGCCCTTGTCCGGCTGGTACTGGCAGATCGTCCGGACCGACGAGAAGGCCGAAACAAAAGCTTCGCGTTCGCTGTGGGACAAGAAGCTGCCGAAGCTCGAGGATATCGGCGCGGAGCTGACCCCGGCCGGAATCCGTCTCGGCTACGTCGACGGTCCGGAGGGCCAGGATCTGAGGGTGGTCGAGCGGCCGGTCGACCTCGGCGCCGACGGCAAGTTTCTGGTCAGCGTGGCCGGCGACGCATCCGAGATTTTCGACGAAATCCGCGCCTTCGATTATTACCTCGGCGGCACCTTCGCAGCGCTCGGGATCGTGCTGCTCCTGACCACGATCTTCCAGGTCCGCTTCGGGCTGGCGCCGCTCAAGCGCATTTCGGAATCGATCGCCGACATCCGCTCCGGACGCGCCGAACGGCTTGAGGGCCAATTTCCGGTCGAGATCGCGCCGCTGGCGCGCGAAACCAACGCGCTGATCGACGCCAACCGCGAGATCGTCGAGCGCGCCCGCACCCATGTCGGCAACCTTGCCCATGCCATCAAGACGCCGCTGTCCGTGATCGTCAACGAGGCCACCGCCCACACGGTGGATCCCTTTGCGAACAAGGTTTTGGAGCAGGCTTTTGTGATGCGGGATCAGGTCGCGCATCACCTCGAGCGCGCACGTATCGCCGCCCGCGTCACCATCGTCGGCACCGTCACCGAGGTCGCGCCCGCCATCGAGGCGCTGCGGCGGACCATGGAAAAGATCCACCGGGATCGTGGCGTCAAGATCGCAGTCAAGGCGGACCCGCAGGCAAAGTTTCGCGGCGAGCGTCAGGATCTTGAGGAGATGGCCGGCAATCTGGTCGACAATGCCTGCAAGTGGGCGGCCTCGCAGGTATTCATCGAGGTGCGGGCGGAATCGCCGGCCGAGCCCGGCACCGGGCCGCGGCTGCGGCTCATTGTCGATGACGATGGCCGCGGATTATCCGCTGCCGAGCGCGCGCAGGTATCCCGGCGCGGCCAGCGCCTGGACGAATCCAAGCCGGGCTCCGGGCTTGGGCTTTCGATCGTGGTCGATCTCGCCGGCCTCTATGGCGGTAGCCTCGTCCTGAGCGACGCCCCGATCGGCGGGCTGCGGGCAGAGCTGGTATTGCCGGGGATATGAACGTCCTCAAGTACCTGGGGTTGAAGGGGCGGCACCCGGCACTGCCCGGGCGATTTCGTTATTCCTAAACGGCTTCTTAACGCGCACACTTCTAAAATCGGCGGTGGACGCGCTTTGCCGTCCGCGTGACACAAACATATCCACACCAGGCGAATGAGCCAGACATCGACAGAGCGGCTGAGGGACTATCTCGCCCAGCTCCCGCCTCAATCGCAGGCGCTGCTGATGCGGGAGTTCGAGCGCGCCATCGAGCGTGGGGAAGACCTCGCCGTCGCCAATTTCGTGCTTGAGCAGTTGCGCAAGGTCGTGCGCGGGACCGAGGAGGACGATGAGGCGCGTCCGCGCACCGACGATCCGGCGCGGCTGTTGTACGGTCCGCTCGAGCCATTTCTCATCGAGGGCAATTTTCCGGTGCGCGCCGGGCAGATCCGGCGCGCGTCGCTGCTGCCGGTCTGGCAATGGCTGGGCCGCGACGGCGCGCCCGAGGCCGTGCGCGCATTCGAAACGACGCTCAGCGAAATCAGGCTGAGCGGCTCCACCGCAGGTCTCGAAGCCGCGACCCGCAAGTTCCAACTCGCCGCAGCCGAGGCGATCGTCAAGATCGCCACTCCGGTGCAGGGCGAGGACAGGCATCGTGCGCTCTCCCGGATCGGTCCGCCGAACGTTGTCGAGGATTTATTGTCGATCGGCGCGGTGCTGCGGGCCCGTGAGGCGATGGAGACGCTCGGCAGTCGGCTTCCCGGCCAGATTCGGGCGCTGACGCCCTCCCAGCTCGAGACGGCGACGTCGGCGCTCAACGTGCCGTCGTTGCAGACGCCGCAATTGCTGCCGTTCGCGCTGTCGCTGATCATGCAGCGATTGGCGGCGCCGTGGCAGATCATCCGTCTCGCGGTCAAGATGGCGGCCTCCGACGACGAGATTCGCGTGGCGGCCACGCCATACGGCATCGCCGTCACGATCGCGCTGCACGATCTCTCGTTTCTCACGGCCTGCCTGCGCACGGACATCAGGCGCGGCCATTTCGACAATGTCGGCGACCAACTGAAAATCCTGCACGATGGCGTGCGGGGCTTGCGCACCGAGCTCGATCTGCGCAACGATTCCGCGTGGGGCCGCCAGCTCACGTCGATCCGCGCCGATATTTCCAATTCGCTGCAGTCTGAGATCGAGAGCGTGCCCGGCCGGGTCCGCCGCATCCTGCGTCAGCGCGCCGACAAGGATATCGCTTCGGCGCCGAAGATCGACGCCGCGGAGATCGAAGAGATCGCCGCCCTGATCGACTTCGTGGCGGTGTGCCGCACCTATGCCAGCGAACTCGCCATCAACGAAGTCACCCTGCGGACCTATTCCGACCTGCAGCATTACGTCGAGCATTCCACCGAGAGCCTGGTGCAGGCGCTGCGCGGTGCCGACACCAGGGCGCGCGCCTACCGGCAGATGCAGGCCAAGGCGGCGATCCGCTTCTGCGAAATCCTGTTCGGCCATGACTACGCGTCGCTGATGAACCGGGCGGCCGAAAATGCCGTGACCGGCGAGCGGAAAACGACCAAAGCCGGCTAGCGCCGCCTCTCGATCTATCGCGTCATGCCTTGCGTCGATCCTTGGCGTGGCGAAGAAATTCGGCGAAGGCCTTCAGCGTCACATCGGAAACATGATGTTCGATGCCCTCGGCGTCGGCCTCCGCGGCTTCCTGCGGAACGCCCAGCGCCAGCAAGACGTCGACCACCAGACGGTGACGGGCGCGGACGCGCTTGGCGAGGGTCTCACCCTTTTCGGTCAGGAACACCCCGCGATAGGGACGGGCCGTAACCAGGTCTTCGCGCTTCAACCGCGCAATGGTGTCGATCGCCGTTGGATGCGACACGCCCAGCCTGCGCGCGATGTCGGTCGGGCGCGCCTCGCCGGTCGTGCCGAGCAGATCAGAGATCAATTCGACATAGTCTTCCAGAACCGCGGTCGATCGCGCCGATCGTGCCTTTCCGAAACGACGCGCCTGCGTTTGTTCCGCGGGCAGCGGCTGCATCGGTTTGGCCCGATTTGTCGAGGGCTTGCGCACCACTGCACCTTCCAGGCGAATCCATCCAGACGAGGCGCGACCATGGCGTGCTGCCGACCACATTGCAAGTTGGCGGCTTGTCGCCGATCTGCAACAGGCCGGCGCCTGGAATTTGCGACTCGTTCGCAGCATCTTGACAGTTAACGGTCCAGCATTAACATGTAGCCTTACCTACGTTTTGGTGTTGCGGCTTATCAAGTGGCTGTTGCTGAAGCGCGATCGGTTGGGGATGAATATGCGCGCGACGCGAATGGCCCTTGCAGGCACATCGGCACTGGCCGTGGTTTGGTTGAGCCACGCCGCGGCGCTCGCGCAAACCGCGGCGCCCGCGCCACCGACGCCCCAGGCCGCGCCGTCTGCCGAACCAGCCGCTCCGGCGCCGCCGGCAGCGGGGCAAGCCCCGGCGGAGCCGGCTCCGTCGCAGACCGCGCCGGCCCCGGCGGCCGGACCGCAAGCCACGCCGGGCGCGCCGGCGGAAATCGACATGCCGCAAGTGACTGTCGAGGGGCGTCAGCCTAAACCCGCGCGGCGGGCCGCGCGCAGCGAGCCCGGTCGGCGTTCGACGACCGTGGCGGCACCGCTGCCGGGCCCAACGCCCGCGCCCGCGCCCGCGCCCACGTCACCCTTCAATCAGCCATTCGCGCCGCTATCGACGATCGGGAGCAGCCAGATCCAGACCGGCAGCAGCAACGGTGGGTTCGGCAGCCTGTTCACCAACATGCCCGGCACAACGTCGGCGGGGCTTGCCACGGAATCGTCGCGCCCGATCTTGCGTGGCCTGTCGGATGCAAAGGTCCGCATTCAGGAGAACGGCGTCGGCGCGGTCGACGTGTCTGACATCGCGCAGGACCACGCGGTGCCGATCGATCCTCTTGCCATCCAGAAGGTCGACGTCATTCGCGGACCGGGTGCGCTCCGCTTCGGCTCGCAAGCCGTCGGCGGCGTCGTCGACGTCAACAACAACCGGATTCCGACCGCTGCGCCGCTCGGGGGAGTGGCGGCAGAACTGAGATCGGGCGTGACGAGCGTCAACAAGGGATGGGAGAGCGGCCTGTTGCTGGATGCCGGCGGCCGCAACGCCGCCGTTCATGCCGACATCTACGGGCGCTCCTCCAGCGATTACAGCGTCCCGAGTTACCCGTACCTGGTCCCGCCAATCCCTGCGCCTGCCTTCAACGGCAAGCAGCCGAATTCCGCTTCGCAAAGCGCAGGCGCAGCAGTCGGCGGCTCCTGGCTTTTCGACGGCGGTTATGCCGGCATCGCCGTCTCCCGCTTCACCAGCGACTACTACGTCCCCGGTATTGCGACCGCGGAAGCCCGCCAGCACAACGACCTCGAGCAAACCAAGATCAGCTCCAAGGGCGAATATCGCCCGGACGCAAGCGCGCTTGCCGCGATCAGGTACTGGACCGGATATTCGGAGTACCGGCACGACGAGACGGTGCTCGCCACCACCGGCTTCCAGGAGATTACCGCCACCTTCAAGAACCGGCAGACCGAAGGCAAGCTCGAGTTCGAACTTGCGCCGTTCGCCACGCCGTTAGGTCCGCTGACCAGCATTTTTGGCGCGCAAGGCGCCTACCAGCAACTGGATACGGCAGGGCAGGCGATCCTGCTTCCGGCCCAGACCAGAACGGCGGCGGCGTACTTCCTCAATGAAGTCAGGCACACGGACACGCTGCGCACGCAATTGGCGGGCCGCATCGAGGGAGTCAATGTCGCGGGAACGGCGTTCACCTTTCCGCCGAGTTTTCTCCCACCACCGGATGAGCCGGGCAGGGCCGCCGCCAAGCTCGACTTCATGCCGAAGAGCGTCAGCTTCGGCATCATCAAGGATCTTCCATCCTCGCTGGTCGCCAGCCTGACGCTGCAACGGATCGAACGTGCGCCGCGCGCGCTCGAACTGTTCGCCCAGGGTCCCGACGGTTCGGAGAAGACGTTCAAGATCGGCAACCCGGACCTCGGTATTGAGACCGCGCAGACCGCGGAAATCGGCTTGAAACGTACGGATGGCGATTTCAGGTTCGCCGCAAATGCCTACTACACGTCGTACGACAAGTTCATTTTCTCGCGCGCCACCGGCATCTTTTGTCAGGAAACGTTTGCTTCATGCGGAGCCGGCACCGATTACATCCAGGTCAACTACGATCAGCGTGACGCGACTTTCCGCGGCGGCGAACTGGCGTGGCAGTGGGACGCCGCGCAATTAGCTAACGGCATCCTTGGTTTCGACGGGCAATATGATGTGGTGCGGGCGACCTTCACCGACGGCAGCAACGTGCCGCGCATTCCTCCGATGCGCCTCGGCGGCGGCGTCTACTGGCGCAACGACAATTGGTTCGCGCGCGTCGGCGTGTTGCACGCGTTTGCGCAGAACGACATTCCGCAATTCGACACGCCGACCGCCGGATATGATTTGGTGAAGGTACAACTCGAGCATCGGAAATTCTGGAAGGATTCTCCGTGGGGCGCGGTTGAGGTCGCGACCGGGGTCGTCGGCGACAATCTGCTCAACGCCAACATTCGCAACTCCGTTCAATTCCACAAGGACGAGATCCTGCAGCCGGGTCGTGGCTTCAAGCTCTTTCTCAACGTCAAATACGGTGTCGACCGGCCAGGCGGCCCGCCCGGCACCTGGATCGGCACGGCGAGACGGCCCGCCGGCAACGGTTACTACAAGAGCCCCGTGCTCGAAGCGGCGGCCTGGCACTGGGCGGGCATCTATGCCGGCGGCAATGTTGGATATTTGAGGGGCGAGGGCGTTACCAACGCTGCGTTCAACGACGTTGCAACCGGTGCCTCGCTTGCCGGAGCCCGCCTGTCGTCCACGCACGACACCGCCAGTATTGGCGGACAGGCCGGCTATAACTGGACGTCGGGCAGGATGCTGGCAGGCATTGAAGGCGATTTTGAATATCGCAACCAGCGCGGAAGCAGCGCCACCGCTTGCCCCGGTAATATCTGCAACCCGGCGCTCGCTCCGCTCGATGCCACCGTGACGGCGAGCCTGGACTATCGTCTGGGGTGGGCGGCTTCGGTTCGCGGGCGCATCGGAACGCTTGTGACGCCGGACCTGCTTGCCTACGCCACTGCGGGCGTTCCGTTCGGCAAGATAACGACGTCAACGGCTGTTGCAGGTTTCGACAATGCGGGTGTCGCGACGACGGCGTCTCTGGATCGGCACTTGTATCGGTTCGGCTGGGCTGTCGGCGCCGGTTTCGAGACGCGCCTTACAGGCAACTGGACCGCAAAGCTCGAATATCTCCACATGGATTTCGGCTCGGTGCGTTCGACGCCGCCTGTGGCGGTCAATACCGCGGTTGCGTTCGACGCCAACACGCGTGTGACCAGTGATGGTGTCAGGATCGGAATGAACTACCGATTCGGCGGCGGCGCGATCGTTGCGGATTAATTGAGTCGTCGAACTGAAGCCCGCGACCAGGCGACCAGGTGCCGCGGTCGGCGCCTCTATTTGACCGTGAAGCGGATCGGCTGCCTCACGACAACGAATTCGCCGGGAAACATTGCGGGCGGCGAAGGGAAGGGCTGCGCGCGCTTGAGGAGCGCGAGCGCTTCCTCGTCAAGGGCGCCGGATCCCGAACTTTGAGTTACACGCGCGCTGACAACCATTCCCTTGCGATCAAGCGTAAAGGACACCTGCGCCGTCCCTTGCTCGCGCCGCGACCGCGCGGCTTCCGGATATCGCTTGTTCTTTTCAACCAAAGCGAGGACCTGGGTTCGCCATGTCACGACGGCCTCCGAATTTTTGTCATTCGGCACACCCTGGGTCGGCGCAACGGCGACCGGTGCGATCCGCTCGTTGATCGCGGGCGGTGCTGATGTCGTGGCTGCCGCCTGCTGCTGCGGCGTTACGTCAGGCTGCGGCTTGCTCTGCAAAGCCACAGCCGCGTCCGGATTGGGAGCGGGCGGCAACTCGTGCGTTTCATCGGGTGGCGTCTCCTCGGGCTTCGCCACCGGCTGCGCCTCCGACATCACCTGCTCCGGACCGGGCGCAATGTCGGTCGGCGTCGTCGCTGGTGCTGCGGCCAACGGTGCCAGGTCGACCACGATCGCGCCCGAAGGTTCGGCAGCCACGGTGTCGTCCGCGTCGCGCCAGGTGGCGAGCGTGGCAGTCAATCCGGCGTAGACGCACAGCACCGCGAGGCTGCTGAACGTCCATCGTCGAAGGTCGGAACGATCTTCGGCCGCAAGCTGCATCATGGCGATGAGGCCTGCTCCATCCCGACCAGGGCGACCTTGAGGTAGCCGGCGGCCCGCAACATGTTCATGACCTGCATCACCTCGCCATAGGGGACGAGCTTGTCGGCGCGCAGGAAAATGCGGGTATCCTTCTGGCCGCTGGTGCTCGCATCGAGCGCGCCGGGCAGTGCGTTACGCCCCACGGTTTCGTTCCCGACGGAAAGCGACAGGTCCGGCTTCACCGTCAGATAGACCGGCTTGTCCGGCCGCGGCTGCGGCTGCGCGTTCGACGCCGGAAGATCGACGGCGATATCGACGGTCGCAAGCGGGGCGGCAACCATGAAGATGATGAGCAGAACGAGGATGACGTCGATGAACGGCGTCACGTTGATCTCATGGACTTCGGCGAGATCGCCGTTGCCTTGGTTCAGACTGGCGGCCATGGCTGCTATTCCGCCGCTGCGAGGTGCCGCCGCACCAGCACGGTGCCGCTATCGAGGTCGCGGCCGACCAGTCGCGTGATCTCTGCGGATCCGTCCCCGAGTAGCGCCCGGTATGAGGCGATCTGGCGTGCAAAGAGATTATAAATCATCACCGCGGGAATCGCCGCCACCAGCCCGAGCGCCGTCGCCAGCAGCGCCTCGGCAATTCCAGGCGCGACCACGGCGAGATTGGTGGTTTGCGACTTCGATATTCCGATGAAGCTGTTCATGATTCCCCAGACCGTGCCGAACAGTCCGACGAAGGGGCCGGTCGATCCGATGGTCGCAAGCACGCCGGTGCCTAGTCCGATGCGCCTGCTTGCCGCCGCCTCGATCTGCTGCAGCCGGGAAGCGATCCTTGCCTTGATCCCCTCCTTGTCCATTCGATCGGTGCTCAATCTCAATTCTGCCAGGGCCCCGTCGAGCAACTGGGCAACCGCGCCTTCGGGGACCTGCCGCACGGCGTCTTCGACGTTCCGGACGTTGGCGAGCTCGCGCAGGGCGTGTCGGGCATTCCGTCGCGCCTTGATCAGCTCGATCGTCTTGGCGAGCCACACCGTCCAGGTGACCGCGGTCGCAAAGGCCAGACCGATCATCACCGCTTTGACGACGACGTCGGCCTGCATGAACATGCCCCAGGGGCTGAGATCGCGGGGCAGCGCTGCAGCCGCGATCACTGTCCTTTCCGTTGCGTCCTGGGCGGCGGCCGGAAATGACAGCAATAGCAGCGGAAGTGACAGAAGCGGAAGTGACAGAAGCGGAACGCTGCGGCGGAGTTTCAGGCCAAATGGAGTTTTGACAGGGTTGGACGGAACAGCGCCACGTCGAAATGCTTTCCAGGATCGCATCGATCTGCCTCTGCACGCAATTAATGTCTCAGCCCCATTGTGTAGCATCGCCTACGTCTTGGTGCAAACGCTATAGGCCGGGGCACGAGGTCTCGATGGTGCATGAAAATTCCGCCGCAATTTCCCGTTGATGGATTTGCGAGCCGCGATCCGGCGGAGAAGCCAGGGCGAACTGCGCCGAGGAACTCCGGATCGCTGGCCGTGGCAGGCCGGTCTCCCGGCTTTTCTGCCGCAATTGTCAATTGCCGGGGTTGCCGCCGGTGGTGTAAAGCGGCGCATCGGCGCTGGCTTGGGAAGGCGCCGTTCCGCCCCCGGGAACTACTTGATGACGCTGTGGTTTGTGTTCGCGCTGATGACGGTCGCGGCGATTTTTGCCGTGCTCTGGCCGTTGAGCCGCAGCTCGCCTGCACAACCCGGCGGCAGCGAGGCTGTCGTCTACAAGGATCAGCTCGCCGAGATCGACCGCGATGTCGCGGCCGGACTGATCGGCTCGTCCGAAGCCGAGGCGGCGCGTGTCGAAATCGGCCGCCGCCTGCTCGCCGCCGCGGACGGGGAGCGCAACCTGCCGGCGCGCGCCAACCTTGGCTTGCGCCGCGCCTCGGCCGTCGTCGCGCTGGTGGGGTTGCCGATCGCGGCAGTGACGTTCTACCTCGCGGTTGGATCGCCGCGTCTCGGTGATTTCCCGCTCGCCTCGCGCACCCGTATGGCGGACGCCAGCCAGCCGCTCGAAAACATGGTGGCGCAGGTCGAAGCGCATCTGGAGAAGAATCCGACCGACGGTCGCGGCTGGACCGTGCTGGCGCCGGTGCTGGCGCGGCTCGGTCGCTTCGATGACTCGATCCGGGCCTACCGCAACGCGATTCAACATGCCGGCGACAGCGCCGAACGCCGCTCCGATCTCGGTGAGGCGCTGGTTGGCAGCGCGGGCGGCGTCGTCACGGCGGAGGCCAAGGCCGAATTCGAGCGCGCGGTTGCGCAAAACGCCGACGATCCCAAGGCCAGCTATTTCCTCGGGCTCGCTGCCGAACAGGACGGCCGGAAGGCGGACGCTGCGGCGATCTGGCGGGCGATGCTGTCAAAGGCGCCGGCCGACGCGCCGTGGCGGCCGCTGATCGAGGCGGCGCTGACCCGGGTCGGCGCCCCCGTCGCGCCGGCGCTCTCCGATGATGCAATGGCCGCCGCCAGGGACATGAACGAGGCCGAACGCGGGACGATGGTCCGCGGCATGGTCGATCGGCTGGCGGCGCGGCTGAAGCAGGACGGCAGCGATGTCGAGGGTTGGTTGCGGCTGGTGCGGGCCTATATGGTGATGGGCGAACGCGACAAGGCGACGAGCGCGCGCACCGAAGCGCGCCAGGCGGTCGCGGGCGATACCGAACGCTTGCGCCAGCTCAATGAAGGCCTGAAAAATCTCGGGCTTGATGGGTAGGGCCGAATGGCGGAACCCAAACACGAAGGCAGGGGATATTGATGACGCGCAAGCAGCGGCGTTTGACCATGATCTGCGGTTCGCTCGCGGTGCTTGCGGTCGCGGCGGGGCTGGTGCTGAACGCGATGCGCGATTCCATCGTGTTCTTTTCCACACCGACCATGGCGGCGGAAAAGCAGATTCCGCCCGGCAAGCGGTTCCGCCTCGGCGGCCTGGTGCAGCCGGGCTCGCTGGTGCGCGGCGACAACCTCGCCGTGAACTTCAGCATCGCCGACGGCAGCGCCACGTTGCCGGTCGCCTATAAGGGAATGTTGCCGGACCTGTTCCGCGAAGGGCAGGGCGTCGTCGCCGAGGGCGCGCTCGATGCGTCAGGCGTGTTCAAGGCCGATACCGTGCTGGCCAAGCATGACGAAACCTATATGCCCAGGGACGTCGCCGATGCCCTGAAGAAGCAGGGGCACTGGAAGGACGACTATGGCGCAAAGCCCGGCGCCACGGCCGCATCAGCGCCGGTGCAGGGGACCGCGAAGTGATCGCGGAAGCCGGGCATTACGCGCTGGTGCTGGCGCTCGCGCTTGCGCTGATCCAGTCCACGGTGCCGATGCTGGGCGCGCGCTGGGGCGATCCTGCGCTGATGAATGTCGCGCGCTCCACGGCCCTGGCGCAATTGCTGTTCGTGGCGGCCTCGTTCACGGCGCTGGTGATGCTGCACGTCAACTCGGATTTTTCCGTCGTCAACGTGTTCGAGAACTCGCACTCGATGAAGCCGTTGCTCTACAAGATCACCGGCGTGTGGGGCAATCACGAAGGATCGATGCTGCTGTGGGTGTCGATCCTGGCGCTGTTCGGCGGCCTGGTTGCCGCATTCGGCAACAATTTGCCGCTATCGCTGCGCGCCCATGTGCTGGCCGTGCAGGGCTGGATCGCGGCTGCGTTCTATCTGTTCATCCTGGTCACCTCGAATCCATTCCTGCGTATCGCGAGCCCGCCGATCGAGGGCCGCGACCTCAATCCGGTGCTGCAGGACATTGGGCTGGCCGTGCATCCGCCGATGCTCTATCTCGGCTATGTCGGATTTTCGATCTCGTTCTCGTTCGCGATCGCCGCCTTGATCGAAGGCCGGATCGACGCGGCCTGGGCGCGCTGGGTGCGGCCGTGGACGCTTGTGGCGTGGATATTCCTCACGCTCGGCATCGCGATGGGTTCTTACTGGGCCTATTATGAGCTGGGCTGGGGCGGCTGGTGGTTCTGGGATCCGGTCGAGAACGCTTCGCTGATGCCCTGGCTCGCCGGCACCGCGCTGTTGCATTCCGCCGTCGTGATGGAAAAGCGCAACGCGCTGAAGGTCTGGACCATCCTGCTGTCGATCCTGACGTTTTCGCTGTCGCTGCTTGGCACCTTCCTGGTGCGCTCGGGCGTGCTGACATCGGTGCACGCATTCGCGACCGATCCCTCGCGCGGCGTGTTCATCCTGCTGATCCTGTGCCTGTTCATCGGCGGCAGTCTTACGCTCTATGCCTGGCGCGCGTCTGCGCTGAAGCAGGGCGGGCTGTTCGCGCCGGTTTCGCGCGAGGGCGCGCTGGTGCTCAACAATCTCTTTCTCACCTCCGCCTGCGCCACCGTGTTTATCGGAACGCTGTATCCGCTGGCGCTGGAAGTGCTGACCGGCGACAAGATTTCGGTCGGTGCGCCGTTCTTCAATCTGACCTTTGGGCCGCTGTTCGTGCCGCTCCTGGTCGCCATGCCGTTTGCGCCGCTACTGGCCTGGAAGCGCGGCGATCTCCTCGGCGCGGCGCAGCGGCTGACCGCGGCCGGCATCGCGGCGCTGGTCGCGATTGCGGTGCTGTTTGCATGGACCCATGGCGGGGCCACGCTCGCCCCGCTGGCGATCGGGCTTGCGATATTCGTGATTGGCGGCGCCTTGAGTGATCTCGCCGAACGCATGGCGCTGTTCCGCGTTCCCTTGGCCACTGCGATGGCCCGTGCGCGTGGGCTACCGCGCGCGACCTGGGGCACCGCGTTCGCGCATGCCGGCATTGGCGTCGCGCTGATCGGCATCGTCTGCGAGACCACCTGGAACAGCGAATATATCGGCACGATGAAGCCGCGCGATGTCGCGAGCGTCGCCGGCTATCAGTTGAAGCTCGACGACATCACGCAACGGCAGGGACCGAACTTCCGTGAGATGATCGCGCAGTTTACGGTCAGCCACGACGGCGAAACGCTCCAGGTGATGACGCCGTCGAAGCGCAATTTCACCACGCGGGGCTCGTCGACGACCGAGGCCGCGCTGCTGACCCGCGGCGCCAGCCAGCTCTACGTTTCGCTCGGCGACACCAATGCGGAGGGCGCCATCGCGGTGCGCATCTACCACAAGCCGCTGGTGCTCCTGATCTGGTGGGGCCCTGTCCTGATGGCGTTCGGCGGCCTGCTGTCGCTCTCGGATCGCCGCCTGCGCGTCGGCGCGCCGAAGCCGGCCAAGGCCGCCCGCGCGCTGCAGCCTGCGGAGTAGGGCCTTGAAGCGCCTCATTGCAGCATGTGTGCTTGTTGTCGCCGCGACGCTCTGCGGGCCGGCTCACGCCGTGCAGCCCGACGAGATCATGGCCGATCCGGCAAAGGAAGCGCGTGCGCGCGACCTGTCGCGCGAGCTGCGCTGCATGGTGTGCCAGAACCAGTCGATCGACGATTCCGACGCCCCGCTGGCGCGCGACCTGCGGCTGTTGGTGCGCGAGCGGATCGCGTCCGGCGACAGCGACAGCCAGGTGATCGACTTTCTGGTCGCGCGCTATGGCGAGTTCGTGCTGCTGAAGCCGCGCTTCACGCCGCATACGCTGCTGCTGTGGCTGCTGCCGCCGCTCGCCTTGGCCGGAGGCGGGCTGGCGCTCTGGTTCTACAGCCGCCGCCGTTCGAATACCGGCAGCGCGACCGACCCTTCGCTGTTGCATCTGACGGAAGAGGAACAGGCGAGGCTGGAGCGCTTGCTCGCAGCCGATGCGCCGGACAAGAAGGCTTAAGCCCACCATTGCAAGCGGGCTGGCTTCAGCTATGAATCCCCTGTCAAAATAAGCATAACCAAGGGGGAAACCCGACATGGCCTTTTCACTCTATGACGCCAGCGTGGCGAATTATCTGCAGACCCTTGGCGCGGTCAGCGGTTTCCTCGAGCGCGGCCTCGTTCATTTCCGCGACAACAACATCGATCCGGATAGCATGGTCGAGGCGCGGCTGGCGCCCGACATGCTGCCGTTGCGTTTCCAGATCATCTCCGTCGCTCAACATTCGCGCGGCGCCATCGAGGGTGTGCAAAGCGGAGAGTTTCGTCCGCCCGCGTCCAAGACGCCGTACGATTATGCGGGATTGCAGGGACTGGTCGCGCAAACCCGCGAGGCTCTGGAGAGTTGGACTCCGGAGGCAGTCAACGCGCTCGGCGGCCGGGACGTCGTCTTTCACCTCGGCGATCACAAGCTGCCCTTCACCGCGGAAGGCTTCCTGATGTCGTTCTCGCTGCCCAATTTCTATTTCCACGCCACCACCGCCTACGACATCCTGCGCACCAACGGCGTGCCGCTCGGCAAGCGCGATTTCATGGGCCGGCTGAAGATGAAGAAGAGCTGAGGCGGGTCTTCGGGCGAGGGGTGCGATTGTTGCGAGTCCCCGTAACGATCTGATGCCGTTATTGATCGGTCAGTATTGATCGGTCAGTGCGTCGCGTTTGGCGATCAGGTCAGCACGCGAGACGCTGGGATATTCAATCCTGGTGGACAAATACAGCATCGTATCTTGGAAGGCCTGATAGCCTCGTTGCTTCTGCTCCTCGGAGGTGGGCACCCCGCTCTCATTCACCCAAGCCGTTCCATCCTTCAGGAAGGTGTAAATTTTTCCATCGTCACCGAAAGAGTAGGTGTCGGCGCCACCGATCTTGGATGGATCGATGCCGCGCGGCGCGACCTTCTTCAGAATCGCGCTGATCTCGGCATCCGACAGCTGTACCGCCGGCACCGGCGTCGTATTTTGCCATTTGATGGCAGATTCTTGCATAGACTTGATCGTGGACGCCAAAGAGTTGTTTGTCTCTTCCCGCCAGTCGAGCATTCTGAGCTCGTGGTTGATCTTGGCCAACTCCGCCCGGCGATGCATGGCATTTATGTGTGCTTGGAAACGATCCTCGGCTGTCTGCGAATAGGCAGACAGAGCTTGCTGCGCGGCGTCCGGGCCCTGCTTGAATGCTGCCTTCACGCGATTCAGTGCGTCCTGCGACAACGATACCTGCGTGGCGGGGCCACGGTCGCTGTCGTTCGGCGTCGCGTTCGATGCGGGCTGTCTGGAGTTGTCGTCCCCGTCGAGAACCGTATAGGCGAGGGGATTCAATGTGGGGGCCTGGCTGGAAACGGCGCTGACCATGGTTTTCTTCCCGATCATTGTCGTTGACGGCGGCGATTGAAGCTCGCCTTCGGCGACCCGCAATCGCTCTCACTGTTCGTGCAGAGGTTGTGGCATGGAGCGGCTTAACGTAAGATTTATGAACTCTTTGACCGCTAGCTCCTTGCGGCCTGGGGAAGGGCAGCCGTTCGCCCTCTGGGGCCCTTTCACTCACCGCTAACCCATTGATTGCCTGCGCTATTCCGCCGCATCCATAAGCCGCCGCATTACCAAAGTTTAATTCCCTAGCCAGCGCGCGGTAAGGCAGCAGGCCCCATCTTCCGATGTGACAGGTGCCCCACCCCCGCACCGTAGAAGTGAAGAATTCTCGCTCTGGAGATTTTAGAAACATGACCGAACGTCCCGTCGATCTTTCCTCGCTACCGTCCAACGGCGCAGCCCGCCGTTCGCTGTTCTCCGCCCGCAAGTTCGCGCTGATGGCCTCCGTTGTCGCCGGCCTTGGCGCCGCCGTGTATGGCTTCTCGCCGCAACAGGGCCCGGCTGATATCTTTGCCGGCGCGGCGCACGCGCAGGTCAATACCGAGGTCCGCAAGGTCGAGCGGCCGATCGGTTTTGCCGACATTGTCGAGCGCGTGAAGCCGTCGGTGATTTCGGTGAAGATCAACATCGCGGACAAGAGTTCCAAGGACGATAGCGCCAACAAGGACGATGACTCGCCGTTCCCGCCGGGCTCGCCGATGGAGCGTTTCTTCCGTCGCTTCGGTGGTCCGGATGGCTTGCCCCCGGGCCTGCGTGGCGGACCGCGTGGCCCTCGTGGCCCGGTAACGGGTCAGGGTTCCGGCTTCTTCATCTCGCCTGACGGCTATGCCGTGACCAACAACCACGTGGTTGACGGCGCCGACAAGGTCGAAATCACGATGGAAGACGGCAAGACCTACACCGCGAAGGTGATCGGCACCGATCAGCGCACTGATCTGGCGCTGATCAAGGTCGAGGGCCGCACCGATTTCCCGTTCGCCAAGCTGTCCGATAGCAAGCCGCGGATCGGCGACTGGGTGCTCGCGGTCGGCAACCCGTTCGGCCTTGGCGGCACTGTGACCGCCGGCATCGTCTCGGCCTCCGGCCGCGACATCGGCAACGGTCCGTACGACGATTTCATCCAGATCGATGCGCCCGTGAACAAGGGTAACTCCGGCGGTCCGGCATTCGACACCAATGGCGAGGTGATGGGCGTCAACACCGCGATCTATTCGCCGTCCGGCGGCAGCGTCGGCATCGCGTTCTCGATCCCTGCCTCGACGGTGAAGTCGGTAGTCGCCCAGCTCAAGGACAAGGGCTCGGTCAGCCGCGGGTGGATCGGCGTCCAGATCCAGCCGGTGACCTCCGACATCGCCGACAGTCTCGGCATGAAGAAGGCCCAAGGCGCGCTGGTGGCGGAACCGCAGCAGAATGGTCCGGCGGCCAAGGCCGGCATCCAGTCCGGTGACGTCATCACCGCCGTCAATGGCGAGCCGGTCAAGGATGCCAGGGAACTCGCCCGCACCATCGGCGGTCTCGCACCCGGCACCGCGGTCAAGCTCAACGTGCTGCAAAAGGGCCAGGACAAGGTCGTCAACCTCACGCTCGGCCAGTTGCCGAACACGGTCGAGACCAAGGCCGACATCGGCAAGGAAGACAAGGGCGGCGCGACCAAGGGAACTGACGTGCCGAAGCTCGGCTTGACCGTGGCGCCCGCCAACAGCGTGGCCGGCGCCGGCAGGGAAGGCGTCGTGGTTACCGAGGTGGACCCGAAGAGTGCGGCGGCCGAGCGCGGCTTCAAGGAAGGCGACGTCATTCTTGAGGTCGCCGGCAAGACCGTCGGCAGCCCGAGCGAAGTCCGTGAGGCAATCGACGCCGCGCGGACCGAGAACAAGAACAGCGTTCTCATGCGCGTGAAGAGCGGCGGTTCGTCGCGCTTCGTCGCGGTGCCGCTGGCAAAGGGCTAAACGAGGACTAGATACCAGATGGAGGGTCACGCCGGCATTCGTCGCCCCCGCCGACGTCTCCTTCCGGGGAGCGGGTGCAAAACTCGCTCCCTCTGGCAACCTTCCTTCGGAATACGCCCCCCTCCGTCGGAAGGGCCTAAGGGCGGTGAGGTCCCCCAGCCTCATCGCCCGCTCTTTTCACTTGATTGCGATAACGCGCGGTCGCCTTGCATGTGCAGGGCGGTCGCGCCATGGTGAGAGGAACCAAATCCTGTGAGCGCCCCCGCAGCAATCCCCACACCCGTCACTCAGATGCGCCTGTTGATCATCGAAGACGACCGCGAGTCCGCTGACTATCTGGTCAAGGCGTTCCGTGAAGTCGGCTATGTCGCCGATCTCGCCAGCGATGGCGAGGAGGGACTATCGATGGCCGAGAGCGGCGATTACGACGTGCTGGTGGTCGACCGCATGTTGCCCAAGCGCGACGGCCTGTCCGTGATCGGGAGCTTGCGCGAGAAGGGCAATCGCACGCCGGTTCTGATCCTCTCCGCGCTCGGCCAGGTCGACGACCGCATCAAGGGCCTGCGCGCCGGCGGCGACGACTATCTGCCAAAGCCCTATTCATTCGCCGAATTGCAGGCCCGCGTCGAAGTGCTGTCGCGCCGCAATGTCGGCCCGGCCGAAGAGACCACCTACCGCGTCGGCGATCTCGAGCTCGACCGTCTTTCTCATCGTGTCGCCCGCGGCAAGGACGAGCTGACGCTGCAGCCGCGCGAGTTTCGCCTGCTCGAATATCTGATGAAGCATGCCGGCCAGGTGGTGACCCGCACCATGCTTCTGGAAAACGTCTGGGATTATCATTTCGATCCGCAGACCAATGTCATCGACGTGCACATTTCGCGGCTGCGCTCCAAGATCGACAAGGGCTTTGATCGGCCCTTGCTGCACACGATCCGCGGCGCCGGATACATGATCCGTGACGGCCTTCGGTAAACTGGTCCGGACCACGGCGTTTCGGCTGACGCTGGTCTATCTGTTTTTGTTCGCGCTGTTTGCGGCGTCGCTGCTTGGCTATTTCGCCTGGAATACGCGGCGGCTGATCAACGAGCAGATCACCGCCACGGTGAACGCCGAAACCGCGGAGATTACCGACATCTATACGCGTCGCGGCCTGCGCGGCCTCGTCTTCACGCTTGGCAACCGGGCACTGCGGCCGGGCGCCAACCTCTATCTCGTCACCACGCCGGAAGGGAAGGCGATCGGCGGCAATGTCGGCGCGCTGGCGCCGGGCGTGATGGCCTCGACCGGCTGGTCGGAGACCGGCTATCGCCGGCTCGACGAGCAGGACACCGCGGATCACCGCGCGCTGGTGCGTGTCACCGAACTCACCAACGGTTTTCGTCTCCTGGTCGGCCGCGACCTGGAGGAGCGCCGCCGGCTGTTCGGCATCGTCGCCAACGCCGCGCAGTGGTCGCTGCTGGTCGTCATCGTGCTCGGCATCGGCGGCGGTATCTTCGTGGCGCGGCGGGTGCTGCAACGGATCGACGCCATGACCGGCACCACAAGGCGCATCATGGCGGGCGACCTCTCGGGGCGGCTGCCAGTCGGCCGCTCCGGCGACGAGCTCGACCGTCTCGCGGAAAACCTCAACGCCATGCTGGAGCGCATCGAGACCCTCATGATGGGGCTGAAGGAAGTCTCCGACAACATCGCCCATGACCTCAAGACGCCGTTAACGCGCTTGCGCAACCGCGCCGAGGAGGCGCTGGCGAGTTCGGGCAGCGAGGCCGAATACCGCGCGGCGCTGGAGCGGACCATCGAGGAATCCGACGGCCTGATCCGCACCTTCAACGCGCTGTTGATGATCGCGCGCGCCGAGTCCGGGCAGGCGCGCGGCAACATGGATGATTTCGACGCAGCCGACGTCGCCAGGGGCATCCACGAATTGTATGAACCGCTGGCCGAGGACGACGGCATGACGCTCCGCGTCAAAACCGCGACCGCGCGGCTGCATGGCAACCGCGAACTGATCAGCCAGGCACTTGCCAATCTGGTCGAGAACGCCATCAAGTACGGCAAGCCCTCGCCGGTGGTGCAACCGCTGGACCCTGCCGCCGCGGCGCGCACCCGGGAGATCCTGATCGAGGCGCGACGCGAAGGCGACCACGTGCTGCTCAGCGTCACCGATCATGGACCCGGCATTCCCGAAGGCGATCGCAAGCACGCGGTCGAGCGATTCGTGCGGCTTGAGGCGAGCCGCACGCTGCCGGGTTCCGGCCTCGGGCTCAGCCTGGCGTCCGCGGTGGCGACCTTGCATGGCGGCGAACTCAGGCTCGGCGATTCCCGTCCCGGCCTGACTGCGACGCTGGTCGTCCCGGCGCTATCTGCCGCGGCCGACAGGCTTGCGGCTCAAACGCAGGATGTGCCACAGAAGGTGGCATGAATTCCTCCGCCTTGGCCGCGCGGTTCGTCAGCGGGCCGCATATCGCAGCCAGCAGTAATGCCGAACGACGCCTGGGAGACTGGCTCGCCGAACTGGAGCCGGAGCAATCGGCTGAGATCAAGGCGTGGCTGGATCGCCCGCTCGCCAGGACCATCCTGCTTGGCATCGCCGAGTTCTCGCCATACCTGTTCGACCTGATCCGGGCTGACGCCGCTCGGCTGCTGCGCTTGCTGGCATGCGACCCGGAACCACATCTCACCTCGCTGATCGAGAAAGGCACGCGCGACGTACTCGCTGCCGCGGGCGAGGCCGACGTGATGCATCTGCTTCGCCGCATGAAATCGGAGGCCGCGTTATTGATCGCGCTGTGCGATATCGGCGGGGTCTGGCCGGTGATGCGCGTGACGGCGGCGCTGACCGATCTTGCAACCGTGTCCGTGCAGACGGCGCTGCGCTTTCTGCTACGTCAGGAGGTCACGCGCGGCCGCATGACCGCGCTCAATCATGATCGACCGGAGGAGGACAGCGGATTGATCGTGCTCGCGATGGGCAAGATGGGCGCGGGCGAATTGAACTACTCCAGCGACATCGACCTGATCGTGTTTTTCGATCCCACCCGCACCTCGCTGGTAGCAGACATCGAGCCTGCGCCGTTCTTCGTGCGGGTGACGCAGGCGCTCGCCCGCCTGCTGCAGCAGCGCTCCGGCGAGGGTTACGTGTTCCGCGTCGATCTGCGCCTGCGCCCCGATCCGGCCTCGACGCAGGTGGCGATATCGACCGAGGCGGCGCTTCACTATTACGAGCGGGAAGGGCGGACCTGGGAACGCGCCGCGATGATCAAGGCGCGCGTTTGCGCCGGCGACGCCAAGGCGGGCGAGGCGCTGATCGCGGAACTGTCGCCGTTCGTCTGGCGCAAGCATCTGGATTTTGCCGCGCTCGCCGACGTCCACGACATGAAGCGGCAGATGCAGACCTATCGCGGCCAGAGCGAGATCGCGGTCGAAGGTCATAACGTTAAGGTCGGCCGCGGCGGCATCCGTGAGATCGAGTTCTTCGCGCAGACGCAACAGCTCATTGCCGGCGGCCGCCATCCGGAACTGCGGGTGCGCCCCACGCTCCATGCGTTGCAGGTGCTGGCGACCAGCAACTGGATCAGCTTTCAGGCCCACGACGAGTTGACCGCGGCCTATGAGTTCCTGCGCCGCGTCGAGCACCGGCTGCAGATGATCTCGGACGAGCAGACCCATGCGCTGCCCGAGGATGCCGAGGCCGTGGAGCGCTTTGCAAACTTCTTCGGCTATGAGAGCCGGGCGGCCTTTGCGAAGGACTTGCTAGGCCATCTCAACATCGTGCAGGGACATTACGGCAAGTTGTTCGAAGGCGATCCGACCGGCACGGTGAAGCTGCCGCAGCTCAATTATGCAGGTGGGCCTGAGGATGCGCGTCTGCTCGATCACCTGACGATGCTCGGCTTCAAGAAGCCCGTCGCGGTGGCTGGCACCCTGCAGCACTGGATGCAGGGCAACTATCGCGCGCTCCGCAACGAGGCGACCAAGGCTGCCTTCATCGAATTCGTGCCCGGCCTGATCCACGGTCTCGCGCATGCCGAAGACCCCGACGACGCCGTGACCACGTTCGATCGCTTTCTCGGCGCATTGCAGCGCGGCGGCCGGCTGATTTCACTGTTGAGCCAGAACCGCGACCTGGTCGCGCTGGTGGCCTTGATCCTCGGCGCCGCGCCGCGGCTCGGCGACATGCTGGCGCGCCAGCCGCAGATCATGGACGGCTTGATCGATCCCCGTTTCTTCGGCGCGATGCCGGACCGAAAGGAATTGTCGGCGCGGCTGGCGGCGACGCTGAAGGACGCGGACTCTTACGAAGACTTTCTCGATCGCCTGCGGCTGTTCGGGCAGGAGAGCCTGTTTTTGATCGGCACGCGGATCCTGTCCGGCACGGTTTCCGCCCAGCACGCCGGCGTCGCCTTTGCCGACGTCGCCGAGGGCATCGTGCATACCGTGCACGGCCTGGTGAGAGACCAGTTCGCGACCCAGTACGGCCGCATCAAGGGACAGGAGACCGCGATCGTCGCGATGGGCCGGCTCGGCAGCCGCGAGATGACGGCATCTTCCGATCTCGACCTGATCCTGCTGTATGATTTCGACACGGACAATCCCGATTCCGACGGCGAACGATCGCTGCACGGCGCGCAATATTTTACGCGGCTGACCCAGCGGTTGATCTCGGCGTTTACGACGCGGACCAATTACGGCGTACTCTATGAGGTCGATATGCGGCTGCGGCCGTCGGGCCGCGCCGGGCCGCTGGCGTCGCGGATCGATTCCTTTTCCGACTATCAGGAACGCGAAGCCTGGACCTGGGAGCACATGGCGCTGACGCGGGCGCGAGTGATCTCGGCTTCACCGGCGTTTCGGAAAGAGATCGAGGACGCGATCCGCAACGTGCTGACGCGGCCGCGCGATGCGGCCTCTACCGCCGGCGACGTCGCCGACATGCGCCGGGCGATTGCGCTGGAGAAGGGCGAGGACGACATCTGGAACCTCAAGCAGGCCGCCGGCGGCCTGGTCGACATCGATTTCATCGCGCAGTATTTGCAGCTCGTTCACGCCTCGGAGAAGCCCGAGATCCTCAGCGTCTCCACGCTGCAGGTGCTTGATAACGCCGCACGCCTCGGCGTGCTGCCGCCATCCGACGCCGAGATTTTGCGTTCGGCGGCGCGACTCTATCACGACCTGACGCAGATCCTCCGGCTTTGCGTCACCGGCAAATTCAAGCCGGAGACGTCGGGTGAGAACCTCTTGCGCGTCATGGCGCGCGCCGGCGACACGCCGGATTTCTCGACGCTGGAAGCGCGGCTACGTGAAACCCAGGCCGAGGTGAGGCGGATTTTTCAGGCACTGATGGGCGGGGGCTAGGTTACTGGCGCGCCCATGGCCGCGACGGGCGCGTCAGTCAAATCGTGCCGTTGCAGTCTTGCCGTCGGGCGCTGTGAGTTGAACCGCACCCTTGGGATTGGCCGGTAGGGCCGTGGCCGCTGTTCCACTCAGGTTGTTCCTTTCCGAAGGAGCGAGCGTTATGCGTTCGGCCTTTCCTCCAAGATTGAAAATGGCAACGCCCTTGAAGCCCTTCGGGTCAACCGGCTTGTCGTTTTCGCCAATGAGGAAGATTTCAATCGCCTTGTCCTTCAAGACAAGTTCCACATGGTATGGACCGGCTTCGGCGAGACGCCCGCCATGGGACGCTTTCGGCTCGTGTGCGTATGCCGGAATCCCCGCCAGCAGGGCGGCGCCGAGAGCGAGATATCTGAACTTCATGGGCGGTCTCCTTTCAAGACTTGAGCGATCAATAGGAATGTGAGGCAGCATGTTTCCCGAGAGACTCGTCGGACTGCCGCTGCATCAGCCGCATCAGCGGCTTTTTGCCGAACATGAGAAACAGGACCGGCGTAATCAGCGCATCGAGCAGGGTCGCGCTGATAAGCCCACCGAAGATCGTCACCGCGACGGGGTGCAGGATTTCCTTCCCCGGCTCGTCCGCCGCGATAAGCAGCGGCAACAGCGCAAGCCCCGCGGAAAGCGCGGTCATCAGCACAGGCGTCATGCGCTCGAGGCTTCCGCGGATCACAAGCTCCGGCCCGAACGGCATCCGTTCCTGCAAAGCAAGATTGATGTAGTGGCTTATCTTCAGAATCCCGTTGCGTGTCGCGATTCCCGTCAGTGTGATGAATCCGACCATGCTGGCGACGGATAGCGGCTGGTCGGTCAGCGCCAGCGCCGCAACCGAGCCGACCAGCGCGAGCGGGACGCCACCCATGATGATCAAGGCCAGCACGGCGGAGCGATAGCGGCTATAGAGAATCGCAAAGATCAGCGCGAGAGAAATGGCTGAAAGGACACCGATTCTGAGGCTGGCTTCCTCCTGAGCCTGGAATGTGCCTTCAAGGTTCGCGGTGACGCCCTGCGGCAGGCTCGTCGCCTGCAATTCGGCGCGAATGCGGCGCACGATCTCCGCCATGTCGGTTTTGCCGTCGGAGTTCGCCAGCACGACAATGCGTCTGCGGCCGTTCTCTCTCAGGATTTGGTTCGGCCCATCCGTTTCCTTCACGTCCGCGATCTGACGTGCCGGTATCCAGCCGGAGGGGGTCTTGATCAGGAGCTCGCCAAGCTTCTCGGTGGTGCGCAGCCGCTCGGGCAGCCTCATGACCACGTCGTGGCGTTTGTAGCCATCGACCACGCGCGAGATGACGCGCCCACTCGATAGCCGCGATAATTGTTCCGTAACGGCACCGGGCTGCACGCCATACAATGCCGCCCGCGTATAATCGACGCGGACTTCGAGTTGCGGAATACGCACCTGCTTTTCGACCTGGAGGTCCTGGATGCCGTCAATCTTGGCGAGCCGTGCACGGAGTTCCTCTGCGCTGTTTCGCAGCGTGTCGAGGTCGTCGCCGAACAGTTTGAGGGCGAGTTCGGCACGAACGCCCGAGAGCAGGTGATCGAGCCGGTGCGAGATCGGCTGCCCGACATTGATCGAGAGCGGCAGCACCGAAAGCCGGGAACGAATATCCGCGACGATCTCGGATTTTGGCCGCCGCGAGGGCTTGAGATCGACTTCAAGATCCGAGGAATGGACGCCTTCAGCGTGCTCGTCCAGCTCAGCGCGCCCTGTCCGCCGCCCAACACTGATTACTTCCGGCACATCGAGCAGCAGGCGTTCCGCGATCGATCCCACCCGGCCGGATTCCGAGAGCGAAACTCCCGGGGCGAACGCAATGTTGATCGTGAAAGTACCCTCATTGAAAGCCGGCAGGAACGCGCGCTTCAAGGCGAATGCGCCCGCGCCGGCGCCCAACACGGCGAGCGCAGTCAGGCTAAGCAGCAATCCTTTGCGGGCGAAAGCGAACCGGAGCGCGGCATGGTTGGCGGACTTGAGCTTGCGAACAAGCCAGCTCTCCCGTTCCGTTAGCCGCTTCATCCCCGGTAGCAGGTAGTAGGCCAACACGGGCGTCAGCGTGATCGAAACCAGCAGGCTTGCGAGGATCGAGATGATGTAGGCGTGGCCCAGCGGTGCGAACAGTCGTCCCTCGATGCCCGAGAGCGCAAACAGCGGCACGAACACGAGGACGATGATCATCGTGGCATAAACAATTCCCGATCGCACTTCGTTGGATGCCGAAACCACCACGTCGAAAACTGAACGGGGATTGCCTTGCTCCCTGTTCTCGCGCAGTCGGCGGAAGATGTTCTCGACATCGACGACGGCGTCGTCGACCAGTTCGCCGATGGCGATAGCGAGTCCTCCCAGGGTCATCGTATTGATCGAGAGACCGAGCAGCGTGAAGATGATGGCTGTGGTCAGGATCGAGACCGGGATCGCCGTAAGCGAGATTGCCGTGGTGCGCCAGTTGAGGAGAAATGCGAACAGGATGGCCGCTACGACGAGCGCTGCTTCGAGCAATACCCGTTCGAGGTTCTGGATCGAGTTTTCAACGAAGTCAGCCTGCCGGAAGATGATTTCATTGGCTTTCACGCCGGACGGCAGGCTGGGCTCCAGCTCGGCGAGCGCCTGCGTGATCTGTTGCGTCAGCCGCACTGTATCGACGTTAGGCTGCTTCTCGACCGAGACGATCACAGCGGGCCTGCTCATATAGCCTGCATCGCCGCGTTTGACCTTGGGCGCAAAGTCGACGTTCGCCACCTGCCGCAGCAGGATAGGGCGTCCCTCGATGGTAGTAACGACGATGTTACGCAGGTCTTCCAGGCTCGTGGTGCGCCCGATATTCCGGATCAGATATTCGCGGGCGTTCTGATCGGTGAATCCACCGCCGGTATTGGTGCCGAACTGCCTCAGCGCCAACTCGACCTGCTCATAGCTCACACCGAGTGCGCGCAACGCAGAAGGCAGCGGCGCAATCCGGTACTGGCGGACCTCGCCGCCGATCGGGATCACCTGCGCGACGCCGGGTATGGCGAGCAGCCGCGGCCTGATCGTGAAATCGGCGATCTCGCGCACCTCCATCGGGGAGGCCGTCTTCGACGTCACCGCGACCAGCAGAATTTGACCCATAATCGAACTGATGGGGCCGATCTGCGAGGTGACGTTCAAAGGCAGTTGGCTCTGCACCTGTGCGAGACGTTCCGCGACCAGTTGACGGTTGCGGTAAATATCGGTTCCCCAGTCGAACTCCACGTAGACGATCGAAAGCCCGATGCCTGAGACCGAGCGCACGCGACTGACACCCGGCACGCCATTCATCTGGGTTTCGATCGGGAAGCTGACGAGCTGCTCGACTTCCGGCGGCGCGTAGCCTTCCGACTCCGTCATGATCGTGACGGTCGGACGATTGAGGTCGGGGAACACGTCGACCGGCAGCCGGCGCGCGGTATAGGCGCCGAGCACAACGAGGATGCCCGCGATCGCAAGAATGAGGAGGCGGTTGCGGAGGGAGGCGCTGACCAGGAATGTGAACATGAACGTGTTCCTTCAGCGCACGTGATCGAGCAGGTCCGCGCCTTGCGACACCACCCGCTTGCCCGGAGAGAAACCGGACACGATCAGCACCCGGTCGCCGTCGAGCGGCTCCGTGCGCACGCTCCTTGCCACGAACCGCTCAGGCGCGACGTGCTCATACACGAAATCCTGGCCATTCGACCCGCGCACGACACTGCTGCGCGGCACCGCGAGGCCTTCCTTTGTTTCGTCGGTGGCGACCAGCACGGTCAGGAACTGGCCGGCCCTGAGCCCCGCCGTGTTGCCCGTTACGGCAAAATGCACCGGCACCGACTGGCTGCGATCGGCGAAGCCGGTACCGCGATAGGTGAGGTCGTAATTTCTGCCCGTATAGGTCGACGCCCGTGCACCCTGCGATGGTTCGACGGTCTCGAAGCTGAGCGCCTCGACCCAAAGCCGCGCGGGATCGATGATGTTGAAGACCACGGAGCTTGGCTGGACGATTTGGCCGGCCACGGCGCTGCCTTCAGCGATGACGCCCGCGACCGGGGCAATCAGCGGTTCGGGGTCGCGGCGCGATTTTTCAATCGATGCGCGCCGCTCGCGCAGTCCTTCCAGCTCCAGCCGCGTGTCCTCGAGTTGGGTCCGGGAAATAGCGCCCGACGGCGCGAGTTGTTCGTAACGTGCGAACCTGCGTTCCACGATCGAGATTTGCTGATCGAGTTCACCTTGGCGCTGCCGCATGTCGGAAATATCGATCGCCTGAATCGGTGGCGTGACGTAGCCCAGGATGTCGCCCTGTTTGACCCGTGTGCCCAGTCGAGGAAAACCCTCCGCCGGCGCGGAAAGCCGGCCGCCCACGGCGGATTGCACATACCCGCTGGCATTGGGATCGGGAATGATCCTGCCTGGAAGTTCGGTGACCTTCCTGTGCTTCGCCTGTTCGGCGACGAGCGTCCGCAGCGCAAATATCCGCTGCACCGTCTTGGGCACGAACACCGTCCCATCCGACAGGCGCTGGGCGCGTTCTCCTGAAACGGCGCTGATCGCGACTTGCGCCTTGTCTTCCTCATGGCCGTGGCCTTCATGCGCTTTCGTCTCGCGGACCCCGGTGAGCGCAGCAAGGATGGCGATGATGGCCGCCGCTCGTCGCCCACGGAGCGCCACGGCCGTTAGCAGCGCGCCCGCCACCAGGCCGCCCAGAGCGAGAAGGATCGAAGTCTGGCCAATGCGTTCGCCATGAGTCGCTGCACCTGGCAAGGCACTTTGCGCCGTCTCACGCGCAGTCTGAATCGTCATCGGCAAAATGTCGGTGGCGTCTCCCACCGTAACGGTAAAAATGAGTTCGGTACGTCCGTTCTTTGCCAGCCACGGCGCCGCTAGTCGGTATGTGCCGTCGGCATTCTCGGTAGCCCTTGCGGGGCCGCCGGGAGTTTCAACTTCAAGTACTGCACCGGTCACCGGGTCGTTCGTAGCGAACCGATCGAGATGGATCTCAAGATGGTCGCCGCGGGCGACGGCAACGATCTCGAATGCGTTGGAATCGGCCTCGCCACGCGGCAACGCGCCTGCCGAGACGGCAGGTTGTTCGCCATGGTCATGACCCTCATGGGCGGAAGCGGGAGCGATCGCAGCGCACAGAGCTGCGACTGCCGCGAGAGCACGCAGGGCGCGCCCGAAATAGGAAAGCATACCAAGAATCCTTCAGTCTGAATGACCGTCAGCCGCCGGCCGTAACGCGGGCCGCGCAAATTCACTGATCGTTTGCGTTCAGATGAAGTATTTTGGGAGGGCGCCTGAGGGAATCAGGCGCGCGGTCTGGCCTTATCGGGGACGGGACAAATGCCACACGTGTTGTCGACCGGGGGAGAGAGACGAGTTGCACAAAGCTCGGCAACCCGGCCGCACAGCAAGCGGCGCATGTCAAGGTGCAGCAGGCGCCGACGCAATTCCGGTCAGAAGAGGCGGGTGTCTCGGTTTGTCCCCGTTGAGCCTGTTGCAACACTATTTGCGTCACCGCCCGTTCGGATGGATTTAAGGCGGCATGACCAGGGGCGCCGTGGATATCAGCGGCAGCATGGTGCGCATGGCCGACATGGGCTTGGGCAACAGAAGGCGCGATTGAAAGCACGATCAGGACGATCGCGGCTTGCAGTGCGCATATAATTAGTTGCTTCAGCATGACCGTTGGATTGTAGCACACTTGGGCAGCGCTTTGGAACTCCTGGGGCCACTATGAATTGTCGCGGGAATAGGAGGCCGGGATGCATACCGAGATCAATATTTTCGACAAACCCATCGAGCGCATCAGGAAAGCCTGCGAGCTGATGGGCCTTGGCGCCGATTTCGACCGCAAGCTGCCGGAACTCGAAACCTATCTTGAAAGGCTGGTGGCCGAAGGCGAAACCAACGAGGAACGGCTGACCGTGAGCGGTCTGACCTTCGTCAAGCAGGCACAAGAGGGATCTGCGTGAAGCCCTGGCAAGGCGGCGTCAGGAAATTTCGTCCGGAAGCCTCCAGGCCGGATCCGGCGCGCAACACTCTTCCCTGATTTCCTTCACGTGATAGCGGGTCAACAGAACCGCCCCGCCTGCTTCGTCAGTAACGGGAAGATCGGAAATCAGGGAAGCGTCGAGGGCCTGCTTCCAGACCTCTGCCTCAGTCGGCAGGCCAGGACCGATCTGCCTGTCGTCGGCGAACAGCGCGTAGGGCACAAACCTCTCCCCCAATCAAAACCCCGCCAGCTATCTAAATAACTGACGGGGCTTTTGAGCTGATAATTCCGGTGGATTTCTCCTTCCTGAACTACCTGCTCTAATCTGGAACGCCGGACGATGGATATCGTTCCCGATCTTTTCGGTTGCGGGCGAAAGAATGGCTTGGCCCGCCGATCGACGGCCCTCCTGATTTTTGACGGGAACGGTGCGCCAATGGCGGCTTTCGGGAGTCCGCCTCAATCGCGCGGAACTATTGCCGCTTTTTCCTGCTTGAGAGCGGTGTCTTCAACCTTGGAACGGGATGGCCCATGCGCAAACTACTGTTTGGAATCGTGCTCACACTACCAATGGCTTTTATGTCCCCGGCAACGGCGATGCCCCGCGGCTACCCGTTGATCCACGACTCCTTGGTCAAGGGCGATCTGATCGAAGTAAAGGGCGGGCACGGCCGCGGGCATGGTTGGGGCCGCGGGCATGGTTACCGTCCGTTTGGTTGGAGCCGCGGCCGGAAGGTCGGTTGGCGCGGCCGTGGCTGCCCGCCCGGTCACTGGAAGAAGGGCTGGTGCTGAAACTGAACCGCTGCCGTCACGTACGAGCGGCACGGCTCGACCATTACAAGGTTCGCGCCGCGTTACCCTTGAACAGGATTGGGCCTGTCGGTCGTCCGATGGGAGAGCCGCCTTCAGGCTCCAGCGTGATCTCGAACAGCTGATTTTGCACGGTCTCCGGCAACGACTCCAAATTCAGCTGCAGCGTGCGCGACTGACCGGTGAGGCCGATTGATTTCGGGCCGACGGCGCGATCCCACAGCGTCCAGACCTGCAGCGTGCGGCCGGCGGGAACCTCGATCGGACGTAGCGGAATGAGCTCGACCCGGCCATTTGAAAATGCGTTGACGATGGCTCCGGCCTCTTGGGTCGCATCGTTCACCAGCACGGCGACGTAGACGGGCTTGCTCTGCGCCAGCGCAATCAGGTCGTTGCGAAGGTGACGCGACGTTGTCAACGCGCCGACCATGATCACCGCAAACAGCAGCGCGGCGAGCGCGCCGCCGATACCGAGGCCGCGCCAGAACCGGATGTTGTCCCACAGCGTGGCGCCGCGCAGCGCAGCGCGTGCGGAGGGCAGGGCGTCGATCGGCGCGATTTTGGTTGCATCCGCGATGCGCTGCCAAAGCGCCGGGCTGGGCGGCGTTTCCTCGGCGGTGGAATCGAGGTCTGCAAGCCGTTCCCGCCACGCGCTGACGGCCCGGGCAAAGCCGTCGTCGGTCTCGATGCGCCGTTCGGCCGCGGCGTGCTCGGCGTCATCCAGCAGGCCCATGACATAATCGGCGGCCATTGCGTCATCGGCATCTGCATCGGGCTGGTTCATCCCATGCACTCCTGCAACGCAAACAGGCTGCGCCGTACCCAGCTCTTGACCGTGCCGAGCGGAACCCTGAGTCTTCCCGCCAACTCTCCGTGGCTCATCCCGTGAACGTAGGCCAGCACCACGACATCACGGCGCGGGCGGTCGATCCGCTCGAGGCATCGGCGCAGCGCGCTGGTTTCCGGCATTCGCGACAGGGTGGCTTCGCAGTCGATATTTTGGGCGTTTTCGTCTGACGTATCATAGCGGTGCTCATTGCGATGAATGCTCAGGGCGCGGTTGCGCACCACCGCATAGAGCCAGCCGCGCGCGCTGCCGCGATGCGGGTCGAACCCGGCTGCACCGCGCCAGATCCGTATAAAGGCATCGTGGACCGCTTCTTCCGCAAGATCCTGCCGAAACAGAATGCGGCGAGCGACGCCGACCATGCGCGGCGCCTCGCTATTGTAGATCATCTGCAACGCAGCACGGTCGCCGGCTGCACAACGCGCCAATGCGGCGGCAAGCTGCGACTCGCGCTCCTGATCGAGAACGGCGAGGTTGCGCCAGCCAGCCGTGATCGTGCCATTTCCGGTCATGTCTATGCCCTTGCATAGTTGTTCTACCGTGAGATGCGGCATTTGGATGCATGTGCCGAAAATTATTTTCAGTGTGCTGCATCCGTTTCGCCGTGCCGCCGGTACCCGCTGTGTCGGTCCCGAGAGGATCGTAGGAACACAGGGAGACTTTACGATGAATTTTCGCTCGATTTTCGCCGCTTCGGCCGCACTCTTGCTGTCGTCCGCTGCCGCCAACGCCGCGCAGATTGCCGCGCTGATCGGCGGTGACACCATTGCCGTGGTCGATACCGCGCAGAAAAAAGCGACCGGTTCGGTCAAGGTCACCGGCATTTCCGGGGCGCTGGTCGGCATCGACGTACGTCCGGCCGACGGCATGCTCTATGGGCTGGTCGATGATGGAACTGTCGTGACCATTGCGATGGACGGCAAGGCCACGATGAAGTCCAAGCTTGACACCATGCTGGCCAAGGGCGTGGCCGCAACTGTCGATTTCAACCCGGCGGCGGACCGCCTGCGCGTGATGGGCGCCGACGGAATGAACCTGCGGGCGAATGTCGATGACGGCAAGGTGACCAAGGACGGCGATCACAAATATGCCGAGAGCGACATGCACAAGGGCGAGAAGCCGAACATCGTTGCCGGCGCTTACACCAATTCGGTGAAAGGGGCCAAGGAGACTGCCTTGTTCAACATCGATGCGACCATCGGCGGATTGATCAAGCAGGCGCCGCCGAATGACGGCGCGCTCGGCGCGATCGGCAAGCTCGGGATCAAGGCGGGTACCGTCGCATTTGACATCTGGTCCGACGGTGCCGGCAAGAACGAAGCCTGGCTAATGGCGGACGGCACGCTCTACAGCGTCGACCTCGCTACCGGAAAAGCCACCGAGGCCGCAAAAATCGCCGGCGTCAGCGGTACGGTGAAGGATATCGCGCTTATGGGCATGTAGCGGATTCCTGCTGTCTGGTGCCTCGACCCTGGCGCATCCCGCGCCAGGGTCGAGCACGATCAACATTATATTATATTGAATTCGCAGGTATCGGACGCCGTTTTTGAAGTATTGGTACCCGCCCGTCCGTGCTATTTATGGCAACCGGGCAATTGCCCTTTTTGTCACCATATTTTCCCGGGATTTCCTCCTTGATCGACAAGCTTGAACTTCTGCTGGCGCTGGCAAAGGAACGGCATTTTGGGCGGGCTGCGGAAGCCTGCGGCGTCACCCAGCCGACCATGTCGACCAGCCTCAAGCAGCTCGAGGAAATTCTCGGCGTCATGCTGGTACAGCGCGGCTCCCGCTTTCAGGGCTTTACGCCGGAGGGCGAGCGCACGCTCGACTGGGCGCGGCGCATCGTCGGCGACGCGCGTGCCATGCGGCAGGAGATCAACAGCCTCAAGGACAAGCTCTCCGGCGAAATCAGGATCGCCGCGATCCCGACCGTGCTCGGCATGGTGGCGCAGCTCACGACGCCGTACCGCGCGCGCTACCCGGACGTGCGCTTTCGCATCCAGTCCTGCACGTCGGCCGACGTGCTGGGTCTTCTCGAAAATCTCGAGGTCGACGCCGGGCTGACCTATATCGAGAACGAGCCGATCGGCAAGGTTCGCACCATTCCGCTCTACAACGAAAGCTATCGTCTGCTGACGGCGCCCGACGCCATGTTCGGCGACCGCAAGCAGGTCACCTGGAAGGAGGTCGGGCAGGTGCCGTTGTGCCTGTTGACGCCGGACATGCAGAACCGCCGCATCATCGATCGCGCGCTGGCGTCCGTCGGAGCCGAGGCCACGCCGACGCTGACCTCGAACTCGCTGTTGGTGCTCTACACGCATGTGAAGACCGGGCGCTGGGCGAGCGTGATGCCGGCCAAGCTTGCGGAGACGCTGGGGCTCGCCGACTCCGTCCGCAGCATCCCGATCGTCGATCCCGTCGTCGACTACAGCATCGGCATGGTGATCCCGCAGCGCGATCCGATGACGCCGCTGATCGCGGCGCTGGTGCAGGTCGCCCGCGAAGTGGCGCCGACGCTGGCGTAAGATCAGGCCGCCTCGGCCTCCGCCCTTGCTGTCGGACTCGGCTGCTGCGGTTCGCGCGGCAGCACGATGCGGACGACGGTGCCGGTGCCGAGCTTGGAGCGCAGCCGCATCGTGCCGCCATGCAGGCTGGTCAGCGACCGCGCGATGGCAAGCCCAAGGCCCGAGCCCTGGTAGGTCTTGGTGAGCTGGCTCTCGACCTGCTCGAACGGCTTGCCCAGCCGCCGCAGCGAAGCGGGCGCGATGCCGATGCCGGTATCGGCGATCATCAGCACGATCGAGTTGGGCAGCACGTGGCTGCGCACGGTGACCTTGCCGTCGTCGGGGGTGAACTTCACGGCATTGGACAGCAGGTTGACGAAGATCTGCTTGACCGCGCGGCGATCGGCCACCACGGAGATGGTGCTTTCGATATCGGCGTCCAGCGTCAGGTTCTTGTCCTCGGCGCGCCCGGACACCACGCGCAGCGACTCCGCCAGGATCTTCGACAGGTCGAGCTGCTCCATGTCGAGCTTCATGCGGCCGGCCTCGATCTTCGACATGTCGAGGATGTCGTTGATGACTTCGAGCAGGTATTTGCCGCTGGTCAGGATGTCGTGGCAGTACTCCTGATACTTGTCGGAGCCGAGCACGCCGAACATGCCGCTGCCCATGATCTCGGAGAAGCCGATGATGGCGTTCAAGGGCGTGCGCAGCTCGTGGCTCATATTGGCGAGGAATTTCGACTTCGCCTGGTTGGCCTCCTCGGCGCGGTTCTTCTCCTGCGAATATTTTTCCGCCAGATCGGCCAGTTCCGCCTTCGAGCGCTTCAGGTCGAGCACGTTGGCGCGCATGCGGGCGTCGTTTTCGATCAGCTTCTGCTCGTGTTCCTTGATCCGGGTGATGTCGGTGCCGACCGAGACGTAGCCGCCGTCCTTGGTGCGGCGCTCGCTGATATGCAGCCAGCTTCCGTCGTCGAGCTGCGCCTCGAAGGTGCGGGCTCCCGGCGCTTGCGCGCCGGTCTCCTGCAGCCTGGTGCGAACCTCCGGCATGCTGCCGACCTCGATCACGGTCTCGTACGACGTGCCGGGGGTCACCGCCGTATCGGGCAATTTGTGCAGGCGCTGGAAATGCGAGTTGCAGAGCACGAGGCGATCTTCCGCATCCCACAGCACGAAGGCTTCCGGAATGGTTTCGATCGCGTCGCGCAGCCTGAGGTCGGCTTCCACTGTCTTCTCGGCGAGGCTCTTCTGCTCGGTGATGTCGACCGCGATGCCGATCAGATGCAACCCGCCGTCGGCCGAGGTGTGACTGAGCTCGCAGCGCACGCGCAGCCAGATCCAGTGGCCGCCGGTGTGCTGCATGCGGAAGCTCTGGTCGATGTGGGTGATTTTGCCGGCGATCATCTGGTCGGCGATCGCGAACAGGTCGATGTCGTCGGATTTCACCAGCGCGTTGACCTCGCCGAAGGTGAGGAGATCGTTGCGGGAGTCGAGGCCGAGCATCGTGAACATCGATGCCGACCAGAAGATCCGGCCGCGCGAGAGGTCCCAGTCCCACAATCCGCAGCGGCCGCGGTTGAGCGCGGTATCGATCCGGCCTCGCACCGCGTCGTTGATCAGGTCGCCCTCGCGGGCGCGGGTCGATTGCCAGTGGAAGGCGAAGCCGAGGATCAGCACGACGAAGCCCGTGGTGGCCGACAGCGTCACCGACAAGGCCGCATCCGAACCCCACAGCGGCTCGTTCCGTTCCTGGATGACGATGACCATGCCCGGCAGCGATTTGACCAGCCGCGAGATCGCCATGGCGCCGTTGCCGTTCGGCAGCGTCATGTCGCTGACGACGCCCTGCTGGCCGGGCGTGGCGAGCAGTTGCGCCGTGCTGATGACGTCGAGGATGCGATCGCCGCCAAGGCTGCCTTCGACGGGAACACGGGCCATAATCCGGTGATCGGCGCCGGTGATGATGACGTGGCGGCCGCTCGCAACGCCCCAGGCCGGGATCAGGTCGGGCAGCAGGCTCTGCAGCCGCTCGATATTGGCGGCGCGATCCTGCCGGACCGAAGCGAAGCGGTCGAGGCGTTCGGCCAGGAGTTCGGTGAGCGCGGAGAGGTCGCGCTTCATGGCGGCGCGCTTCTGCCGGCTCTGGTCGATCACCTGCACGAAGGCGCCGAGGCAGATCGTGATCAGAAAGGCGATGATGAGCGTGGGCACGGCGCGGCGAAGCGCCGGCTCTGCGGTGAGCAGCCGGTGGTAGGCAGGTTTTGCGATCGACTGCGCCAATCCTTTGATCGAATCGGATTGGACACACGCGTTCGCCGCATTCGCCGCATGCGCGCGCGCCATGCTTTAGACCCCCGCCGAAGGCTCTTTTGCACATTGTCCGGAAGCACCCCATTACTTCCGAATCATGCCGATTTGAATCCACTTTTTTCGGGCTGTCGAGAGTCAACGATTCGTTAATTAGAAATAAATCTTGTCCAACGCGAATTAAGGCACGCTCGATGCGAGTCCGAAACGGGAACGGGCCCGCAAACCTACGCGCGCGGCGGTTCGGCATGGCTGATGACGCGCTTGATCGAAGGGAACGCGCGGCGCAGCGCGCGCTCGATCTCGTCGACATTCTCATGCACCTTGATGACGCTCATCGACGGCGCAGCGCGGCAATGGAAGTTGACGATTTCGCCCGCATCGGTGTCACGGACCCGCACATTGTGAATGTCATGGATCGCGCCGTTGCTGCCGGCAAAGCGCGACAGCGCGGCCTTGATGGTTTCGACGCGCTCAGGCGCGGCGTCGGTGCCGTGCGGTAGCTCCGGCTCGAGCGGCTCGATGTGGGTGTCGACCTCGACGTCCTCGCCAAATTCCTCACGAATGCTGCGCTCCAGGTCGTGGGCGATGGCGTGCGCGGCGGTGAGTTCCATGTCGCCATCGACTTCGAGGTCGATGCCGACAATCAGTCGTGCGCCGAGATCGTGCACGGTGACATGGTGAACGGCGAGACCGGCATTGCGGGCGATCACCATGATGCGCTCGCGCACGCTCTCATTGTCGCGCGCAACCGGCACCGCGGTGAAGGTGAGGTCGGCGTCGCCGAGCGCTTGCGTGACCGCGACTTGCGCGGTTTTCTTGATCGCCTCGACCCGGTCGATCGGGTAGGTGCGCGGCACTTTGACGATGGCGTCGATGAAATGCGTCGGCCCGACCATGCGCACGCGCACGCGTTCGACGCCGACCGCGCCGGGCACCGCGCGGATGGCGGCGGTCGCTTTTTCGGACGCGCCTGCGGGTGCACGGTCGAGCAGGGTTTCGACGGTGGAGCGACCGAGCCGCAGGCCGAGAATCGAGATCATGACGGCGACGGCGATGGCGGCAACCGAGTCGCCCCAGGCATAGCCGAGCCCGGTGAGCGCGAGGCCGGCGATGACGGCGAGGGAGCCGAGCACGTCGGAAGCAAAATGCAGCGCGTCCGCCGCCAGCGCCTGGCTTCGCGTCTGCCGCGCCGTGCGATGCAGCGCCCGCGCGCGCCAGAAATTGACCGCGATATCGATCACCAGCACGACGAAGGGGACAGCCGATACCGTCGGCGGCGGCGCACCTTCGCGCAGCCGGCTCCAGGATTCGACCAGGATGCCGCCGGCCAGCACATAGAGCAGCGCGATAACGAACAGCGCCGACAGGCTCTCGAACTTGCCGTGGCCATAGTGATGTTCCTCGTCGGCCGGCTGGTCGGACACCCGCACCACGAGCCAGGTGATGATGGTGGCTATCACGTCGACGGAGGAATGCAGCGCCTCCGAGATCAGCGCGAGCGAGCCGATCGCGATGCCGACCGCGAACTTCGCCGCAGCCATGCCGGCGCTGGCGAAGATCGAGATCGCGGCGACGTTGGTTTTTATGGTGGGGATAGTGGTCATGGCCGGCGGTTTAGCAGGGGGGCAGTTAACATGAAAGGCGAGGGTTTGAGGTGCTATCGCAACTCACTTGCAGGAGCGCATTGTTGTTGTCGACCTGCGCTCGCAATGACGCAGAGAAAGCGACGCAAACTCGATCGTCGTCCCCGCGCATGCGGGGGATCCAGTACGCCGCGGCTTGTCGGTTCAATCACTGCTGCCTCTGGAATACTTGGTCACCCGCCTGCGCGGGTGATGACAACCAGGTATGTGTCTACGTTCCCGCGGCGCGATCCGCCCGAGCTTTGCAAATTCATTCGCCCTACAGGAAGAGGGCGCAGGGAATGCCGGGTGCTTGCTGCACCCGCGGTCTCGTGTGCAAGTAGCGCAAAGAGATGCGCACACGAGCATACAGGTACAGCCGAGGCACTCCGGCATTCCCTGCGCAGTGGCTTTACGGCTTATACCGTGCTCTCCCTGGAGACGAATTCCTCTTGCCTCCATCGCTGACGGATTGAAGGCTTGTCGAACCCGGTTGGGTTCAACGCACCTCCGTCAGCTTGACACCAGCCACGGGTGCCAGGACCACACGGTTTTGCCGTACGCTTCAGCGCCGTACGTCCTGCGCGCCGTGTCCGCTCACGGCCGTAGCCGCCCTGCGAACAACCTCTCGCGCCGACGCTGCCGCGTCCACCGCATCCCGCCCCACGTTCGTGACGATGGCCAACGCCCCTCTTGTCGGGACGGGACGGCGGGATTTGTGCGGCGAAGCGGAATATTTTTGATGCGACGACTGCACGGGGCAAATCACGTTGAAGTTGTTATGGAAAATAGATTATTCAAGAAAAATCGATTTTTTGCGACGCGAGTTATTTGCCTGGAGACAGGACAGAATGCTGGCGTCTGAACGAATAGAACCAGGGTGGCGCACCGAGGAACGTCGGCCGCGCACAGGAGCTGACGCCAACTTACAATGCTGTGCTGCAGGAGTTGGTAGCTAGGCCCAAAGCCGACGCTGGCCAACAGCGGCACGCCGCGAAGGGTCGACGGTTGTTGCCAGCCGTATCCTATGACACCATCCAAGTACCGAGTTCTTATGCTTCTGGATGCCTATGCCACGTCGGAAATATCCTTGGGAAAAGCTATCGGACGAACAGTTGCTCAAGCAACCTCTCAGTAGTCTGAAGGTTTCGGTCGAAGGAACTTGGCTCGAGGATTGTCTCAGCACTCTCTATGAAGAGCTCGAAGGGCGGGCCATCCGGCTGCGGCCACACGCATGGGTATCGAGCGAATGGTTTAGCCCGGCAGATGTGCCCGGTATTGCCATCCCATTCTATCTTACCCATCCCCGCCTGATGAAAATCGAGAAGAAGATGATGCTCGACGTCGAGGGCGGCACTTGGTCCGAGTGCATGGCCATTCTCCGTCATGAGGCAGGCCATGCCGTGCAGCACGCGTATCAGCTGCAACGTCGTCGGCGTTGGCAGCAGCTGTTCGGCCCGTCCTCGAAGCACTACCCGCGTTACTACCGGCCCAATCCGGCCAGCCGGAGTTATGTCCAGCATCTTCGGCTCTGGTACGCGCAAAGCCATCCGGACGAGGATTTTGCCGAAACCTTCGCGGTGTGGCTGCGGCCGCGTTCGAACTGGCGGACGCGCTATGCCGGTTGGCCAGCGCTGAAGAAGCTCGAATATGTCGACGAACTGATGGACGAAATCGCCGGGAAGCGGCCGCCAATTACGACGCGGGAGCGTGTCGATCCGCTGCATGAGCTCAGTCAGACGCTTGGCGACCACTATCAGAAAAAGCAGGCGTTCTACGCATTCAAGCCACCGAAGACTTACGACCGCGACCTCTCCCGGCTCTTTTCCGCCGATCCACGGCATCGCCGGGAGCAACCGGCTTCCCTCTTCATCAGGCGACACCGCGCCCAAATCAGGCAGCTGGTTGCCCGGTGGACGGGCGAGAACCAACTTACGCTTGATGCTGTACTTGACGATATGATCTCCCGCTGCCGCGAGCTTAATCTGCGTGCCGCCGGCTCTAAACAGAAGCTAGTGATCAATTTCAGTATACTGTTGACCGCCAAAACCATGCACGCGCTGTTCGGCCCCTCGCGGCGCAAGTGGATTGCGCTATGAGACGCCTGCGCATTCTAGTGCTGATGCATCCGGACTTCGTGCCCCCGGATTCTACCGACGGATACACCGCGCGGCAAATCAATGAATGGAAAACAGAATTCGACGTCGTGAGCACTTTGCGTGCGGCTGGCCATGAAGTGCGCCCGCTCGGCGTGCAGGAGGAAATCAGGCCGGTGCGCGACGAGATCGAAGGTTTCAAGCCGCATGTGGTATTCAACTTGCTCGAGCAGTTTCACCATGAGCCCGTGTATGACCAGCACATTCCAAGCTATCTCGAGCTTATGCAGATCCCATATACCGGGTGCAATCCGCGTGGCCTGATCTTGGCGCGCGGCAAGGATCTATCCAAGACCTTGGTGCACCATCGCCGGATCGCGGTGCCGGCCTTCGCCGTGTTTCCGATGCGCCGCAAGGTCAAACGGCCAGCGCGCTTGGCGCTGCCGCTGATCGTCAAGAGCCTGAACGAGGATGGATCCTTCGGGATCTCGCAAGCATCGATCGTCGATACGGACGAGAAGCTCGCAGAGCGCGTCGCTTTCATTCACGAGCGGGTCGGAACTGCCGCCATCGCCGAGCAATATATCGAAGGACGTGAGCTCTACGTCGGCGTACTCGGCAACAATAGATTGCGGGCTCTGCCGGTCTGGGAATTGAAATTCGGCAGCATGGGCGGCCAGGGTGCACGGCACATAGCCACCGAGAAGGTCAAACACGATCCCAGTTATCAGGAGCGGGTCGGAATTGAAGATGGGCCGGCCAAGAATCTCCTGCCGGAGGTACACGCCCGTATTCAGCGAATAGCAAAACGTATCTACCGAACGCTGGGGCTCGATGGATACGCGCGCATCGACTTTCGCCTCTCTGCCGACGGCACACCGTATTTCATTGAAGCGAACCCCAATCCCGAAATCGCAAAGAGCCAGGAGTTCGCTACAGCGGCTCGGCATGACCGCCTAGATTACCCGGACCTGCTGCATCGCATTCTGGCCCTCGGAATAAGCCGGGCAAAGGCAGGTGTATCCGTAGGCTGAAAGGCACACGAAACGGGCATGCGCAGCGATGGTGCGCGCTCGGAAGTCCAGACAGCATCGCATAGTGGAAAAGTAAGGTCACTTACTTGGCGACGAACGCCGCAAGTTCAGCACCGCACCTGCATCATCGAGAGCTGCTAGTTCTTGGCTCGCAGGATGCTGATTCGGGATTCGTCGACAAAATTCTTGCTGTCCTGATCGGACCGGCGGAAGAGGTTGCGTTCGACAATGAGTGAACGGCCACTGATCGTCTTGGTGCAGCGCTCCTTGAGGTAGATGCCTCCCACTGGCTGGTCTCCTGCATCAGGCTGGCCCTCGGTGCATGCCCAGCCGTCCGAGCCGTAGCGCGATTTGGCCTGCAGCCCCAGGAGAAACGCCTTCTTCCGGATATAGAGACGCGCCTTCGGATCGGTCTCGATCTGCAAACCGGCAACATGCGCGGTATCGTCGATCAGAAGGGTGAGGATCGCCGGATGACCCGCCACCATCGTGCCGTCGCGGCTGGTCGATGGATCGTAACCAAATCGGATCGCCCGTGTACCATTTGCGTCGGCGGGGCAGTCACGCCAGTTTTGCCAGCCAGCCAATGTGCGCTTCGGATCCGCCGCGCAGTAGAGGTCGACGTAACCGGTATCCGCCAACTCGGCCGCAGCCATTCCGAGGCGAATGTCCCGCAGATCGTTGCCGCTGAATTCTTCCGCATCAGCCGGAGAGCTCGCAAGCACGACGGCCTGCCAGGCAAGCAGGCCCGCAGCAAGAACGCCCGGCAGCTTCAGTCTGCGCATCACTGGCCCTTCCCGGTGCTGGCGGTCGCATCATCTGGCTTCTGCGCCGGGGTCTTGTAGACGTCGCATACCCGCGAGGTGTTTGAGAAGAAGGTGACGCATTCCGCGTAAGTGGGTTCGCCGGCTCCCTTGATGTGGGCGATCACGTAGTCGGCGACGGCTTCAATATCCTTCGGGCGCAGAAACGTTCCGCCCTCGGGCGGCATCTGTGCCGCCGCGTCCTGGCGGTTCATGCCGTGGCATTTCACCTCATCGTAGGCGCCGCGCATAAAGAACGGCATCCCGGTGCCCGGCCGCCCGCAGCCGACGATTTCAATGATCTGATCGCGCGTCAGCTCGGTCTTGCGCAGCGACAGCGCATCACCGCCGTAGCCGCCGCCGCCATTGCCGTGCCATTTGTGGCAGCCCACGCAATTGGCCTTACTGAAAACGGCCTTGCCGGCATTGGTCGGATCCGAAGCTGGCGCTTGCGCCGACTGACCGAAAGCTGTCGTACCAATCAAAAAATTCAGGGCGACGACGCTCGCGAGCAGCATGCTTGGCGCCGCCGGGAAGCTGTTGAAGATCATCATTGCGTCTCTTGTCGACGAAGGGGAGGGCCCGCGGTTGGCGGACCCTCCGTTTTTTGGGATGTCAGAGTGCGAATACGTAGAGCATCGATCCCGGCTGTATCTTCTTCAGTTCGGGCGTCGAATCGATGAACCACTTGTCCCAGGCGCCGCCCAGGCCAACCAGAATGGCAACGTACTGTTTGCCATCGACCATAAAGGTCATCGGCGGTGCGTTGACGCCGCCGCCCGTGTTGAACTCCCAGAGCTTCTGCAATGACTTGGCGTCGAGCGCCATCACTTCGCCGGATGGCTGACCGGTGAAGACGAGGTCGGGAGTCGCAAGCATGCCGCCCAAATTGGGAAACGGCGTTTCCATTTTTTCGGCGATCTTGCCCGTCGTCACATCGATCGCAGTCACGCTGCCGGTGATCCTGAATGGCTGGCTCGGGCCGCCGCCGGTCCAGAACTCCCGCGGTTTCAGCTTGTCCCGCGTCATCACCTCAACCTTGATGCGGTTGCAGCTCTCGATCACCGGGATGTACCAGAGCTTCAAATCCGGATTGTAGGCCGTCGGCGGCCAGTTCTTGCCGCCCATGTTGCCGGGGCAGATATCGGTTTCCATATTGGTGCGGCTTGGCGTCACCGACGCGATATAGGTCTGCACGGCCTTGTTCGGGTCGTACTCGATCGGCTTGCCGCTCTCGGGGTCGAGCCCTTTGGTCCATGTGACTTTCTTGACGAACGGCAGGCCCCAGACGAACTTGCCGGTGGTGCGATCGATCGCATAGGCGAACCCGTTGCGGTCCGCTTCGAGCGCGAGCTTCCGCGGACCACCAGGCCCGGGGACATCGACCAGCACGTTCTCTGCCACGCTGTCATAGTCGTAGGGGTCGTTTGGCGTGTGCTGATAATGCCACTTGATCTTGCCGGTCGTGGCATCAAGGGCCAGCGAACTATCGGTGTAAAGGTTGTCGCCTGGCCGATATTCATTATCCCAGTCCGGCCCGGGATTGCCGATGCCCCAGATGATGGTGTCGGTCGCGGGATCGTAGGTGCCTGTTACCCACGTCGAACCGCCGCCGGCGGCAGCCGCGTTGTTACTGTCTTTCCAGGTCTCGCTGCCGGGCTCGCCCTTGCCCGGGATTGTGTGGGTGCGCCAGACCTCCTTCTGGGTCGCAAGGTCGGTGGCGGCGATCCAGCCACGGATGCCGTATTCCGCGCCGGCGACGCCCGTGATCGCCATGTTCTTGACGATCAACGGCGCGCCGGTGATCACCTCGCCCTTGTCCGGATCGGCCACCGTGCGCTGCCAGGCGACCTGGCCGGTTTCCTTGTTGGTCGCGATCAGCCGGCCATCAAGCGTATGGGAAATGACGAGATCACCCCACAATGCGACGCCGCGGTTGTCGACGCCGCAGCACGCCACGGCGCCAGCCCAGTCACGGTCCGTCTTGGGATCCATCTTCCAGACCAGCACGCCGCGGCCACCATGTGCATCGATCTTGTAGACCGAACCCCATCCATCGGTGACGTAGAGAAAGCCGTTCTCGGCAATCGGAGTTCCTTCCAGCCCGCCATGGCTCCAGATGCCGCCGCCCTCGATGCCGCCGAGGTGCATGGTCCAGGCGACCTTCAGGTTCTTCACGTTATCGCGGTTGATCTCCTTCAGAGTGGAGAACCGGTGAGCCGCGTAATTCTGATGATGATGAAGCCAGTTGCCCGGCTCCTTCTCGACATTGAGTAGCCGTTCCTGATTGACCTCGTCGGCGGCGGATGCCGGCAGTGCGGCCGTCATGCCCGCGGCAGCGATTGCAACGGCGAGCAGGCGCGCTCGCGTGGAGATTCTTGTGTGACCTGAAAATCGCTCCATGAGTAATGCCCTCCTTTGGCAGTTCATGTTGAATCGAGCGTCCGGCACATCCGGGCGTTCAGCTGAGAAGCCTCGTTCAGCGGCTCACCGGTCCGCTGTCGCGATCAGGGCGTTCGCGAAACCTGCACCTCCGTTTCTTTGGTTCCACCTTTCTGGAAAACGACGGCACATGTAAACGTCTCGCCGTCGACAAGCTTCTGCCGCGTCTGCAGCAGCATCACGTGATATCCGTCGTGCTTGAGTTCGGTCGTCTTGCTCTCCGGGATTGGAATCGACTTGATCTCGCGCATGGCTGGCGCGCCTTCGCCGCGATCGACCGTGTGCTTTACGGCGAAATTCGCGAACGGACAGCGGATGCGCAACAGGGCGTCGGCTTCGGCCGCATCGTTCCTGATCGTCATCACAAGCGGGAGATCGATACCGATCTGATCGGACGCAGGCACCCGGGCGTTCGTCACTTGCAGCCCTTCACCTGCCGTGGCGAGCCCGCCCGTCAGCCAAAGTCCAACAGCAACCAGTCCGAACACAAGAAACGTAATCCGGCCGCCGCGATCAGGACGTGCGCCATCAGCACCTGATGTCGCTGTCGCGGTCATCGGCTATGTCTCGGCCGAAGGGCTATCCTGCAAATGCGCGGTCAGTCGAGGGAAACAAGCGAGGGATGCCCAAACGAAACTTTTCGTGCTGCACATTGGCGTGCCTCCCACGATCGATTTTTCTTATTTCTTGGCGTCCCAAGTTACGCTTCAAAATACGGCGCTCAAAGGGCGCTGCGCTTTTTTCCCGACAAAAAATGCGCCACCACGTTATTGCGGGCGCGACAGAGCCGAGGTGATCGAACAGGCCGCCTCAGTTCCGCTGTTGGCCCTCGCCTTTGCGCTCTGGACACGAGCCTGCGGCATTGTCCAAAATCTCGGTACAGAGGAACCGCCCCGATGCCGATCATCGATTCCCAGGTCCATGCCTATGAGGCGAACAGTCCGATGCGGCCCTGGCACAGTGTGCCGAACTGGCCCGATCACGTTACGGGCGACGAGATGGTGGCGGCGATGGACAAGGTTGGCGTCGACGGGGCGATCTTCATCTCCGCCTTTTCACTGTACCGTTACGACGCCAGCTATGCCGTGGAAGTGCAGCGGGCCCATCCCGGCCGGCTTGCGATCGTCAAGCCGGTCGATCCAGATGACCCTGATGTGGCCAATGTCGTCGCCGACTGGAAGAGGACGCCGGGCGCGGTCGGAATCCGCATCATGCTGACGAAGGAGGCGCGGCGCGCGCCTGATGATCCCGGCCTCGACCGGATTGCGCGCGCGGCGGTTCGCCATGATTTTCCGGTCAACATCCTGTGCTGGGACAATCTCGACGCGGGCAGGGCGCTGATCGATCGCCATCCCGACACGCGGTTCATCATCGACCATCTGGGGATCCTGCAGCCACGCGTGCCGCCGGCGCCGCCCGAACCCTGGGCCGAGCTTCCGAAGGTGCTGGAACTCGCCATGCGGGCGAACGCCGTGATCAAGGTCAGCGGTGCCTGCACGCTGTCCCGCGAACCGTACCCTTTCCCTGATATTTGGGACCCGCTCGGGCGCGTGTTCGATGCCTGGGGTTTTGAGCGCTGCCTGTGGGGCACGGACTGGACGCGCGCGTTCGCGGTCGTGAACTACGAGCAGGCGGTCGAGCCGTTCGTCAGGACCAGCCGCCTGAGCGAGAGCGAGCGGGCCATGCTGATGGGCGGCGCTTGCATCAAGGCTTATGGCTGGTCGCCGAAAAAAGGCTAGCGCGCAGGTCATCCACCTCAGGAGGAAACGCGATGGAATTTCGGACCTTTGGCCGCACCGGGATGCGGCTCTCGATCCTCGGCTTCGGCTGCGGCGCAGTCGGCGGTCTGATGGTCCGCGGCGATGCGGCCGATCAGGAGCGCGCCATCGCGCGGGCGATTGCGGCCGGCGTCAATTACTTCGACACGGCGGTGCAGTACGGCGATGGCGAGTCGGAAAGGAACCTTGGCCGCGTTTTGCAGACGCTGAAACCGGCCAACGTCGTCGTCGCCACTAAGGTTCGGTTACCGCCTGATGATCGTGGCCGGATTGATGAGGCGGTGCGGCTATCGCTCGAAGGCAGTCTGGCGCGGCTGCGGCTTGAGCGGGTCGACATCCTTCATCTGCACAATCCGATTACCGCGCAGGGCGGCGGGCCGGCGCTCGGCGTGCGGCAGGTGCTCGACGAGGTGGTGCCGGCGTTCGAGCGGCTGCGGCGAGAGGGGAAGATCCGGTTTCTCGGGATCACGGCGCTCGGCGACACGGCGGCGCTGCATCAGGTGATCGATGCTGGCGTCTTCGACAGCGCGCAGGTCGTCTACAACATGCTCAATCCGTCTGCGGCCGGCGAATTGCCGGCGCGCTATCCGGCGCAGGATTATGGACGGCTGTTTGACCACACGGAGGCGGCCGGTGTTGGTGTCGTCGGCATCCGCGTGCTGGCCGGCGGGGCGCTGTCGGGTTCGGCGGAGCGGCATCCGATTGCGGGCGCCGCGCCGGAGCCGATCGGCTCTGCCATGAGCTACGATGCCGATGTCGATCGCGCGCGCCGGCTGATGCCGCTGGTGGAGGGCGGATTTGCCGGCAGCCTGACGGAGGCCGCGACGCGGTTTGCGATCTCGCATCCGGCGATGGGCACGATCCTGGTCGGCATGGCGACGCCGCAACAGTTCGAGGATGCACTCGCCGCGGTGGAGAAGGGCCCGCTGCCGCAGGCCGCGCTCGATCGGCTGTCGGAATTGCGGCAGGCGTTTGCTGGCGAGGCGCGATGATCGAAAACGACGGTCTCGGCTGCCCCTTACCGAATTATTAACCAATCTGCATCAGGTTTAACGGATTATTAACCAATCTGGTTCGGGATTGGCGTCGCGACCAACCGGCACCAAGGGAGTACCTGATGGATACCCGAACGTCTGCCGCACCCGACGAAAAAACGCCTCCGTCGGAGGCTTTGGCGACACAACTCAGCAAATCGGAAACGCAAGAGAAGTCGCAGCCCTCCAGCGAGCTGGAGATCAGCGCCGAACGGATCAACTCCTCCGTCGCCCGGCTGACCTCAAACTCGATAGGCGAACTTCAGGGGCTGGCTTCGGAACTCCAAAAAATGCAGGATTTCCTGCAGGCCGAGGTCAACAACGTGCAGCGCCAAATCGACAGCGCGTTGGCCGGAATCAACATCATCGTCGAAACGATTAGTCCGTGGAAAAGTATTGCCGGCTCGCAAACGCTGCCATCCGGTAATCGCCATGTCCGCGCGGGAGGACCGGCGGCCAATATTGAGCAACGCAGTCGCGTCGGGTAGCAGCGGCGCGCGCGTTGCCCGGCCGATATTGCGGGTTCGGTAAGCCGGAACAAGATTGCGAATTCCTTGAGGCCAAGGTCACGTCGCCGTCGGGCACTCCTTCTCGCCTTGCTCAATCGCGCGCAACGTCTCGATCACGTCCGTAACAGGATGCGGACTCCCGTCCGAGCCGGCGTCGGTGCTCGGCCTCATCCATGCGAACGCTTCGGTTGAAGCGTACGGTGCGCGCAAGAGAGTGAACGCCGGATCGCCATCGCCGCGTCACCAAATCGCCTAACGACTCAACGACGCTATTGCAGCGGGCTGCGGGCGATGCGCGTGGGTGCAGCAATGATGCGCTTTGGGTCCAATCTACATCTAACTCCCGCCCTGAGTGGGCTGGTTATGGTCGCGCTGCTCGTGCTTGGCGCGATCGTCGTTCAAAGTTTCGGACTGGCTGAGAAAGGTGGCCGTGTCACTGCTGTGTCCGAACGCAGTAAGGTGGGCGCGCGCACCGAGAACGGTGGCCGAGCAACTCTCGATATTGGTGTCGCAGACCTGAGAGGGTCGCTGCCGTAGGATAATTTGCGGTTTGCAGATGGTTATCAACACCCTTCCATTTTGGGTGGTTCGGCCATATCTTTCTCACATGACCAAACTGCTCGAAAAGGCCCTGGAAGCCGTGCGGCGCTTGCCACCTGACAGCCAGGATGAAATAGCGCTTGCCATGCTGACTCTGAGCGGCCAAGAGGGAGAGCCAGAGGAGATCGATCCAGCGCATCTTCCTGCCGTGTTGGAAGGGCTTGCGCAAGCCGAGCGCCGCCAATTCGCAACCGATGCCGAGGTCGAAGCCGCGTTCCGCCGCTTCGAGCAATGAAGCTCCGTTTTACGACGCGTGCGGCTCGGGATCTCGCCGAGATAGCGGACTATGTCCGCGAACACAGCCCGCGGGCTGCGCTTCGCGTGCAGGCCGCGATTCTTGAATCGCTCCAAAGTTTGGCTTTATTTCCGCATGTTGGACGGCAACAGAATGTCGAGGGCGTGCGCAAGCTGGTGACGCGGCGATATCCATATCTGGTCTACTACACTGCTGACAACGAGGCCGAGGAAATCGTCATCCTCGCCATTCAGCATCCAGCCCGCGAGCGCGAACATTCGGATGCCTAGCGCCGGATGAAGCACTGCCAATCCGGTGTCCACCGGCGCATGGGTCCCGGCTCTGCGGAGCAGCGCTTACGCTGCACCGCGTCCGGGACACGTTAGAACGCCACCACGATCTTCCCGAGGTGCTTGTTGGCTTCCATGTGCTCGAACGCCTTGCCGATCTCGGCGAAGGGATAGACCTTGTCGATCGGCAGTTGCAGTTTTCGCGATTCCACCGCCGGCCAGATGTCTTTGCGGACCTCGTCGAAGATTTCGCGAATTTCCTCGATCGTGCGGGTGCGGAAGGTGACGCCGATATAGTGGATGCGGCGGGCGGCGTGGAGGTCGAAATTGAAATCGGCGTGGGTGCCGCCGAGCCGGCCGACATTGACGATGCGGCCCTTGACCTTGGTGGCGGCGAGGTTCTGGTTGGCGACCTTGCCGGACACTTGGTCGACGATCAGGTCGACGCCTTCGCCGTTCGTTGAGTTGAGCACCTGATCGACCCAGCCGGGGTCGCTGGAATCGATCGCGAGATCGGCGCCGAACTCCTTCAAGCGGCCGCGGCGCATCGCGTCCGTCGAGGAGCCGATCACGAGTTTGGCGCCCTTCAGTTTTGCAATCTGCATCGCCATCAGGCCGACGCCGGAGCTGGCGCCCTGGATCAGGACGCTCTGGCCCGGCTGCAGCGCGCCGTTGGTGACGACGGCGTTGTGCATGGTGGCGAGCGCGACGGGGAGGGTGGCGGCTTCCTCGAAGTTCATGTTCGAGGGCGCGCGGAACAGCCGGCCATGGTCGGCCAGCGTATACTCGGCAAACGCCGCGCCGCCGGAGCCCATGATCTTGTCGCCGACGTTGACGCCTTTTGCGTCCGGCCCGAGCTCGGCGACTTCGCCCGCCCATTCCATGCCGAGCACGGTGCCGACGCCGCCGGCCGCGCCATGCACATGGCCCTTGGTCATGCCGAGGTCGGCGCGGTTGAGGCCGCAGGCATGGACCTTGACCAGCACCTGCGTACCCTTCGGCGAAGGTTTTGCGACCTCTGATATTTCGGCGCCGTTGGCGCCGTAGACATAGGCTTTCATGGGCTCTTCTCGTTTTCTGCTCCCTCTCCCGCTTGCGGGGGAGGGATGGGGTGGGGGTGTCGCCGCGAGTTACACTGTTCGTGTGGAGAGAGCCCCCACCCGGATCGCATCTTCCGACGCGATCCGACCTCCCCCGCAAGCGGGAGAGGTGAAGCGAGGTTGCGGCGCGCATAGGCCGCCTATTCTGCTGCCTGCCGCTGCGCACCCGACAACATGCCTTCGAACCGGCTGCGGATGATCGCTTCCGCGTCGCGCATGATGCGCGAGATCAGTTCGGCGCAGGTCGGGATGTCGTGGATCAGGCCCTGGACCTGGCCCGCCGACCAGATGCCTTCATCGGCGTCGCCGGTGGCGTAGACCATCTTGCCGCGGGCGCCGGCGACGAGCTCGCGCACGTCCTCGAATTTCGCGCCTTCCCTTTCCATCGCCACCACCTTGGTCGAGATCGTGTTCTTGGCGACGCGCGATGTGTTGCGCATGGTGCGGAAGATCAATTCGGTCTCGCGTTCGTCATTGGCGACGATGCGCTCCTTCACGAGCTGATGGATCGGGCTTTCCCTGGTGCACATGAAGCGCGTGCCCATGTTGATGCCCTCGGCGCCGAGCGCGAGCGCGGCAACCAGGCCGCGGCCGTCGCCGAAACCGCCGGAGGCGATCATCGGTATCTTCACCTTGTCGGCGGCGACCGGGATCAGGATCAGGCCGGGCGTATCGTCCTCGCCGGGATGACCGGCGCATTCAAAACCGTCGATCGAGATGGCATCGACGCCCATCCGCTCCGCCGACAGCGCGTGGCGGACGCTGGTGCATTTGTGGATGATCTTGATGCCGTGCTTCTTGAACTCGGTGACGTGTTCCTGCGGCTTGTTGCCGGCGGTCTCGACGATCTTGATGCCGGCCTCGATGATGGCCTGGCGGTATTCGGCGTAAGGCGGCGGCTTGATCGCGGGCAGAATGGTGAGGTTGACGCCGAACGGCTTGTCGGTCAGGTCGCGGCAGCGCGCAATTTCCTTGGTGAGATCCTCCGGCGTCGGCTGCGTCAGCGCGGTGATCAGCCCGAGCGCGCCGGCATTGGCAACGGCCGCGACCAGCTCGGCGCGGCCGACCCATTGCATGCCGCCCTGGACGATCGGGTGCTCGACGCCGACGAGCTCGGTGAATCGCGTCTTGATCATGTCCTGCCCTCTGGTTTCCCGGCGCGGGATGCCCGCGCGCCCTTGTGAGATTTAAGGGCAGGATGCCGTTACCCCCCGCAAAAGTCTACCAGGGGCGGGCGGCAGTCGGGGCAACGCCATCATGCAAAAGCGCGGCTTGTTTCCGCAGTGCGAACAATTCCGCATGGAGTCCGGCATTTTCGAGATCGCCCGCAGCAGACCGCCCTTAGGATTACCACTGCCACCCTATGACGCGCGGGTGAGAAAGATCGGCAGCCCTCGCTTATTGCCGTAGATGGGGCGGTAGCGCTCCGTGTTGTACGTGCTGGCGACGTCCAACTTGCGCGGCCCGAGCTTGGCGTCAGGGATGGGCACGAGGTCGTAGCGCCCTTCCACCAGCGCCGACATGCGGCCGGTCTTGCCTTCCAGGATGGCATCGTAGGCCATGTTACCGAAAGTCAGGGCCACGAGCTTGTCGATGAAGTCCGGATTGCCCGATCGCAGGTCGTAGGTGAGATCGGAGGTGATCGTCTCCTCGCCGACGCGTCGCTTGATCTCGTCGGCGAACGATTCCGCCACGCTCGCTTTCTTGCGATGACCGTAGGCATCAGGTTCACCGTATTCCTGCACCTCGTAGCCCTCCCACGCGGCGCCCTCGCTGAGCACGACCAGCGCGTAGTTGCTTGGGTTGGCGCGCTTCTCCTCGACGAGCAACTGGATCAGTTTGTCGAGATCGAACTTGTACTCCGGTATGACGCACCGGATCGAGGTGGCGTACGCGGTGTAGAGCGCTGTAAATCCGGCATCGCGGCCAAAGACGCGGAAAATGCCGATACGCTCGTGCGATCCGACAGTGGTGCGCTGCCGCTGGATGGCGTCGCTGGCGCGGGTGATCGCGGTCGAGAAGCCGATGCAGTACTCGGTGTTGCGGACGTCGTTGTCCATCGTCTTCGGGATGGCGATGATCTTGACGCCGAGGTCGTTGAGCTTGGCTGCGTAACTGAGCGTGTCGTCGCCGCCGATGGCGATCAGATGTTCGATGCCGAGCCCCGAGAGGTTCGCCAGCACCTGGCCGGTGACGTCCCACGTCCTGGTTGCGATGCCGCCCTTGGTGCTGAGCGAGGCTGGAAAGTCGTTGCTGACGAGATGATCCGGCAGCTTCTTCATCTTGGACGGGTTGGTGCGACTCGAGTGCAGCATGGTGCCGCCGCTCCGGTCTATGGTGCGCGTGTTGTCACGGTTTAGCGGGATGATGTAGTGGGACCTGCTGGCGGGGTCCTCGAGGTTCACGTGCGTGAGGGCCTCCCAACCACGGCGGAGGCCGACGACCTCGATGTCGTTCTCGCTGCCGCGATATGTCACGCTCTTGATGACTGCGTTGAGGCCGGGAACGTCGCCGCCGCCCGTGAGAATGCCGATGCGTCTTTTTGCCATACCCACCTCGCAGGCGGTTCCTTACTCGGCCGCTTCCGGCTTGCGCTCCTTGCGCACCTGAAAGCGCTTCAGCAGTGAGGACACGGTGTCGCGGAAGCCACCATACTCCAACTCGGAGTAGGGCAGCATCGCGGCGCCGGACCAGCCCTGGCTGCGCATCTCGATTGCCTTGCGCTGGGCGCGCTGGCGGACCTCGTCCCACGCCGGGTTGTCGAAGAAATCGGTGTAGGACTCCGAGAAGCGGCCATCCTTGTCGATCGAAAAGCCGGCGCAGGAAACGATCGGGAGGCAGTACATGCCTGTCACCGGTGTGTTAATTGGCACCGGCATGAGCGGCATCACGTGCGAGCCGCGCGCATCGCCGCCTACGAAGTGCGCCTTCGCGAACGGCGAGACGATTTCTTCAGGCGCCGGGAAAATCCCCTGGTTCCTGATGATCGCGACCGGATCGTCCTTGCCGGTGTACTTGCCTGCGATCGCGTGAAGACGCTGCGCCGAAACGGCGACGGCGACCTCGCCATGGGTCCGGGAAACGATGCGATCAATGCCAAAGCGCTCGTTGTCGCGGAGCAGCGCGGCAATGTGGTAGCCATCCGCGGGCGCGTCGAGTTCGATCACGCTGTCGCCGGCCGTGTTGTCCATGTCGATGACATGGAAACGGAATCCCTTGATCATCGGGGGCAGCATCAGCCCGGCGCAATACATCGGATCGGCAAAGGCGAGGTAGAGCGGCAGGTTGTAGGCGCCGGGGCCGCATTTGTCGGCGGCGAACACCATGAAGGACTCCGCAGGTCTCTTACCCGAGAGGCTGTGGTCGAAGCTGAGCTCGGCGACGCCCGGGCCGGCGCCGC